>JAWKKM010000017.1:0-120786 GCA_041393255.1 Bacteroidales bacterium | reverse complement strand
GTTTCTGTAACTATGACACCTGCATTTCCTCCCAACTCCAAAACCACCCGCTTCTTTCCAGCATCGCTTTTCATTTTCCAGCCCACTTCCGGTGAGCCGGTGAAAGAAAGCAGCTTAATACGATCGTCAGTAACCAGTTGATTCCCTGTAGTACGATCCATAGGAATAATTGAAACAGAGCCTTTGGGCAAACCGGCAGTATCAATTATTCTGGCCAGCAACAAGGTGGATAACGGAGTAGATGTCGAGGGTTTCAGAATGATCGGACAACCCGCAGCAATTGCGGGAGCCAATTTATGTATAGCCAAATTGAGTGGAAAGTTAAAAGGTGATATTCCGGCAACCAGGCCTACCGGAAAATACTTAACCAATCCTTCCTTACCCTCACCAGCTGGTGTCCATTCCAGGTCAATGTATTCATGCGGCAATCGTTTAGCTTCTTCAGCAGCGATTAAAAAAGTGGTTATGGCGCGGTCAACCTCACCAAGAGCATATTTAATGGGTTTTGCAGATTCAAGACTCAAAATCCGGGCAAACTCCTGCCTTTGATGGTTTAGCGATTCAGCAATAAAATTCAAGGCACTGGATTTTACATGGGAAGGCGATGCCTGTAACCCTTTTTGAATATCCATAGCACTGACAATGGCTTTTTCAAAAGCATCGCGGTCACCTAAATAGGTTCGACCGATTACTTCACCATTAAACGGGTTTCGGACTTCCAACGGTATTGATGTCCGATTAAAACTACCTCCAACGTATGGTTCAAATTCTTGCATTGTTTTCTGATTTTGTAAACTTCAAAAATAAAAAAAAGGGAGACTAAACATAGCCTCCCTATTCACTTAAAAATTTAACACTCTATTATTCAACAATTATGCGTTTTGAAGTAGTACCATCCGTAGTCTCAATCTGGAAGAAGTAGATTCCTGAGTTGAACTCTGATGTGTTGAATTGATGCGTGTAGTTATCAACCTGCTCTTTGGTAATTACCTGTCCTGCATAATTGTAAACCGTAATGCTGCTGATTTCAAAATCCGATTTGATGTTTACAAAGTTACTTGCAGGGTTAGGATATACCTGTGTGCTAAATGAAACAATGTCCTCAATGCTGGTAAAGAGTATGGAAACTTCGTTTGAAGGATCTGACTCAGCCCCGTTAACGAGGGTTGTTACATAATAATAGTTCCATCCGATTACCGGCGAAGTATGGGTGTAGTTGGTAACCGCTGTGTTAGCGATTTCTGAATACGATCCCCCTTCAGGCTTGAAGTATACATTGTAAGTTAAATCTTTGGCAAAGGTAGGATTGAATTTGTTTGATGGTTGTACGGGCATACCACTTTCAAGAGAAGAAGCAAATGTACCTGTAAAGTAAGGGATAATATCTTCTTTTGGTGTTAATGGAGCTGTTGAACCATCAGTCAATTCTACAAAACCGGCAAGGTTCCAGTTGTAATCCAGTCCGTATTCAGCTGAAATAGAAACCCAGCCAGCACCGGAATTGAGCATATCGCCTTTGTATTGAATGGCAGGGCCATCATCGCAACCGGCCGGGAACATATCCGCACCATGGGTAACAGCGTAACCAAACCAGAAATCATCGGCTGCATTTATTGGAACAGATGTTGTTAGCTCAACCTCGTTCCAGTCATCAACGATGAAAGAAGCTACCGGCTGAGTATGAACTACGTTGGTTCCGTTAACTCCTGTCCAAACTTTAATGGTATAAGTTGCATCAGGATCACCGTTGGCATAGAATTGAACCTTGGTTAAGGAGAATCCAACATAATCTTCCAGATCAGCAGGTTCCCAATGCGAAGCAACATTGAATGTTCCACCACCGGTTACGCCAATTCCGTTTCCGGTGTTTACGCCAGCATCCCAGCGGATCCAGCCACCTTCAGGGCCTTCCCAGGCGAGGTCAACACCGTTTCCACCGACCATTCCTTCAAGGTTTGGTGGTGCTGGAGGAGACATATCAATAATGGTTACAGCAGGAGCACATACAGGCTGTGATTCAGCCTCATCATAAACCGCAGTAACACAATATTCATATACTCCATGAGCAAGACCCATATCATCATACTCTGTTGTCGGAACAGCAACATAACCGAGCAGTGTTCCATTACGAAGAACATTGTATCCTTCCAATACCAAATCTGTATTGGGTTCTTCCCAGTCTACATGAACATCAACATCGTTCTCAACCATGGCTGTAACATTTAGTGGGCCAGGAATAACAATCGGAGGCAATTCTTCAAAACAAATATCATCAAAAAATGCACCCGGAGGTGTTAATCCTGTACCCGGAGCGGCGTAAATATTTGATCCTGCCAAAGTAAGTGCGCCTGGTGTTCCAAATGTGCCAAGTGTCCACTGGTATTCATGCTCAAGGTTTCCATCTACATAAAATTCACAATTGTCGTTGTCAAGGTCAACAATCACTTCACAGAAATACCATGTATCGTATTCGTAAGGAATTACTGCTGCTGCTGCACCGGCACCATCAACAACCATTGTCATATCGTCATCAAACAATACCCAATCCCCATTCGTTTCCGGGTATAATATTTTTTTGCAGGTTAAAGTATCCTGTTTTTCCGAACATACACAGTTTAAATTGATTTCAATAAGTTGTATCATTCGTTCGAAAACTTCATGTTGAACAAAAGTATAATAAAAAAGGTTTGTCCACATTTAAAGTTCAGGAAATTCGATGGCACCAAGGTTAAAGTATATCAAGTGGTAGAATCAGATGCTTTGATATCGGGCAAACCAACCGTGATAGTTTACGGATTTGAATGCCCTTGAAGCCATAGCGAAAAAACCTACCATCTGGATTTTAAATTATCACAAGTCTGTAAAAGCAAATGAGAGCGGGTGTAAGATGTTTGAGGAGTCACATAGATTTCTTGCAAGAAACAGTACAATTTTGAGATAGTAAAGTTTAGCTTTTGATTTTCAACTATAGACCTGTCATGTGTCTGGGGCAAAGGCAAAAACCAAAGGAGGAATAAATGCAACACTTTACAATCACTACTAAATCTGCTTTTATTCAATTACGGAGCAACAGTTAAAATTAACTCCATGGTTATATCCCATATGGAGCTGCATACTATATTTTTGATCGTGGAATGTTGTTACGAACGTTTATACAAGATAACTATTCTGTCAGCATTTTTTGTTGTACAGCTAAATCTTCAAATCCGAAGAATGTTCCCAAAGGTAGACAAGGCTAAAGGTATACAATGTGATCAAATAGGCAAATTGACAGGCTTTTATGTTCTGTTATCCAGTTGAAGAGTTAAATTCTATGATAAAACAACTATTGTATCTTAAACAATATAGAACTCTCGGCTGAACAAATAGCTTTATTTTACAAAATCGTTGGCAAGTCGAGCTATTCAAATGGATAGAACAACACTTGAAAATAAAGTCCTTTTGGGGGACTTCTGAAAAATGGTTGAAAGATTCACTGCAATTATTACTTTTTCGTTATCGTAACGATTTAAACAACTTCAACCTACTATTACAATTTGGTCCTACTGTCAAAACGCCGTATAATGTTTCAATTAGATTACAAAGATGTCAAAGAACTAAATTATAACACTGTCCTCACCTATTTTTTAAGTGGCAGTATGAGGCACATATATATTCAAACTATAGTCCATCTTCCTTCGGTAATGTTATCACCGGTAATAAGGTGAACGAGGTCAGTAATGCTTTCAACAAGAATAGAATTGTTTAAGCAATTGAATAAAGGTCAGAAACAAGGGCATCTCATTTGTACCCGCGCCCCGCCCCATATTGTCCAGTTTCCACCCAATTGGCCAGCAACATAACCACCTACGGTTAAATCATCAAAGTCTTCGCATTCATTAGCAGGTGGAAGCGAGGCACATAATTCAAGACCCCAGATAAATTCGTTTTGCATATTTCCGGAGATCGTGTATGTGTCTGGAACAAAATCGTTGGAAATTGCTAAACCACCTGCTAAACCTGTTACTGGTGGAATTAACAAGCCACATTAAAAGTAACTCCAGTTTCAACTCCGGATGGTAGCTCAATCTGTACTGTTCCAGTTCATCATCCGGTGTTGTGCCTACCTGAGCATAAGCCCACAGGATACGTGCATCGCAATAGTTGTCGTAAGCTAACTGTAGAAACTGGCCCAAAAGGGCCTACATTAAAACACCCCGTGATGCCCTGAAGGGGAAAACCCGAACAGGCTCACTCCAGTTGTTTCCATAAAACACATTGTCATCTTCATTATATGCAATAGCCCTAACGGGCAACTGGTGCAACAAACTGACTGATCAAAGCTGCGTTGTCAAGGTCGAGTTCAAATACGGTTGTAGAGGCAGCCGAACCATAGAAATAGGCTCCGTTATGCCAAACTGACATCCTGGGCACTTCCAATGGTTAAAGTTTCGAGCAAGTTTCCTTCCATATCATAACGATAAAGAAACTCACCAACCCATTCCATTTGGTCGTGTAAATGTACGTGCCGTTTGCTTCAATACCAGCTTCACCACCACCGACTCCAACCGGCCATTGAAACTGTAAATCAAACATGGCATCGGACGTAGACGTAATCCCTGTTGACTGCGCATTGGGGTCTACATCGTTTTGCGCAAATACCATCCCTGATGTAATAATAAACCAAGAATGAAAGTCCTAACTTCGTAAATACTTTCATAATAATAAAATTTAGTTAAAGAAAATGTTTAAATGATCACTTTTTACTCAACAGCAAATATACCTTATTTTTTATTTCAAAATAATATGTTGATAAAATATCAGCAATTTCTAAATTTAGCATATTATAAATCACATAATAGTCTTCGAAGAGGTAAGTAAGAAATGTATGAAAAGACTATTTTCTCGTAAGTTGGAAGCATAAGGCATTATTATAATGCATAAAACTTGCCTTGCCAGGTGTTCAATTCCTCCATTCGTTGTTCAATTCGGTGATTGACCTGATCATTTCTGATCAAACCCCAATTTGGCCCTGCCAGAAAACGAGGAGGGACTTCACCCGTAAAACGCTCAATAATAAACCGAGGATTAAGTTGTTCGATAAAATGTACAATAAAATCAATGTACTCATCCAACCCGAAAAGTTCAAATGCTTCCGGTTCATTGGAATACTCCTTGGCCATGGCTGTATTTTTAATGATCTGCAATTGGTGAAATTTAATGTTACTTATTGGGAGTTGAGATACAATTGCCGCTTCCATCATCATTTCGTGCCGGCTTTCACCCGGAAGCCCAAAAATTAAGTGAGCACCGGTTTTTATTCCATAAGAAGCTGTTTTAGTAATGGCCTCAGCCGTTTGCTCATAAGTGTGATGACGGTTTATTCGCTCCAGGGTTTTGTTATAACACGACTCCATTCCATATTCAATGATCAGGTAATGGCTTTCGTTCAAACGGCTGAAGTATTCAAGTTTTTCATCATCCATGCAATCAGGCCGTGTACCAATAACCAATCCGATAACACCTGGATGGGATAATGCTTCGGAATATATTTTCTTCAATTTTTCAAGAGGGGCAAAAGTGTTCGAATAAGTTTGAAAATAAGCAAGGTATTTATTGGCTCGCCGATACCGCTTCAAGTGAAATTCAATGCCCTCATCCAGCTGCTGCATTATCGGCTTTTCGGGTTGGCAATAGGATGGATTAAAAGCCTCATTGTTGCAATAGGTGCATCCTCCATACGCCAGTGTACCATCCCGGTTTGGGCAGGAAAATCCAGCATCAATGGATACTTTTTGAACACGCTCGCCAAATTCCTTTCTGAAGTATTCGGTATACGAATTGAACCGCCGTTTATGCCCCCATGGGTTATTCATTTTTCTGTTCACACAAACAAAATAAACAAAAAGCTGTCTGACAAGCATTAATAGCTTTTCAAACAGCCCTTTGACAATTGTTAAACGTATCTATTATTTGGCTACTCTTTCAAGCCATCTTAGCAAAATCAACATCGTAACCATCGAGATCAAACAAGCGACCACAAAGATTGTCCAGGTAGTCCAAATTGGAATACTTTCATAGAAAATAGCTCCAATAAACAACAACTGGTTACCCATTGCAGTAGCACCTAACCATAATCCCTGCATAATGCCCTGGTACTGAGGAGGGGCAACCTTCGAAACAAAAGAAATTCCAAGCGGGCTAATAAACAACTCAGCCACGGTAAGGATAAAATAAGTTCCGATCAGCAAGAATGGAGTTACCTTTAAGGAATCATCAAGACCGCCTTGTGCTTTCACGTCTCTAAGTAATGGAAGGTCAAATGATCCTACCACCATTAAAACATACGCCATGGCAGCGATAAACATACCGATGGCAATTTTTTTAGGTGTGCTGGGTTCAATTCCCCTGTTTTTAAGGAAACCAAAAAGGCCTACAATAATCGGGGTTAAAAACACAACGAAAAATGGGTTTACAGACTGGAACAATTCCGCTCCTACCAATCGAATCCCCCTAAGTTCAAATTGATTGGCTCAGATCGGTATAATCTTTGCAAAATAGGTTAAGGTCAGACCATTTTGATGGAATGAAAACCAGAAGAAGATAACAACTCCAAAAACGGCGAACAATCATAAAGACGCTGTTTAACCTCCTTGGGGTCCATCTTTATTTCAGCGAGGTCCTCAGGAGAACCGGCAACTTTCCTTTCCATCAGGGAAGCGATTCTTATTACCTAAATAAGTTAGTGAAATCAACATGGCGCCAATTGCTATTGCAAAAGCATAGTGAAAACCGGTAGTAAACACATTCAGGTAATTATCCGCAAATTCAGCTAAATTTCCGGCACCCCCCATTGATGGTAGCAGCATCAGCAGAATGCTGGAAAGCGGCTGCAGTCTGATCGGTCAATGTCCCGTTTATTTGCTGGTGACACAAGGCTGGCAAACCAGCATCGTATTCGAAACCGTTGCGTTGTAGCCACCAATTACGAATTCCTACTGCAGTGAAAGGTGCAAAAACAGCCCCTACATTAATGAACATATAAAATATTTGAAATCCGGAATCCCTTACAGCATCATATTTTGGATTGTCATACATCTGACCCACCAATGCCTGAAGATTTCCTTAAACAATCCATTTCCAAAGCGATTACAAACAGTGCGAAACAAGTAAGTACAAGGAAAAGGGTTTGGTTAGGAACCGGTGTTTTTGTAGGATAAGCCAATATTACATAACCCACGGTCATGGTAATGATACCGACTAAAATTGTCCCTTTAAAGTTTTTCAACTTATCGGCAATAATACCACCAGCCAATGCCAATACATAAATGGAAAAATAAAACACGGAATAGATGATACCTGCATTGGTTTCGTCCAGGCTAAATTTGGCCTGAAGAAACAGCACCAAAATTGCCATCATTGTGTAAAAACCAAAACGCTCGCCCATATTAGCAAGTGCCGCTGCAATCAGTCCTTTAGGATGTCCTTTAAACATAATTTCAAGTTTAGATTATTATTTCATTAAATTTACATTTTCAATAAAGCCTACAAAAATAGCTAAATATTTAAGTTCTCCAAATATTGTTTATTCACAGTATTTCAATAAGTTGTATGCTTTTTTTGATAAATGATAAAGGGCTGTAATAAAAATGCTTATATTTCGTCTTCTATTTACATGACGCTTGAGAACTTTAAGATAGAAGTGCTTCCGATGAAGCACAAACTCTTCCGGATGGCCAAAAGAATGCTGGTCAACACGGCTGAAGCTGAAGACATGGTTCAGGAAGTCATGATAAGGCTGTGGGCAAGGAAAGACAAGCTCCATGAATACAATAGCATTGAGGCTTTTGCTATGACGATTACAAAAAACTTATGCCTTGACAAATTGAAATCGAAACGAAACAAAACGGATGAATTGAGTGAAAGAAATGGACAAGTTTCCTATTCAACACCCTATCACGGTATGGAAATCAGTGATTCCTATAAAAACGTTTTAAAAATAATTGATTCGCTGCCCGAACAACAAAGGATGATCATACATTTGAGGGACATCGAAGGGTATGAATACGAAGAGATTTCGGAGGTCATGGATTTAAGCGTCAATACCATAAGGGTTAATTTATCGAGGGCCAGGAAAAAGGTGAAAGAAACTATGATTAAAATGCACAATTATGAATTTGCAAAAAATTGAACATCTGATCGAAAAATATGAGAATGGTGAAACAACCACAGAAGAAGAACAAAAATTAAAATCTTTCTTCCTCCATGCAGAAGTACCTGTTCATTTGCGCAGCTATTCGGATATTTTTACTTTTTTCGAAATTTCGGGCAGGGAGGAGATTGGCAACCCCAATTTTGATGATGAATTCCTTAAAGCTATCGAAGAAGATAAAACTATTCCTATCCAATCATTCAGGAAAAAAAGGCTCTATACCCTTGTGTCTATCGCTGCTGTTATTGTGATTCTTTTTGGCTTGTATTTCAAATTTGGAACTTTTGAAATGAAATATAAGGATACTTATCAGGACCCTAAACTAGCCTATGCTGAAACCAAAAAAGTTTTGATGATGGTCTCGGGTAATTTAAACGATGGAGTTAACGAATTGCAAAATGTTTCGGAATTCAACAAAGTTGAAAAGTTTAAATACCTTAAATACATTCGAAACAGGAATGAAAAATCTGAAAAAATTTCAATTTTAGATAAATCAAAAGAAATAATAACTTCAAAACAATAATACTATGAAAAAACTGAGTTTTAAAATTATGGTGGTATTGGGCATGCTTTTCCCGCAACTATTTTTGCTCAAAGCCCTGCAGATGAATTATTTGACAAGTATTCGGAGAAAGAAGGGTTCACTTCGGTTTACATCACACAGCACATGTTCGGCTTGTTTGCCGATGTTGAAACAGAAGAAGATGAAGACGGTTTTGTTGAATTGGTAAAAAACCTTAATTGCATCAAAATTGTTACTGTTGATGAAGAATCGAAAGAATTGAACCAGAAGGTCAATTTCTACGAGGAGATCATGGAAAGACTTCCCCAAAGATACTTATGAGGAATTGATGGTGGTGAAGAAAAAATAAGGATGTAAAATTCCTGATCAGAAAGAGGGTAAGAACATCAAGGAATTGTTGATGGTTGTTGGCGGACAGGATGATAACGCACTGATCAGCATCCAGGGTGATATTGACCTGAAAACCATTTCAAAACTGTCGAAATCAATGAATATTGACGGAATGGAAAACCTGGAGGAAATTGAAGAGGAATAGTCAATTGGTAACGGTGAATTGGCAAATAGGTTAAGAGGGTAAAGGGAGTTTTAAATCTTCACCTGCTTGACCGAAATTTATAAGAAATATTAATAATCATTAAATCATACAATCATGAAAAAAACAATGTTAAAAAATGCGATTTTAATTTTATTGATCATCCCACTTTTTGGATTTACCCAAAACAGTGCAGTCAGTTCACTTTTTGAAAAATACACCGAACAAGATGGATTTACATCGGTGGAAGTTTCAAAAGGTTTGTTTGAGCTTTTCTCGGAAATTGAAGCCGATGACCCGGAATTTGATGAATTTCAAAAAGCCGTGGAGGGGATTGAGCAATTGAAGCTTTTGGCTTATTCCGTAAAAGACGATGGAAATGAAAGCACTAAAAACAGCTTTCACGATGAAATCATGAAAACCATTCCGTTTAAGGAATACAAAGAATTAATGGTGGTAAAGGACAATGACGCCAATATTAATTTCTATGCAAAAAGCGAAGGGTCGATCATCTCTGAAATGATCATGGTGGTGGATGGCGATAAGGAAGAAGTTCTGCTAAGCCTCACGGGTAATATCAACCTGAACCATATAGCCAAGCTAGGCTCAGCCATGAAGTTGGGCGGAATGGAACACCTTGGGAAAATGCATCAAAGTGAATAAATAACAATCGTCAAATGGCTTGTTTTCCAGAAATTATGGAAGGCAGGCCAATTGAAACATTTTAAAAATTATACCTATGAAGCGACTAAAAACAATTTCTATGCTAACGATCATGGCCCTGGTGCCGGTATTGTTATCAGCACAATCCAACCCATTGGATACCTACATTGCCAAATACTCTTTAACTCCCGGTTTTTATTTCTTCGATTTAAAAACCAATATGTTTAACCCATCTGATGAGGAAGGGGAGATGACAAGTGAGATGAGTGTAATAAATCTCAAAATGATTTCTGTTGATGATGATGAAAGTCCGGCAGTGAGCTCATCGGGTTTATATGCTGAATTCTATAATGACTTCAAGAAAGATGACTACAAGGGTTTAGTTGAAGTTAAAAGCAGTGGGGAAAATGTAGAAATGATGGTAAAAAAGGAAGATGGTTTTATCAACGAAATGATCATCACCATCCAGGGAGAAAATGAAACCACCCTGATTGTTGCTACCGGCAAGTTTAGCTTAAAGGATATGGCAAAGTTCAGCAATGCAAAAAAATGCAAGGGCTTTGAGATCCTTGGGCAGTTGTGTGAAGAATAAATACCATTCGTTTAAAATATTTATGAAGCCCAACAGGCACAAAAGAATACGATAGAGGTATCTGGTATCTTTTTGTGAGTACGAGCCTTTTAGATGGATTTTATATCAGGCCGGTAATTAATTCAAAATTGCCAGCCTGATTTTTTATAATTTTGGATTTCTGAAAAGATGCCATGAGCGATCGAAAGCGAAGCTTTAAAAAGGATGTCCAATTCTATAAATTCTGTTTCTACGGATTTTTAAAGAACCTTAGATTTTTGAACCATTCACTGGTCCTTTTCTTTTTAGAAAATGACTTATCGTTTCTACAAATCGGAGTATTGTACAACATTCGGGAAATTTCGTAACATCCTTGAAATACCGGCTGGCATCGCAATACGATTCGCTGGGTCGAAAAAAATTGATTTCCTCTTTTCTATTTTATATACTGTCATTTATTGCCTTTATTTTTCCAGTGGATATGGTAGTTTTCATCGTAGCTATGTTGTTTTATTCACTTGGAGATGCATTTCACGCACCGGAGCCCCATAAAGCCATGATTTTTGATTATATAAAAACAAGGGATGGCAAGAGGATAAAGTATTCTATTATGGATATACCCGGTCATATTCACAGATGGGATCAGCCGTTTCGGCACTAATTGCCGGCTTGGTATTTTTACCGGAAGTTTTTCGATTGATCTTTTTGTTTTCGGCGATTCCTTACATTCTTGATCTTTTACTTATAAGTTCATATCAAAAGAATTGGATGGAGAGGTTGCTAGGTTCGAAAAAGGAAAAATACTTACAAACTTTGAGGTATTTCTTGATTTCGTTTTCCTTCAAAACTTCAAAGTTTGAAAACCATTGCTAACCTTTCCTTTTTTTACCGGATATTACCAGGCGTTAAAAGATTATCTTCAACCCGTATTGAATACACTCGCCCTTACCCTTCCGCTACTCCTTATGCTGGAAGATAAACAACGGGTTTCGGTGATTGTGGGAATAACCTATTTTGTCATTTACCTTTTAACCTCCTATTCTTCACGACATGCAGGTGCCTATTCCATCCGCTTTAAAAACTTAACAAAACCATTGAATATAACGATTATGGGTGGTTTGCTGCTGGGTGGTTTAAGCGGTTTGTTTTACGAAATGAATATCATCTTTGTGTCGGTTATTTTTTTTATTGGAATCTATATCATTGAAAACTTAAGAAAACCCATTGGTATTGCTTACGTTACAGAAACTATTGATAACCGGATCCTGGCAACCGTCCTTTCTGCAGAATCCCAGGCCCACACCCTGGTAGCTGCAATACTTGCCCCCCTTATTGGGTACCTCGCAGATGCTTATGGACTGGGCTATGCCATCATGGGCGCCTCGGGATTACTAATCATTATAAGTCCGGTTTTCTTACTTGGATTGACAAAAAACAAAAAAGGAAAACAGTTAGGCCTGGAAAATTAAGCCTTACTCATACCTTAACGACTCAATGGGATCAAGTTTGGCGGCTTTGGTTGCCGGTAAATATCCCGAAGCAATGGCAACAATAAAACACAGCACCACCCCAACCAATATCCAGGCCCATGGAATAATAAAACTACTTCCAATGACCATTGATAGAATATTGCCGATCCCAATGCCAAAAACAATTCCGAACATCCCACCAATTTGAGCAATAACAATGGCCTCCGCCAAAAACTGATTCTTTATGGTTTGTTTGGTGGCACCGGCAGCCTTCCTGATCCCGATCTCCTTGGTTCGTTCGGTAACTGACACCAGCATAATATTCATCAGACCGATAGCCGCTCCCAATAAGGTGATTGCCCCAATAAAAATGGCAGCATATCGAATGTATTTCAAGTTCTCAAGAAAAACAGTGACCAACTTATCGCTTTTGGTAATTTCAAAATCATCATATTCGCCAAGAGGAGTATTACGGACAATTCTGAATAGCCCCGTTGCTTCCCCGATGGCAGGTTCCATCAGCTCAGGACTGTGCGCCATCACATTGATGGTGAAGGACCGGTTGGGGCGGGAAAAGTATTGCCTGACATTATTAATGGGCAGCATGCAATTTCTGTCGCCGGAAAAACCCATGCTTGAACCCTTGGATTCCAACACCCCAATCACCCTGTATTTCCCAGGCCCAATGGAAATGATTTTGCCAATGGGGTCCTCATTGTTTTTAAATAACTTCTTTTCCAACTCATTTCCCAATATTGCAACATGGGCTCCCTGAAAAATTTCATTGCTTGTAAAATTCCTGCCTTTCTCCAAGTCGGTACCCGAAGTGATCAGGTAATTCTCATCGGTGCCTAAAACCGCCACATTGGGATTGGTCTTTTCCGAATTGTATTTTAATGTTGCTGTATGAGTAGCAAAAGTGTGTACCGAAGTATAGGCCGGAAACGAAAACTGCTCCTTAAAGGTCATGGCTTCATCAAAAGAGATGGGTTCATAATACCGCGCCTTGTCGGTATGATTGCCAATTTGGATACGCATGGACCGGTTGCGGATCGTAAATGTGTTAGCACCCATGACTGTAAAATTCTCTTTCAGAAAATATTCAATGGCATCTATGGATGTAAGTATACCTACCAATGCCATAATACCAAAAGCAATAATCAGAACGGTCAGAATTGTCCTGACAAGGTGCGATTTGATGGATTCAAAAGATATCCTGATATTTTCAATGATAAGTCCGGTCACATTATATTTTATAAAAATTGATTAAACAAAAATACGAAATATTAATTCAGTGTTTAATATTCTTTTGTCTTATAATGAAGAAAACGATAAGGCTTATCAATGAATCGCAGCCTTGGAAAGAAAAAAGACGGATGAAATAAAAAATGACCAGAAAACCACGGATATGCTCATATAAACCAAAATATTCTTTTTCTTCGAAAAGTATTTTTGTGCAAGGAATGCCCCAATGGGTATTGAAAGCAGAATTGGCGTCAGCAGGACAATACCAATGAGTCCGTAACGGTAGCGTAAATTTATGATCAATTTATTTTTTCGCGTAAACTTCCTTTTTGGAACCTCACTACAATTCAATATTTTTTTTGCCTTTTCAATTCTATCACCTGTAAAATAGGAAAATATGATGGGGCAATATTTGGTATACTGAAGTAGCAGCCACCGGCTGAGGTAATAAAAGAAAAGAATTCTACATACCTCCAATGGCGGTAATAACAGATGTTTGAATGAAATTAAAACCATATCCGATGCTGATGATCTGCAAAAATAAATTTGATGTGCCACTGATAAACAGCACTTGCAACAGTTTAAAAAAACTTACTCCAACATAAAGTACCATCTGAATATATTCTTGATTTATTCAAACTCATTTAACGAAAAAGTGCCGAACTTGTTTGAAAAATACATACGAAATTTTAAAGAAACATATACCCTACCCTACCTTAATTTTCTAATCCGCAATAGTATTAAAACAAAAAAAGTTCAGCATTTAGTATAACGATTGAAAATAAAAAGCGGCTGTAACGACAATTAATTTTTTATACCGTAAGCGAGGTCGCCGGCATCACCCAACCCCGGCACAATATATGCCTGAGCAGTCAATTCATCATCAATGGCTCCAACCCATACGGTGAGATTATCAGATGGAATGTGCTTCTTGATGTAGTCAATTCCTTCCAAACTTGCTATTATAATAGCGAGGTGTACATGCCTCGGCGTACCGAAGTGTTTAAGTTCTTTATAAGCAGCAACAATTGAAGCCCCGGTTGCCAGCATCGGATCGGAGAGGATAACCGTTTTATCTGTCAGGTCAGGGCTGGATACATACTCAACTTTGATAATGAATTTTTGGTTTTTCTCAATTTTCCGGTAAGCCGAAATAAATGCACTTTCCGATTTGTCAAATACATTTTGAAGGCCGGTGTGCATGGATAATCCTGCCCGCAAGACAGGTATCAGAACAGGCTGCTGATTCAAAACACTTGACATTACACTCCCAAGGGGAGTTATCACTTCGCGTTCCTCATAGGGTAAAGTTTTACTAATCTCGAAACCGATTGCTTCACTTATCCGCTCCAGGTTTTTTCTGAACCGCATGCTGTCTTTTTGAATATTAACATCCCTGAGTTCAGCAATATAATGGTTGATAATGGATTTTTGATTACTGAGATTTTTGATCATATACTACGGATTGATGGAAAACCATTTTATGAAAATTCAAAACAAATATAACAATTAATTGAGCATTGAGCCGATAAATCATAAAATAATCAGTGGGTAATCTTTTCAGGAATTAAAATTTCTTTTATACCATTTATAAACCCGGAACGGGATATTCAGGAAGATGGGCAGCTTGTTTATCCTAATATGAGGATAGGTGCACAATTTTGACCCAAAGCTTTTGTAAAACCGTGCAAGATTCGGGTCGTTTGAGCCTTCAAAGTCGAGGGTAAGGTTTTGCATCGAATGCTCCTTGATAAAGGAATTTATGAGAAATGCCATAGCATTGGTATTCTTGCCTTCCTGTGAAAGGCCGGAGAAAAGAAAAATGATCTTGTTTTTACTCTTTGCAAAAATGACAGCAGCACACAGTTGATTGTTCCCGGAATAAACACCGTATGTTTGAATGACCCCTTTGTAGATCCCCTGATAGGAAATCCGGTTAAGCTTAACATAATCATCATCCGACAATGAATTAATATTCTTCCCACGATTATCCCGAAAGAGTTTTATAATTTCATCAGGTTTGGTATTTTTTACCACTGATAAATTTGAATTTCCTGCATTTTTCAAATTCCTTTTCAGGTTTGTTGAATAGTTTTTTTGGATATGGCTGAATGAATTTATCAGGTCAAGCTCATAGGTGTGCCACTCGAAGTGGATAAGTATTGGACCCAACTTTATTGAAAGTATTCAGGTTAATCTCAATAAACTTATACTTTTCCGGAATGGAATCCAAAAAACAACTCACAGTATCTTGTGAAAGGCTGCTCTTTGAGAACAAGCCCAATTGTTGGGTAAATACGGGTTGATACAAATAATCAATTCCCCACTTTCTGCCGGTGGTTAGTGGAAATACCCGTTCATAGTCATCTTCCACCAGGGCTTCCCAATCTTCCGCTACGATGTCTAAATACCACGAATTCGCATACACCATTCCATTGACGCTCTCCTTGATGCAGGCATCCCACTTGGATTTTTCAATTTGGTGGTTTTGCAAATACTTTATCATTTCCAATTATTCAGATTTCAAGGCAAGGCCTCTATGATCATCTCTTCGTATACATCCCGCCAACCTTCCCAACGTTTTGTATTGCTTAATGATTCGTTGTGCCACAATGAAATAAAGGTTCCGTTTACACCTTTCACTTCAGCAATCAAACGCTTCATAATAGTAACAGCTTCGCGGGGAGAAAGTTTCAGGTAGTCCTTCAATGTACCTTCCATCACGGTAAAGGGATGAATCCGCAGTTTTGTTTCCACATCAAGGTCAACATCATAAAAACAGAAGGAGTTGCAAATACTTGCCCTGAAGCCGGGTTGTGCTGCATAACCCATCGAATAATCATCGGTAATGTCAAGATTGATCAAATTACGGTAAGTAACTGGTAAATGGACTTTTAAAAAGTGCTGCCTGCTTTTGGTAATTTCCCGGTTTAAGACTTTCGACAGCCGGCTAATTTCCAACTTCAATTTTTTCGAATTGAAGTTGGAATTATAAGAAGGATGGATTCCCACCTCGGCATAATCAGCCAATGATTTAATAAGCGTTTGAAACTTACGGTTTTGTACAGGAATGTTTTTATCGTTAAGGCCATAATCAGCGTAAAGGATAAAATAGATTGGTTTAAGGTTGTACTTCTTTTGAATTTCAAGCTGAAATTCAAAAGTATCAAATGGATCTTTTTGCAAATTAAAAATCACTTTGGTTCTTTCGGAAATATCAGAAATCTCAAAATTTGACAGTGAATTCAAATATCCTCCGACAGTCCTGAACAATCCCTTTCCCTTATACGACCAGGCTGCATCTATATCAAGTGTAGGAACAAACTTATATTTCTGACCGGCAATTTTCAATTGAGGAAACCGAGAAGAAAGAATATCTCCTATTTGCTGTGCCCAAATGTTGATCATTGGTTTATGCAGAAACTTTTTTCTGTATGCCAGGCTCTCATCTGCAGGAAACCTCCCGTATTCATCCTTTTTATATGGAAGGTATTCCTCATACCTTGAAACCAAATAAAAACTTGCAGCAAAAGGATCGAAAGGCATGGCGGAGGTGTTCTGATAAACCGGGAAAAATGCCGGAAGCCCCTCATAATCTGTCATTGAAATATCCAGGTGCTTGATACCTCGTTCAAACAAAATATTGGTAGACGCAAAAAAGAGGCCCTTATCAAAGGGCTTGTTTGAATAGGAGAATTTCATCCCCTCAAATGCTAAATATTCCAACTCATTAGCTGTAAATTGAAAATCAATATGCAACAGCTCCTTAAGCAAGAGTTTAAAAATATACTTTGACCGATTGGTTATTTTATGTGTATAAATCAGAATCATTCTTAAATAATTGATTTATTCATATAAGTGCATAAAATTTCGGCACATCTTTAATCAATTAATGTAGATTACTAATTCTGCTCAGTACAAAGTTGTCTGTAAAGACAAAAAATATTAGATCTACCGTTTAAATAACGTTAATTATTTTCACAATACTGTCTTTGCAGATCAGAAGCCTCATTTCCATAATTTTGTGTAAATCCCAGCTCAATGGCTCTATTAAGATCGCTGCATACCTTATTGATACTGTCCATTTCGATAAAGATTAAAGCCCTGTTCTTGTAGGCAAATGCATTCTTCGGGTCAAATTGAATGGATTTATCAACATCTGTCAATGCCTCTTCGAACAAGCCCAATTTGTATTTGGAGAATCCCCTGTTGTTCAGGGCAAATGCATTATCTCCATTTGTGTTCAGCTCAATAAATTTGTTGTAGTCGAGTATGGCTCCCTCATAATCACCTTTTTTCTCTTTAACATAAAATGCACGGTTTACATAGGCATCCTTGAATCCCGGATCCAACTCTATCACTTTATTAAAGTCATTCAGAGCCTGGTCAGTTTGGCTCAATTCACTATGGCAAATCGCCCTGACATAATAGGCATCTGCATAATCTGGGTCGAGGGTAATTGCTTCACTTAAATCCTTTATGGCACCTGAATAATCTTTAAGCTGGTATTTGGCGCTTCCGTTTTTAAAGAAATGCTGAGGACTGTTTTGTCGGCAGGAAGAGAAGCCAATCAATAGAACAATTAATAGTGACAATAGAAACCGGGTCGAAGAAATTCTCATTTTTGTAATATTAATAATCTGCAAAAATAACTTTTTATGTAATTCTTCTGGAAAGAAATCAACTGAAAGGCTGAAATAAATCAGGCCGGCAGGAATTCTCCACATCAGATGATCGCCATATTGTCATTCATCAAGTTTGCCGTTAAGCAGGAATGAACCGGCAATATCCCAATGGTTTCTCCAATGTTGAATTGATCAAACAAATGATCCGAAACCACTACTATACCATGCTCCTGCGATAGCGATGAAACATACGTATCTGGAAGGATCGGCCCCCAGCCATCAGCGTTCAGTTTTACAACAAGTCCAAAAATTTGATTTCCATCGTTATCAGGTACGCTATCTTTTGATAAATGGATGGCACCTCCATAAATCACAATTTCGTTTCTTTCAGGATGCTTGGCCACCACCGGACAAGATAAACAAACGGCAATCTCTTCTGGTTGGCACGATCCCAAATAATATTGCATTACATCATAAAAAACAAAATTACCGGGACGGATTTCATCAACTCCGGTAAATTCTTCGGCTAAACTGCAGGAAGGAGTGTCTCCAATGGAGCATATGATATTCGGGTATTCAGATTCAAAATAACTTTTTAAAACTTGCAATTGACCAATGCTTTCATTGTGAATTTTAATGATGTCCGGTTTTGATTTTGCTGAATAGGTATTCCCGGCATGTGTAAGAAAACCAAGGAAATTGAGATTTTTGGAAATCCCAATCCGATATAGTATCTCTTCAATTCCAGAAATATCATTTGATGCAATACCGGTTCGGTGATAACCGGTATCAATTTTTAAATATATATCTGTGGTGTGCTTTAAATTATTTTCCAGGAAGTTGACACTAAAAAGAGATTCCACCAGCAGAGAGAGTTTAATTTTTGAACTGAGTTTATTGATTTGATCAATTTCAAGGAGGTTTACTGGAAATGCAATGAGAATATCCTGCCAGCCATGATTTGCAAAATAACTTGCCATTTCAACTGAAGATACTGTAATTTTATTTATCCCTTCCTCTTTAAACCATTCTCCAATTTCAGCTGATCGATGGGTTTTGAAATGGGGTCGGAAAACAATATTGTTCGTTTGCGCTTTATTAACCATGCGCAGAATATTAAATTTGGCAGTTAATTTCCGGATCAACAATGTAGGCCGAATGATATTCACAATATATTGCTTTGAATTGAGAAACTATTCACACTTGGCTTTAGACTCGTTAAAGACCCGGTCAAATTCCATTTTACCCAGGATATTAAGCCTAATTGCTTTATTTTGGATTGTTCTGTACTCCTGATCAAGTGGATCATATGCTTTAGAAACTTTTATATCATTCATATCCTTTGCCATCAAACTGTTTCATCCGGCAATATAATCTGGCGGCATTTTGTGCCATCAGTGTTATCTCTCTTACTTCATCTGCTGATAAGGTGATCATTGAAAGCTCGTATCCACTTTTGTTTGGAGAATTTCCTGCTTATCCTCAGGAGTCATTTCAGCAGTTTGAGTTGTTGATTCGATGGTTTTACATGAATAGTGAAAGGCAAATAAAATAATGGCTATGGGTAAAAAAATTCGATTTAATCTCATATATCTTAATTTAAAAACAAAAAGCTTTATCCCGATGTATCAGGATAAAGCTTTTTTAGGAATATTATTGTCTTTTATTCTTCGTTCTTACGAAAATCATAGACTTTCCTGGCACCATATCCCATACCAAGTGCCATCATAATAATTAGTCCACCTCCAATTGGAGCTGCTCCGCCTACGGGTGTATTCCCACCACCAGGTCCGCCACCACCGTTTGGATGTGGAGGTGTCTGGGCAAGGGAAAACAATGGAAGAGCGAGGAATAATCCTGCTACGAAGAGTGATTTCAATGCTTTTTTCATATCGTTGTTTTTTTATTTACAATTTATAACTCAATTTTACTTCACAAACACTTTTTCAGATGTAACACTGTTATCACCTTGTACTTTTACAATGTAAAATGCTGACTCATCAAGCGTAATTACATTTAAAGTACCTGTAATGTTAGCATTTGCAACTACCTGTCCTGATACATTGTAAACAACGATATTGCCATTTGTGTTTTCAGGAACTGAAACATATACATTGTTGTGATATGAGTAAATACTGATCAAATCACTTGCACTATTTTCAGGCACAGCCAGTGGTGTAAAGTGAATAATGAACCTGTCTTCATTATCATCAACTGAAGATGTGAATGTGTATGAGTTAGTCAATAAATTAGTTTGCTCACCAGTGACCAGGTCTTCAAGGATCACATCACTGAAATCACTTGTTTCAACGGCACTAATTGTAAATTGACCTGGGATTGATGAACGGAACCCTGTTGGAACCATCTTTGTTGCCGGAAGTGTATTGATTGACATATATCCGTTTGCCATGGAATAAATCTGTGGCATTTCGACATTGTATGCAAACATTTTGTGTGCATCAAAATCATAATCAAAACCTTCAGTAGCATCATCAAGGAAGCGAATAACCATATCATCACTGTATGAATTTCCTTCAACTTTTACCCTAACGATATCGGCAACGTCTGATTTGAAATAAGGAACCCTGTTATGGGTACGAACAGCATTGGTGAAACCTAAAGTTCCGCCTGCAGCATTGGTACATTCAACAAAGAAACCCTGGCCTGGAGCTACCAGATTGGATCCGTTTCCGGTTCCAACACCACCAACATAACTTGCCCAAGCTCCGTTGTCTTCAACATAAAGTGCATCTGCAACATTTGTTTTTGTCCATCCTGAAACTGCATCCCAATCAATGGGCGAAGGATAAGGATTACCTACCATGTTCCATCCCAGATTTGATCTTGTCAATGAGGAATTGGTAATTGTTCCTGAATTGAAATAAGGACCAGGTACTCCTGCAGCGACTGTAATGGGTGAATAGAATGCAAAACCAACACCGGGTGTTAAAGGCACATTCGTTGGGATAATATCCATCCAGGTATTTGAAGGCTCGTCAAAGTTTTGCAAATACAATCCTGTGAATAATCCTGATTCGATACCGGCAACAGGCGCAGAAATGGTATGCCACTGTGGGCCTGTCATGTAAATACCGGCAAAAACACCACCTAAAGCAGTGGTCAGGCTATTGTCAATAAATGAACCATAACCAGGAGCATCAGCCAGTGTTGCCAATGTACCAGTTACGTTGAAAGCAGTAAGAACATCAGCAGTTAAGTCTCCGCCAATTCCGACAGTACAATTACCACCAACAGTAACAACTGAAGATTTTCCAGTACCTGCATCACTTAAAGTTGTAAGGCTTCCTCCCACTATGTTAAAGTCGTTTAAAACATTAAATGGGTTATTTTCTGCATCCCTGGAGGCAACATGGTCACCACCAGCAATGGTTAAATTATAAACAGTAAATGCAGAAAGACTTGAAGGAGAAAGAATATAACCATCTCCTGTAAGTACTACAGTTCCATCAGTAATTGAGGCAAAGATCCCTGCTTCACTCTGGAATGTACCACCAATGGTTAAGGTGAAAGGTCCATTCATTAAACTTGTAGCATTGACATCGTACCATGCAACATCGGCAGTAACATTGATCGTTCCTCCGGATAACTGGAAAGAACCCCTGGCAAATGTAAAGAAACCAATCTCGTACCAGCCACCACCAATATTAAGCGTACCACCATTGATATCAACAAGCGCATTTGCAGCATCTGCATTATTTAAATCGCCAACAATGGTACAAGTACCATCATTCATAACAAAAGCACCGTAACCTGTAAGGTCAGCGCCAACAGTAAAATCACCACCAGTGGCAACAGTGAAACTTGCACCTGCGTTAATGGTTAGACCATTACAAGCATAAGTTCCGTCAATTACGGGATAATTAGGCAAACCTGCATTGAGGATTACATCATCACCAACTGCAGGAAGGCCTGAACTCCAGTTTCCTGTATTCGACCAGTCGGTATCAACAGCACCTGTCCATAATGTGCCCAGCGGAGCAGATATGTATGAAAGGTCAAAGCTTGCTGCTCCACCATAATAATCAGTAACGTATAAATAATAACATCCTTCAGCCGCAGGAATAAAGTTTTCATAAGCACTGCCGTAGGTGGTAGCATTCCAACCGCAACTACTATTTCCGTCAATATAAAATAATTGAATCCCATTGTTATCAATCATATAGAAATCCATGTCACCGGTACTTGTTCCGCCACAAGCATCCAAATTACAACAGGAGAAGTTATAAGCCTCTGTTGGATACAGATAGAACTCATGAAATACTCCTTCACCAGCTGCAAAAGCACCGGAGGTTGTAGTACAAGTTGCTGTGGGTGTACCTAATTGTACGGCACCGCCCATAATGTAAGCCAGTTCAAAATTACCAGCACCGTTATAATAATCATCTATTTGAAGGTAATAGACACCATCAGAAGGTGGTGACCAATTTTCATAAATTGTGCCAATTGTAGAGGCGTCATAACCACAACTGCCGGCTCCATCAATATACCATTGCTGAACAAAAGAAGAATTATACATGGTAAAATCGCCATCAAAGTCGTCAGCAGTTCCACCGCAACATAAATCATTTATACATAATGAAAAGTCATAGGTGTTGGCAGCAAGTAAATTCAATTCATAAGTAACATTGCCAGCAGCTGCAAATGATCCGGCTTCAACCTGACAAAACAAACCTGGGGTTAAAACTGGATAGGTAGGTGCAGCAGTATAATAATATTCCAAATCCCCGTCAGAAGTTAAGGGATTGCAGGAATAGTGAGCAAAAGAAACATAAAAAGTTCCGGTTCCGGTAGCAAGCCAATCAATTGATGCTCTTGTCCCGGTACAATGTACTCCATTATCATCATTATATGCCACCTGAGCGTAAGAAGCATCATAAATCCTGATGTAAGTGTCTTCTAACGAAAGACAGGAATTAAAAGTGTAAGTGTTTCCTGCAGTTGCATTAAAGTCCCAATAATAAGAACTTCCGGCAACAGGATTTAAGGTTTGAGGTGTTGTGGTTGGGGTTAAAGTCCCTGCGTTAACAGTACCACAAGCTGGTTGTGCATAAGTTTGGGTGCCAATCAAAGCAACAAAAACCAACAACAATCCAAATTTTGTAAAAATTTTCATCATAATGTTTAGATTTAGATTAATACTATTAAATAATTAACTATATTTTCAATTTTTAAATACTGATATTAAATACTTTATCAATTTACGATTTGGCTTCACTTACAACTTACCTGAATTTAGGCACCAAATATATAACAAATAATTTGATTTACCATGGCTTTTTATAAGATTCTTTGTAGTAATACAAAAAAAGCTTCAACAAGACTGTCAATATTTATTTTGCCTGTACATAAAAATCAATCAATTATCAAACAATCCTTACATTATCCTCTTGAATAGTTTTAGGTCATATTGCTTCAACATGCCATAGGGGTCATTGAACCTTCTTACTTTTGAAAAACAAACACTTAAATATCATTCACAAATATTCATTTACCTTCCTGAAACCATTGTTTCAATATTGCTGTCTGAAACAAAGCAAAAACTGACAGATTTTTTCCGTGATGTAATGCCACAATGTATTCCATTCTTATTGGTTAAAGTATTGACAATTTCCGGATGGGAATTAAATGCACAGAACAAAACACTATTTCAGGACAGGCCGCATGGTGTAGTATCACGGATATAAAATTGAAACCCATCAACCCGGCCAATGGGAGCTATCCAATCCCTATCTGACGAAAGGAAAAAACATTCAAATTTCAGAAAAATCATCCTTGCAGAGGCGACATTAAAATCAATTCCAAACTAACAAACACTAAAAATGATTCCGGTCATTTTTTTTCTATCAGTTCTTTTAGAACATCAATGGCTTTTTTAACCGTATCGATGTTGAAGAATGTAAGTGTTAATCTTTCCCTTGCTTCCTTCATTCTGCAGATTGCAGGATTTTGTTGAACAAATCTCAGAACATTTGTAAACTTATCCGATTGGAAATAGGGCGATTCCTGGTTGGCAATAAAATAACATGTCATCTTTTCATTTTTCAAAAGAATTTTTTCAAATCCAATTTCGCGGGCAATCCATCGCAAGCGGATGGCATTGATCAGTTCTTCAGTTTGAGGAGGCACTGGTCCAAACCGGTCTATCAATCGCAACCTGAATCGCTGCAATTCTAGTTCTTCCTGTATGTTGTCAAGCTCTTTGTAAAGACTCATTCGTTCGGTGATGGTGGATATATAGTCATCAGTAAATAGGATTGACATATCGGTTTCGACCTGGCAATCACGAACATAGTCGATATGGGTATCTTCATGATAGAGTTCTTTGAAATCCGTTTCTTTCAATTCAAGAATGGCTTCATCCAGTATTTTATGGTACATTTCAAACCCAATATCGGAAATAAATCCACTTTGCTCACCTCCTAAAATATTACCGGCTCCCCTGATATCCAAATCACGCATGGCAATATTAAAACCGCTGCCCAGCGCAGAAAATTCTTCAATGGCTTTCAATCGTTTTCTTGCTTCGGGTGTCAGGACGGATAAGGGTGGAGACAACAAATAACAAAATGCCTTGCGGTTGGCCCGGCCCACCCTGCCGCGAAGCTGGTGTAAATCGCTCAGCCCATAATTTTGAGCATCGTTTATGATGATGGTATTTACATTTGGAATGTCAAGTCCCGATTCGATGATGGTTGTTGCCAAAAGAACATCGAATTTTCCTTCGATAAAATCCACCATTACTTTTTCAAGTTTGTGTCCATCCATTTGTCCATGGCCGATCGCAATGGAAACATCCGGGCAAAACTTACGGATCATATCCGCCACCTCAACGATATTTTGAACCCTGTTATGGACAAAGAATACCTGGCCGCCCCTGTCTGTTTCATAGTTTATGGCATCGCGGATTGCCTCTTCCCCAAACGACTTGATTTCTGTAAGAATAGGGTATCTGTTTGCAGGTGGTGTATTGATGATGGAAAGGTCCCTTGCTCCCATCAATGAAAACTGAAGTGTTCGGGGAATCGGTGTAGCTGTTAAAGTCAGGGTGTCCACATTGGTCCGGATCTGTTTTAGTTTTTCTTTGGCTCCAACTCCAAATTTCTGTTCTTCATCAATGATCAAAAGGCCGATATCTTTAAATTCAATATCTTTTCCAATCAGTCTGTGTGTGCCAATAATAATGTCTATTTTACCTTCTTTCAGATCTTTCTTGATCCGGGTTTGCTCCTTGGCTGTTTTGAATCGGTTGATATACTCCACCCTGCATGGGAATTCACTCAAACGGTCACGAAACGTTTTGTAATGCTGAAGGGCAAGAATGGTTGTCGGAACCAACACTGCCACCTGTTTACTATCTGCCACTGCTTTAAATGCAGCCCGGATGGCCACTTCGGTTTTTCCAAATCCTACATCGCCACATACTAAACGATCCATGGGATTGCTGGCTTCCATATCCCTTTTTACATCCTGTGTTGATTTATACTGGTCGGGTGTATCCTCATAAATAAAAGATGCTTCCAATTCATGTTGTAAATAAGTGTCGGGTGTAAAGGCATGGCCTTCGGCAGACTTGCGTTCAGCATAAAGTTGAATGAGTTCCTTGGCAATGTCCTTGACTCGCTTTTTGGTTTTTGCTTTTAGTTTGTTCCATGCATTGCTTCCCAAACGGTTCATTGCGGGTGGTGTCCCTTCTTTGCCAACATATTTCGATATCCTGTGCAATGAATGGATGCTGATGTACAGCAGATCGCCATCTTTATAGATCAGGCGGATGGCCTCTTGTTCTTTGCCTTCGTTGTTGATCTTTTCAAGTCCGTCAAATTTTCCGATACCATGGTCAATGTGTGTTACATAATCACCGGGTTGCAGATCGTACAGTTCCTTTAAGGTAATGGCCTGTTTGCTGCTGAACTTTTCCTTTAGATAGAATTTGTGGTAGCGTTCAAAAATCTGGTGATCGGTATAGCATACAATTTTTTTATCGTGATCAATAAATCCCTGATGAAGGGAAATGTCAATCGTTTCAAAACTAAACCTGTTTTCAAGCCCCCGACTTGCTATGATATCGTCAAAAATACTGTAAAGCCTTTTCAACTGGTTCGGGTTATCTGAAAACAGGATATTTTGATAACCTTTTCGGGTGTTCTGGTTTAGATTTGAAATCAGCAGGTCGAAATTCTTGTTGAAGTTGGGTTGGGGTTCAATGTTGTATTCAAAAACTGAATTGTCGCTGAAATAGGTTTGTGTACCGGTTTCGACAATATTAAAATTAAGAACCTGCTGTTTAAATTCTTTTGCATTGATAAACAGATCATCATGCGAAAGATTATCAAATTCAAAAACTGAATTTTCAAAAATCTCCTTGGCTTTATCGTACTCAAAATCTATGCGGTCGTTGGTGAACTTTATATCCTCCATCCAGATGACCGAATCCTCTGGAATAAAAGAGAGTATGGATTCCCTTTTCTCAACAATTTTACGATCCTGAATATTGGGAACAATGGTGATGTGGTCAAGTTTATCAATCGAAAGCTGATCAACCGGGTTAAACGAGCGAATGGATTCTACTTCATTACCGAAAAATTCAATTCGGTAGGGATAATCATTGGTAAAAGAAAACACATCAATGATACCTCCGCGGATGGCAAACTGTCCGGGCTCATAAACAAAATCAACCCTTTCGAAATCATTATCCATGAGCAATTCATTAATGCTATCCAACGAAGCAGCCTCTCCACGCTTCAGGCGAATGGTGTTTTTACTCAAATAACTTTTCCTTACGACCTTTTCGGCCAGGGCTTCGGGATAGGTTACTACCATGCTGGTGCGTTTTCCTGAACCCAGCCTTTTCATGGCTTCTGTCCTTAGCAATACATGGGTGCTGTCGAGGTTGCCGAAATCATAATTTCGTTTGTAAGAGGTGGGATAAAACAGGACCTTCTTTTTATTGAAGTTCTGATCCTTTTCCAGAAAAATGCTTTCCAGGTCATTCAGGAAATAGGCAGCTATTTCTTTATCGGGAAGAATGAAAACATGGTTGGCCGGATGAAGTTCAAATACGGAGGCGGCAATCAGGGCATTTATTGAACCGATAGCACCTTTAACATGTGTCCTGCTTTCAGACAGGGTCTCCAAATGGTTAGCAAGAGTAGCTATGCGTTCGTCCTGCTTATATATTTCAAGTAATTCCTTTACTTCCAAAATTGTTTGACTTAAATATCCTTCTTATTTTCTCGTGTCAAAATCCTTGGAAAAATACTGCATAAAATATTCAGCTTTCTCAACCATGTGTTTTGATCCAACAAACAATGGAGCCCGTTGATGAATTTCATCCGGCTGTATTTCCAATGTTCTTCTAAACCCGTCAGATGCTTTTCCTCCTGCCTGTTCTGCCAGATAAGCCACTGGGTTGCATTCATACAACAACCTCAATTTTCCGTTTGGGTTTTTCTTTGTGCCCGGATACATATAAATTCCACCCCGGATAAGGTTCCGGTGGAAGTCGGCTACCAAAGAACCAATGTAACGTGTTGTATAGGGCCGTGAGGTTTTCGGATCATCCTCCTGGCAATAACGGATATATTCCTTTACCCCATCAGGGAAATAAATATAGTTTGCTTCGTTAACCGAATAGATATTTCCACCTTCAGGGATTTTCATTTCCGGGTGGGAAAGCAAATAAAGGCCAACCGAAGGATCAAGTGTAAAACCGTTCACACCCTTTCCTGTGCTGTAAACCAACATGGTGGAGGAACCATAAATAACATATCCTGCTGCTACCATTTCGGTGCCAGCCTGCAATGCATCTTCAAGGGTTCCGGGCTTACCGGGTTCTGATTTTCTGCGGTAAATAGAAAAAACGGTACCGATGGAAACATTTACTTCGATGTTTGAGCTTCCGTCGAGCGGATCAATGGCTACGATGTATTTGCCGTTGTTCGAACGCTCATTTTCATAGGTTACCAACTCATCATTCTCTTCTGAAACAATGGCACATACTTCACCGCCCCACTTCAATGCTTTTATAAATTCGTTGTTTGCAAATACGTCAAGCTTTTTTTGGTCTTCGCCCTGAACGTTTTGTGTTCCTTCGTATCCCATGATGTCGGCCAGCCCGGCCCTGTTTACTTCACGGTTAACGTATTTGGAGGCGATGCCGATGTCGTTGAGTAATCTTGAAAACTCGCCCGATGCAAAGGGGAAGTCTGCCTGTTTTTCGTTGATGAATTCGATGAGTGTTTTCATTTCTTAGTCCTGCTTTGTTTTGAATGAGCTGCAAAATTACATTTATCCTTTTAAAATCCTATTATCATTCATTTATGGGATGATTTGAAAACTTTTTTGCCGGTAAGTTGGCGATCGGATGAGGGATAATTTGATTCCTCTATGACAAATAAAATGTATTTGACAGGCATTTGAAGTTAATAGATAAGTAATTAAAAATCGTAAATGACAAAAATCCAACAGGTTGGAAAAACCTGTTAGGTTTTTTGGGAAGGAGATTTTGACACCAGGCAGCGCAGTCCTGGGGATTACAATAGATGACATCAACCTATCAGATTGGAAAAACCTGTTAGGTTTTCTGGGGGAAAATCATGAGATTTAGATGACATCAACCTAACAGGTTGGTTTTTGGGGGAAAATCAGAAGATTTTGAAACCAAGCAGCGTAGTCCTGGGGATTACACTAGATGACATCAACCCAACAGGTTGGAAAACCTGTTAGGTTTTTTGGGGGAAAATCAGGAGATTTAGATGACATCAACCTAACAGGTTGGTTTTTGGGGGAAAATCAGAAGATTTTGAAACCAGGCAGCGCAGTCCTGGGGATTACACTAGATGACATCAACCTAACAGGTTGGTTTTTTGGGGAAAAATCAGAAGATTTTGAAACCAGGTAGCGTAGTCCTGGGGATTACACTAGATGACATCAACCTAACAGGTTGGTTTTTTGGGGGAAAATCAGGAGATTTTGACACCAGGTAGCGTAATCAGAGAGTTACGTTGAGTTTGATGCAGGGTATTTTTAAGTTGAAAACTATTTTGCCTGATGCATCGCAGTTGCAAACTTTGATGTAAAGCGGTTCATTTAATAATTAATTTCCTTCTTACGATTTGATATTTGAATTTCAATTCAATAATATACATACCAGGTTTAAGTGAAGTAATATCCAATAAATTATTTACCAGATTTTCATGCAATACCAATTGGCCACTTAGGTTATAGATATCCAATTCATTGATTGTGATCTTAGGGCTATGTGAGACTCTAATAACTTCATCAGCAGGATTTGGGTGTATCGTAATGCTGTTCATATATACATTTTCAGAGATATCCGTTGTATCACAAACCATTGCGAGTTCTTCTTCATTGTAGCAACCCGGAGCATTTTCATATATACTAACCGCTCCATTGGGATTGGATAAGTATTGGCAAATATTCTCGAAATCACAAAAGGTTAAAGAGTCATTCTTGCAAATAGTCAAATCTTCAATTGTAGCAGGTGCAATATTCTCAAGGCCGAGCAGCGAAAGCAATGAGTCATTGTTCTCCACATGCAAATCTCCGCCAATGGAATCTATATTCGATAATGCTGACAGATTGTTCAACATAAGATTATCTTTAATCTGCAAACTTCCACCAAGTTCATTCAAATTATCCAAACCGGATAACTCAGGCAGGGAATCGGTATTTATAATTTTCAAATCACCCATAATGGCAGTTAGGTCTGCTAAGCCATTTAAATTTTTAATCTCATCTCCGGATACCTCAACATCCCCTTCAATGGTATTGCAAAAAGGGAAATTATAATAAAAATTGTCAATCTGGGATTGTTCTGTAAACACCATTCCATCAGTTAAACAATTATGAGTATTTATTAGCACAGAATCAGTGGTTTTTAAAGAAAACAAAGTCATCACTGAAAAATTATGCACGTAAATCTTAAAATAATAGATGCTATTATAATTCCCATCCGTTTTTGTAAGGGCGATGTAGGTTGTGTCGCCTTCAAAATAATCTAGATCTATATGAGTATATGTATACCCTAACATTGACCACGAGTATTTGCCAATAATCGTTTCGGTACTGTCCCATGCATAGGCATTTTGATAAATTGTATCATTCAATGAATATTTTTTTGGGACAGGCACTTTCCTTAATTCTGAATTGAGACCGTTTGTGTCTTCCCACGTAATTAATGTTTGGAAATTTGTATCTACATGAACATAAAAATTATTAAACGTTTCAATGGTTAATGAACCCCATAGATAAGGCCCTCCTCCTACGCATTCCGAGATAACCTTTACATCAATTAAGGAATCTTTATCAATATCAGATTGAAAGGTATGATAACCATCACACCCTGTAATAATTTCGGGAGGAAGGTAGACAGGATTAAATGGAATACCAGAACTACCTGTACAGGTATCGCTAATCTCAACATACTGGCCAATGACACAAGCATGTATTATGAGGCAAATACTTTGGAATACTAGTCTTGTCATTCTATTGGGTTATTAAGGTTAAACTTGCTTTTTCCTTGAGATCAAATTTATTGGGGGGTACTGATTTCATCGCCTCATTTTCTGTTTTAGTTGATGTCAAAGGTACAAAAAATTAGTATTATTCAAAAGAATCGGAACCGTATTATTTTTTCATTCGACGACCCTTAGCCATTGAATGAATATTAGGCGTCGAACATTCGAATAAATTATATATTTGCAAACAAATGCATTAAACAGATAACCGTGAGCGATAGTTTAGTTATAATACCCACATACAAGGAAAAGGAAAATATTGAGAATATTATCCGAACCGTTTTTTCACTTGAAAAGGAATTTCACATCCTGATCGTTGAAGATAACTCCCCCGATGGCACAGCTGACATTGTAAAAAGGTTGATGAAGGAATTCCCCGCCAAACTCTTTATTGAAGAGCGAAAAGGGAAGCTGGGATTGGGGACGGCTTACATTCATGGTTTTAAGTGGGCGCTGGCAAAAGGCTATGAATATATTTTTGAGATGGATGCCGACTTTTCGCATAACCCGAAAGACTTACTCAGGCTTTATCGTGCCTGTGCTGTTGAAGGAGGTGATCTGGCCATTGGTTCGCGGTATATCAAAGGGGTGAATGTGGTTAACTGGCCCATGGGCAGGGTGCTGATGTCGTATTATGCTTCGGCTTATGTGCGCATCGTTACCGGAATGCCGGTTCGGGATACAACGGCCGGTTTTAAATGCTATACCCGAAAAGTGCTGGAAGCTATCGAACTGGATAAAATCAAATTTATCGGTTATGCTTTCCAGATCGAGATGAAATTTACGGCCTGGAAGCTGGGCTTTAACATCAAAGAGGTGGATGTTATTTTTACCGACCGGACAGAGGGTGTATCGAAGATGAATAAGAGTATTTTCAGGGAGGCTATTTTTGGCGTGATTGAATTGCGGTTGCGCAGTATGTTTAAAAAATACAAGAAGGCTGCCTGACAACAATAAAATATTTCATACCTTAGCATTGCCGTTCTGTACTAATTCAGTTTTCATCTGCTGTTATGAACAAGATTTACTATATAAAAAATGCCCGCATCGTTAATGAAGGAAAAATTTTCAAAGGCAATGTGGTGGTCAGGAATGGTATTATTGACTGGGTTGAAAACCCTGAAAAGGACCCTGTAACAGTTGATCAAATACCCGATGCCATAATCATTGATGCACAAGGAAAATTCCTGATTCCGGGTGCGATTGATGACCATGGCTTCATTTTCGCGATCCCGGACTGACCCGAAAAGTCGATTTGTATACTGAGAGTAGAGTTCTTGCTGTTGCAGGCGGTGTTACTTCATTCATGGAAATGCCGAATACCATCCCCAATACGTTAACCTATAATTGCTTGAGGAGAAATACGATTTGGCTGCAAAAAATCGCTGGCCAATTACTCATTTTACATGGGAGCCTTCGAATGATAACATTGAGGAATTGCTGAAGACGAACCCACGGAATGTCTGCGGAGTAAAGGTTTTTATGGGGTGCCTCCACCGGCAATATGCTGGTTGATAACATTGACACACTCAATAAGATCTTTTCCAAATCGAAAATGCTGGTTGCAACCCATTGTGAAGATGAAAATACCATTCAAAAGAATACGGCCATTTTCAGGGAACGGTATGGCGAAAAGGTTCCCATCGAAGCCCATCCTTTGATCCGCAGTGATGAAGCTTGTTATAAAAGTTCGTCACTGGCCATAAAGCTTGCAAAATTATACAATACCCGTTTACATATTCTGCATCTTTCGTCGGCAAGGGAAATGGAACTGTTTGACAATTCAATTCCGTTAAAGAAAAAGCGCATTACGGCTGAAGTATGTGTACATCATCTATGGTTTAACAGCAGCGATTATCATAGGTTTGGCACTCACATCAAGTGGAATCCGGCCATAAAAACAAAACACGACCAGGAGAAGCTATTCGAGGCCTTGCTGAGCGACAAGCTGGATGTAATTGCTACCGATCATGCCCCTCACACCTTTGATGAGAAAAACAATACCTATTTCAAAGCCCCTTCAGGTGGGCCATTGGTGCAACACTCCTTGATGGCTATGCTTGATTTTTATCAAAAAGGGAAAATATCATTGGAAAAAGTAGTTGAGAAAATGTGTCATGCACCTGCGGTTTGTTTCGAGATTGAAAAAAGGGGTTTTATCAGAAAAGGCTTCCATGCCGACCTTGTCCTGGTTGATTTGAATTCAAAGACAAGGGTTGATAAATCAACGATTCATTATAAATGCGGGTGGTCACCTTTTGAAGGGCATACGTTCAATTCAGCAATAACGCATACTTTTGTCAATGGTCACCTGGTTTATGAAAATGGCCATTTTGATGAATCGGTCAAAGGGCTCAGAATATTATTTGAAAGATAAAAAATGATGAAGATAAAACTCTTGTTAAGCATATTTTTATTTGGTTTGTTTGCCTGCACAACCCAACCTGTTGAAGTTATAGAGAATACCTATCCTGAGGGCAACCCCAAAGTTGTGCGTTATTACAAGGACGATTCAAAAGAAACTTTGGTTAAAGAGATCCTTTATTACGAAGACAGTACTAAAAAAATGGAGGGTGCCTATCACAAGGGTGAACCCACCGGCCAATGGTCTTACTGGTACCCCGATGGAAAGCTATGGAGCCAGGGTGTTTATAAAGATGGGGTTGAAAACGGACTAAAAACCGTTTGGCACGAAAACGGCCAGAAATATTACGAGGGAGTACTGAAAGAAGGGAAACGACTGGGCGTATGGAAGTTTTGGAACAGGGAAGGACAACTGGTGAAAGAAGTGGATTATGATAAAGAGTAGTGCAATGTAAGTTTTCAGGATCAGGGGTTGGATCATTCCATTCTCTTCAAATCAAACCAAATACTAAAATCTTTGTTATTCATCATAATTGAATTCCCTTAAAAGATATTGATTTAAGGAAAAAGAATACATTGAATACGAATTTGAAGGATTTTCGCAGATTTATTATTAGTCTATATCTGTTTCATCAGGTTTCGTATAAATACTTAAAAAACGAATGATCAGGCCTATATTATCCGGAATAGTGGTTTTGTTTTTCCTGCAGGCATTTGCACAGGAAACCAACTTAACCTTGTATAAAACAGAAAATGGTTATGTATCCTTTGAGTCGGATGCACCCCTTGAATTGATCAAGGCAGAGTCGGATGAACTGAAAGGAATGGTTGATCCTACCGGTAGAACTTTCGCATTTCAACTTGACATTAAATCCATGAAAGGTTTTAATTCACCTTTACAACAGAGCATTACTACGAAAACTAGATGGAAACCGAAAAGTACCCAAAGGCTACTCGGGAAAGATAATTGAGGTGTAGACTTCAATAAACCGATGAAATCAATATAAGGGCCAAAGGGGAGTTGAATATACACGGGGTGAAAAAAGAAAGAATCATCAATTGTACCATGTCCATTAGGGAGGATGGCTTTAAGGTAACTTCCACTTTTATTGTGCCGCTTGAAGATCACAACATCAGCATCCCAAAGCTTGTTTATCAGAAGATTGCTGAGGAGATCAAAGTAACTATTGAAACCGATTTTTATAAAGTTGATAAATGATCGCACTCCAACGGTTCAAATATCATTGCAAAAACCTGCTGGTCATCTTTTTTGTTTCCCTGGTTTTCTTTACAGCCAGATCACAGCAACCTTATTTCAAACAAATAGCAACGAACCGCGATCTGAACGGTTACCAGATCAATTGCATTTACCAGGATCAGACGGGTTTTATTTGGGTAGGAACATCTGGTGGCATTTTTCGATTTGATGGAAATGACTTCGATGAAATTGTACTTCCTGACAGTATAGAAAACAAAAATGTGACAGCAATTTTTGAAGATGAAAAAGCAATAATATGGTTTGGTTTTGAGAATGGAAATATTTTGCAATTTGATAGATTTAGATTAACCTCATTCAATCCTGAAGGTTTTGCCACTTCATCAAGAATCCAGGAGATTATAAAAAGCCCCGATCAATCGCTTTGGATCGGAACTTACGGTGATGGACTGTTTCATTATCGGAATGGAACCTTTGCCATTTTAAATTCAAATTCAGGATTGTCTGATGATTATATATATTGTTTATTGCAGGATAAATCAGGAAATGTATGGGCAGGAACAGATAATGGAATCAATATTTGCAACTTGCGAAATGAGGAGGTTGCAAATCAGCATCTTTCAGTAGACGATGGGCTTCCGGATTTTATAGTAACTGCTTTGGTTGAAGATAAGGAGGGGAATATCTGGATCGGAATGTTTGACAAGGGTTTTTGCTTTTATGACACTCAAAAGGAGGAATTTATTTCACCATTAAAACCAGGGTCATGGAAATACGGATCAGTTACCGATATAATTATGATTGAGGAGGATATTTGGTTGTCAACAGATGGACATGGAATTGTGATTTACGATACAGAAAAACAACAAATGGAAGTTTATGAAAATTCCAATGATGTAAATCTGTCGCGTATACGTTCTATGCTTTATGATCTGGAAGGGAATATTTGGCTAATTTCAAATCATTCGATCCAGGCTTTTCGTTGGGTTCTAAAATTGAATTTTTTAGACAATGTTGAGAATTACCCTTTAACCAATATTCATGCGATAATAGCTGACTCAGAAGATAATCTATGGTTTGTAAACGATGTTGGGTTGCACACATACAACCCCAATGAGCCCGTTAAAGAAGACCAATTGAAATTATACCTACTTGATATTGATCCCGATAAATATAAAGTCATGAGTTTATACCGTGATGCATACGGATTCATCTGGGCTGGAACTTTTGGCAAAGGGGTTTTAAGGTTTGATCCAAAAACAGGTAATCAAATCATTTTTGATGAGAATGATGGGTTGGTAAATGGCAATGTGTTATCTATCAAGGGTTCAGAAACCGAAATTTGGTTTGCAACTTTGGGTGGGGTTTCGAAGTGCAGCATTAACAATCGCCTGGCAGATTTGAAGTTCACCCCTGAGTTTACAAATTATGGCAGTAATGAAGGGCTTGTAAACAATTTTATATATAATTTATTTATTGATAGTACAAACCGGGTTTGGCTGGCAACGGATGGAAGTGGTGTCAGCTATTTTGAGGAAAACCGTTTTGTGAACATTTCAAATGATCCGGCTTTCAACGAAAAGGTTATTTATTCCATTGCTGTTGATGAAAGGAAAAATGTATGGATGAATGCCGCCCGCGAAGGATTATTTAAATATGATGGGGAAAGTATTTCACATTTCACTTCTGATAAGGAGCATAAAAATCTTTCTTTTACCGGTATTCTTGCCAATAAAAACGATGAGCCTTATTGCATACGATGAAGGGATTGATGTATTAAATACCTTCACAAGAGATATTCATCACTTTGAGTCCAATGCAGGTTTTGTAAATATTGACCCGGATTTGAATACCCTTACAATTGATTCAAAAGGGAAAGTATGGGTTGGAACCTCAAAAGGAATCATTGTTTATTCCTCATCAGATCAGGGTTTGTGGTGTCGTCCGCAACCCAGAATAACCGATGTGAACCTTTTTTCTTCAAAAAATTGAACGCAAAAAGATTCTGTTTTCAACCATGATGAAAATCATTTGTCTTTTGAATATTCCGGGCTCTGGTATCAATATCCTGAAAAGGTTGAGTTTCAATTCCGGCTTAAGGGTCATGATCTTGGTTGGATCAATACGCGTAACAAAAGTGTAATTTATTCCAACCTTTCACCGGGTGAATATACATTTGAAGTTAAAGTGGGCCTTTATGAAAATTATTCAAATTCAACCACCGCATCCTATACTTTTGAAATAAAGCAACCCTTTTGGATGTCGTTTTGGTTTTACCTGTTGCTGGTGGTGTTGATGGCTGCATTGATTTTTCTCTATATATAGATGAGGGAAAAAAGGCTCAGGAAAAAACAGGAAGCCCTTAGAGAGAGAATCAGGTTCCAATTCGAAAACCTCAAAAGCCAGATAAACCCGCACTTTCTTTTTAACAGCTTCAGCACTCTTGTTGCCTTGATTGACCAGGATAGGGATATTGCTATTGAGTATGTGGAAGAATTGTCGGACATGTTCAGAAATGTTCTTGAATACAAGGACCTGGATGTGATTTCTCTTTCGGAAGAATTGGCCATCATACACAATTATTATAAAATTCAGAAAAAGAGGTATGGCAAAAACCTGGAATTAACAATTTCTGAGATTAAGCGAAAAGATGAGATTAAAATACCTCCACTCTCTTTACAATTGTTGGTTGAAAATGCGATCAAGCATAATGTTGTTTCCAAAGACCAACCTTTGCAAATTCGCATCTTTACAGATGACAAAAAAGGCTATCTTTACGTTGAGAATGTTTTACAGGAAAAGAAAGAAACGGAACACTCAACAGGGATTGGAATCAGGAATATCATTGAAAGGTACCATCTGCTGACCGATAGAAAAATTGATGTGATCAAAACAGAAACAAGTTTTAAAATAGGGTTACCCTACATCATCTGATTGTTATGAAAGTAGTTATTATCGAAGACGAACAGGCAACAGCTTTGCGGCTTGAGAAACTCTTAAAAGAGATAGAACCTGCAACTGAGGTGCAAGTTGTGCTAGACAGTATCAAAAGTGCTGTCGCATGGTTTAATAGCAATCAACCTCCTGAACTTATCTTTCAGGACATTCACCTGGCTGATGGATCAAGCTTTGAAATATTTGATCAGGTCTAGCTAAGTGTTCCCTTCGTTTTTATTACTGCGTATGATCAATATGCTATGCAGGCTTTTAAGGTGAACAGTATTGATTATTTATTGAAACCGGTAAAAAAGGCCGAGCTGGCTGAAAGCATTCAAAAGTTTAAATCTCTTTATGCCAAAAAAATGGGTGTTGAGCCTGACTATGCAGCCCTGGCCAGGTTGATAACCAAGAGAGGTTTTCAAAAGCGATTTGTGGTGCGTTATGGCCAAAAGATCAAGGCCGTTGATGTTGAGGAGATTGCTTATTTCTATACCGATGCCGGAAACATCTTTTTCAAGACACATGATAATGAACAATACCCGATGGATATGAGCCTTGATAAACTGGAAGCTTTTATTGACCCGGATAAGTTCTTCCGGGTAAACAGGCAATTTATCATAAGTTATCCTGCCATAAAAGAAATGTACACCTATTCCAAATCGAGGGTTCGCATCATCCTTCAGCCACCGTGTGAAATGGAGACCATTGCAAGCACGGACCGCTCCGGTGACTTTAAAAAATGGTTGACAGGAAATGGCGAATTTGCCTAAAACGGATCATTTCCCGATTCAACATCCTTTTTTCCCGATTCAACAAGTTGGATTTTATTTCATCAGTATGTTTCATTTTCTTTGCCAAGAATTATAAAATGAACAATCATGAATAAATGGATCAAAATTGGAACCGTACTTATAATCGTTGGAATTACAGGGGCAGTTTTGGGATACAAATTCATCTATAACAAGCCACATCCCGATTTTGAAAAGATTGAGCCTTCCTTTATGGTTGAAGCCCATGACCTTTTTTCGGAGTTTATTAATTCACGATCAGAATCTGAACAAAAGTACAACGGAACTGTTGTACAAATATCGGGAATGATTGATGGAATTGAAGAATCAGATTCACTTGTAATTGCCGTATTTGCTTTTCAGGATGGGATGTTTGGAGATGAGGGAATACGTTGTACAATGCTTCCGAAATTTAATCATCATGAATCTCTTAAACCAGGCGTGAATGTCCAGATTAAGGGCTTCGTTGCGGGATACAATGAAACCGATGTTATTTTGGAAAAATGTTCCTTGATCAAATAATGCTATTTATAAATTAAAAATTAACAAGATGAAAAAACTATTTACTTATTTATTGGAGCTATTGGAATCTTTGTGCTATTTACATCTGAGCTTTATTACTCAGGTGGATCTCCCGGTGCAAAACCGGATCGCCAGGCGATGGTGCAACCTGTACACAATGTCATGCAGGTACTGTGAACACAGCATCAGGATGGATTTCGTCTGATATTCCTGCAACCGGTTACATGCCAGGCGAAACGTATACCATTACTGCAACAGGAACCCATACGGGAGTTGTAAAATTTGGATTTGAGGTTACAGCTGAAGACAATGCAGATGACAAGGTTGGTACATTTGTTATCACTAACTCCGCAGAAACCAAACTGATCAACAGTAATGCTGCAGTTACTCATTCTCCAAACGGAACAACCCCAAGTGGTAATATGAAAGAATGGACATTTGACTGGACTGCTCCTGCTGAAGGCACTGGCGATGTTACTTTTTACGGTGCTTTTAATGCAACCAATGGAAATGGTGGAACCACCGGAGATGTGGTTTACAATACTGAATACTCCGTCATGGAGCATGTAGTTGGAGTGAGTGAAATTCGAAATGATGATATTGCTGTAAATGTATATCCTAACCCGTTTACGGATTATGTAACAGTTTCCTCACAAAATAATGAGAAGCAAATATCAAAGGTCCAGGTTTTCAATCAGGCCGGAAGTTTACTCAGACAGGTTAACAATTCTTCAGTTTCAGGCAATTGGATGATTGAAACCAATGATTTGAAAACAGGAATGTATTTTGTCGTAATTGAAAATACCGACAATACTACTGTAAGCAAGTCGATTATTAAATTATAAAAATTCGGGCTAATAAGTTCGCTACAGAAGTTTAGTTACAAATGATTTTATCAAAATTTTAAACAGATGAAAAAGTGGATAATAGTAGTATGGGTCCTTATGGTTATGTTGGAAGTTAACGCCCAGCGTTTTATAACAAAAAATGGCCATATCAAGTTCCATTCGGAAACTCCGATGGAAACAATTGAAGCACACAACAATCAGGTGAACTGTGTTTTAGATACCCAATCCGGTGATTTTGTTTTTAAGGTTTTGATGAAATCATTTGAATTTGAGAAAGCCTTGATGCAGGAACATTTCAATGAAAATTATGTGGAATCAGATAAATTCCCAAATGCGACTTTTAAAGGAAATGTGTCCAATGTATCAGAGATGGATTTTGGTAAAGAGGGTGAGTATTCAGCTATTGTTGAAGGCGAATTGACGATACATGGTGTAACACAAAAAGTTAGCGAAAAGGGAAGTTTTATAGTAAAAGGTGGAAATATTACCGGAACTTCTGTTTTTATAATAAAACCTGCTGACTATGAAATTAAAATACCGAAAACGGTTGTAGCCAACATAGCTGAAGAAATTGAAGTTACTGTGAATGTAGAGATGGAGGAATTTAAAAAATAAAGATTTGAACTTATTGAATTGAACTTTGTTCTACATTAAACATAAAAACAAGAAAACATGAAAGCTAACATGGGATCCACTGACAGGATCATCAGAATTATTATTGCCATTGTAATTGGCATCTTATATTTTACAAATGTAATTACCGGAACACTAGCTACAGTTTTGTTGATTGTTGGAATTGTAATGCTGCTTACCAGCCTTATAAGTGTATGTCCGGCTTATTTGCCTTTTGGTCTTAGTACCATTTGTAAAAAGAAATAACGATTTTTCATTGGGCAAAAGGTTGGCCATTATCCGGTTTGGGTAATGGCCTTTTTTTTTGTTTTTACAATTCGCAACTTTTTAATTTCCGGCAAATGTGAAAATTATACTGTGCAACGATGGAAAGGAAAACAGCCATAAAATGACAAGGGTTTTAAAAGCTTTTATTCCTGTTTCTGAAAACTTTCCTGAATAATGGCCAATCAATACTTCATGTATCTTCATGTTAGGATCAGTGGTTTGGAAAACGAAATTGCTGACAGACGGGAATTTTACAATGAATCAGTAAATACTTACAATATTCGAATCCACTCCTTACCTGATACAATCATTGCCAATAAGATGCATCTTTCTTAGCAACCAATGTTTGCAATTACTGAAGAAGACACAAAGGATGTAAAAATTGAGTTTTAAAAAAGAATAAAAGATATTTGCTATCCGAAAAGGACTAATGTTTTTGAAACCGTTTAACTAGTCCTTGGGTACCTTTGGCTTTACAATGGTAAACACCCTGGAGATATTAAATCCGAAATAGATATCTCCTTTTCCCCAGCTTCCCTGGGTTTCTGTAATATATCCGCGCTCAAAAAATGCTTTGGCATTGGAGAAGTGCAATTGAAATACATGGCCTCCTGTTTCCAGGTCAAGTCCCAGCGATAAAGGCTGGTCAAAATCGTATGAAATCTGGTTGGTAGGTGTGTAATAGTATTCAGCGTTAACCGACATGCGTTTGGTTATTTTATAGCGTCCACCTATACCTATGCTAAAAATGTCATTTTTATCTTCCGTTGTCGGCACGAGATTTTTGTGCACCAGCGATGGCATGAGTTGCAAGGAAAGATTACTGTTAAACTTCCGTGCAATAAAAATTTGATGTGCATACGAAAACCGGGAACTTTTGTAATTTGTCCTGTCAGCAACTCCCAAGTCCTCCCATGTAAGTGAAGTTACTGCTGAACTTACATAATACGATAAGGTAAAAGGCATTTTTCGGGCTCCTTTACTTTGTCGCAATATACGGAATTTCAGAAAACCGTCATAGGTTTTTTCAAACGAACTTCGTCCAAAACCCAGGCTCAGCCAGTCATTGACCCCATATTCCAATCCAAACCGTATGCTTGCTTCATCCAATCCAAATAGATCATAGATTCCTGTATTGACTCTTCCGAAACGATGTTGGATCATGAACAATAGAACTCCGGGAGCAGGATTTTCCACCGTATGTGAATTGATGATCCGGGTGGTTTTGAAAGTTGCATATGCATATTCTGCTGTTTCGTCTCCGCTATCAAGCATATCCATCAAGTCATCCTGCGACCATAGGCTTGGATGAAATAAAATTATTGTCAATCCCAAAAGTATAAGTTTTTTCATTGTTTTGTTTTTGTTAAAGCGGTAAACAGGTTAAATCTCTTGAATTGGTTGAATCGGTAGCCATTTCTATTATTCCAAAAACCCATTATTCCATTCTTGTTAGTCATTTAATGCACCGTTATCAAGCCAAATATTGATCTTCTTTAAATCACAATCGTTCATTTTAGGCCGGTCCTTTGGCATGGGTGAATATCCGGATTCATGGTTTATTGATCCCCAGAGGCGTCCATCATCTGCAATGGTTTTAAGGCCAGTATAGTTGTCGGTAATTACATTTGCAGGTGGAGCAGCGCCGCTATGACAATCGTTACAATTGGTATTCATGATCGGGGCAATGGTTTGCGAATAGGTCACGTTTATAGTGTCACATTCAACGGGTTGTGGATATAACTCTTCAGCATTGTCGTAGTAGCAACTTGTGAATGTTGCTGTTATAATCCCCAACATCAATAAATAATTTAAAACTTTCATCTTTCCAAAGCTTATTTGCATTTTTACTTTTTATTTATTTTATTCCCATTAATTATCCGGCATCCCTTCATTTATCCAATTTCTGATTTGAGCAATTTTACATTCAGACAATTGCTGGCCATTTTGAGGCATGGGAATGTTACCACTGGCCCAGGTAATGGCACCGAGCAAACTTCCTGTATTGCCTGGAGGGATAGCACCTGCTGCTGAAATCTGGGAATGGTTTGTTAAATTAATTCCTCCACCCGGGTTGGCTCCACTATGACAACCATAGCAGCTATTTTGAATAATTGGGAAAACCGTTTCTGAAAATGATACATTGGTGGAATCGCAATCTTCCTGTTCACAATAGTTATTCAAAGCTCCTTGTAAAATCCAGGTATAGATCATGTCTTTTTGATCCTGGCTTAAAGGACTGGCAGGTGGAGGAGGCATGCGGTCTTCAGGGTCCGATTCATTAATAACCTCTACTATATCGCTTTCCCAGGGCTCGAACGGAACTACATCTGCTGTTTGCATTACAAAATAATAGCTGGTTAAAATTACATCATCCTCTGCTGTCAATGGATCATGACAGCCTGATATTCCACAACTTGATTGCAGTAGAGGTAATATATCATTTTGAAAATAAACCGTATCAGGATCACAAGGAATTCCTCCACTTCCTCCAGGAGTAAATGTTGTATCATTAATCCATTTTTGAATTTGTATAATTTCACATTCAGTTAAAGGGGGAGCATCTTTAGGCATGGGTGAAAAATCCGGTTGATGGCTTATGGCACCCATCAATGAACCATTTTGAGCAATAAAAGCAACATTTTCAAAATTGGTTAAATCAATACCTGCCTCCGGTGTCGGAGGTGCATGGCATGAGATGCAATTAGCCTCAAAAATGGGGTACACCGTTCCGGTATAACTCACAAATGAAGTATCACATTCTGTTGTATCAGGAGGGATCACAAATGTTGTATCATTTACCCATATTTCAATTAAGTCTATTTCGCATTCAGAAAGTTTGTTCCCATCCTTGGGCATGGGAGAAAATCCCCCGGCATGTTTTATGCTGCCCAGCAACTGGCCACTTTGAGCGACAAAAGAAACATCGCTGTAATCATTAAAGTCCAGAGCACCTGCAGGAACTTGTCCACTATGACATGAGATACAATAAGCATTTAAAATTGGGAGGACAGTTTCGGTGTAAGTTACCTTTGAAGAATCACAGAGAAGGGTGTCAATTGGGGGAGGATCAGGGGTATTTCCTCCACCGGGCGGCAGAGCATCAATTTCCTCAGGATTGTGTTTGCAGGAGTTAAAAACCAATAATGCTAAGAATAAAAACAAACCTGTAAAGGATAAAAGTCTTTTCATGATAACTAATTATTGAAGTTAAACTTTTTATGTTCCGATCCCAAAGTAACTGTTAATACATGTGTTAATAAAAACTATTCCATTGAATAGGGATATTTACAGCTTGAATTGGGAAAAATCAATTTTAAATCAATTGATAAGATCAGCAAAATAGTGTTTTTTTGTAGTAAAAACAAGAAACAGATACAAATAATTTTTCTATGACTGAATCCGTAATTACATTTTCCAAAAAGGAAGAAAGGTTAAATATAATAACACATGGTTTTGGTTTTATCCTGAGCCTTGTTGCTTTACCATTAATGGTTGTATCTGCCGTTATGGAGGGCGATGTTTGGCATGTTGTCAGTGCTTCAATTTATGGAAGCAGCCTGGTGCTTCTTTATTTTGCATCCACCCTGTTTCATCGATCACGCAAGCCAAAAATTCGTGCACGATATAAGATTTTTGACCATGCGTCCATTTATGTGTTAATCGCCGGATCGTACACTCCTTTTCTCTTAATTACCCTGAGGGGATCGTGGGGCTGGAGTTTATTTGGTGTGGTTTGGGGTTTGTCCATTGCAGGAATCATCCTGAAATTGTTTTTTACCGGAAAGTATAAAGTATTGTCCACCATTGGTTATGTTTTACTGGGATGGGTTATCGTAGTAGCGATCCGTCCTTTGATCAATAACCTTAATGTTGCCGGGCTATGGTGGTTGGTTGCCGGTGGGCTTTTCTATTCAGTCGGGGCGTTGCTTTACTTGATTAAAAGCCTTCCTTACAACCATGCCATTTTTCATGTTTTTGTCCTGGCTGGCAGCTTTTGTCAATTCGTAACCGTTTATTGGTATGTTTTGCCTTCTTGATTATTCCAGTTGACTGATCTTGATTACCCAGGCATAATTACAAGGCGGTGTTTTTTGGAATTGCTCAGGAATTTCTGCCACAAAACCATTCCCAACCTTTTCCCATTTTAGAAGTGTGTCGGCTCCCAACAACGAAACATTTGCATTTTTATCAGGACAAATGGAAGACATCCAAATTTTAGAAGGCATGCCGGTTTCATTTTCTTCAGCCAAATAAATGGCATAAACACTTCCATCTTTTTTTGTGATAAACAAACTTTTCCTTCTTTAAAAGGTGGTAAAACCCTTGTTCCATAAATGGCTTCATTATTCACTTTCATCCAGTGCCAATTTCTTTGAATAATTCATAAGCACCATCATGCCATTGGCCTTGCGGGCCGGGAGCAACATTTAACAACAAATTTCCGCCTTTGGCCACAATATCAACCAGCATGTGAACCGCCTGGCGGCCACTCATGTATGATGCTTCAGGAACCCACGACCAACCTCCACCTGCAATGATGCATGACTCCCATGGATAACCTAGCGCTTTTTCCGGAACACGGTTTTCAGGTGTTAAGTAATTTTGATTTTTACCAGGTACAGCCCTGTCAACCACAATTAATCCCGGTTGTTTTTCGCGGGCTTTATCCACCAACTCATCCATTCTGATATCCTGATTGACAATGGTACCTTTTAGAAATCCAGTTTCCGATCCATCTATACTTTTGTCATACCAACTATTTATCTCCTCTTTCGATTGTTTGGCTACCCAACCACCATCTAACCAAAGAATATCCATTTTGCCATAATCGGTCATTAACTCCAGTATTTGATTGTGTGTAAACTGCACATAGTTTTCCCATTTCTCAGGGTATTCTGCCGGATCGTAATTTACATTTCGGTCTTTTGGCGGGAAGTAAGGGTCCCAGTAGTCATCGTTATGCCAGTCAGGCTTGGAGAAATATGCACCTGTCCACATGCCTTCAGAACGAAAGGCATTAAAAATTTCCATAGCCACATTCGACTTTTCATCTGATGAAAATGGGCATCCCGCATCAGTGATCTTATAATCGGTATATTTCGAATCGAACATGCAAAACCCATCATGATGTTTGGTGGTAAAGACTACGTATTTCATTCCGGCATCTTTCGCCGCCTTTGCCCATTTCTGGGGATTGAAATCCACAGGGTTAAAAGTGGTTTTCAGATTTTCATACTCTTTCACATATTCAAAATAATTATCCGGTGAGTTTCCTTTTTCCGTTCGCACCAGCCATAATCTTCGGGCAAATGGACAAGGATTCAACAATACCCCACTGGCTGTATGCACCCCAGTGCATTAACAGGCCGAATTTCAAATCCTGCCACTGCTCCAGTTTTTCCAGAACCAAGGGGTCAGTTTCAGGTACATAGGTTTGTGGTTCATGTTGTGAACTCACATTAAAGTTAAAAACTAAGGTGCTAAATAGCACAACTAATAAATTCTTCATAAATAAGTTATTTTATAATAATTTCATCCACGAACAGCCACCCGGCTTCTTCTTTGCCGGATGCCATTCAGGACAATTTCCAATTGCTTTTGCTTTCACTTTGATAAACTGTGCCACAATATCAGTATTTACTCCAATTTTCTTGATGTCTATTTTTAAATCCTTTTGTTTATTGTCAAAAGATTCGATGAAGATGATCCGAAAATCAGTATTGTTATCAGAAATTGAAATCTCAACTTGGCCCGGTAAAAAGATCCAGGATACCTGATTTAATAAAAACCGGCAATCTATACCATTGATTTGTGTTTTCTCTCCCAAATCAATTGTGATCTCCAGGTCATCACCCCGAAATCCCAACCATTTTCCATCCAGGAAGTCAAAAGAGCCCAATTCCCCGTCAATAATGGTTTGAGGGCCTTTCCCATTATATTTTTTAGCAGGAAGATATACAAGATTTATCTTTTTCCCTTTAGCCAAATTTTCAATCTTTTCTGAGCTTCCTACCCTACCACAAGGACGAACTTCCAATCCTTCCATATCAAGTATATCATCACCTAAAGTTCGACGGGCTTCCTCTGCAATCATATTCAGTGCATCAATAATTTCAGGAAACTGATCAGCCAAATCATTTTTTTCAGCAACATCTTCGTTCAAATTGTAAAGTTCAAGCCCTGATTCTCCCCTGGCATAGGGCCCGGGCCAACCATCCCTGCCAGGTTCAACTCCTTCGTATGATCTATATGTGTGAGGCAATACCAGCTTCCAGTCATTCTTCCTGACAGCACAGAGGTTTCCTTCGTAATAATAGTAAAATTCATTTCTTGGGCTATTTTTTACATCTCCTTTTAAAAAGGGAAGCATGTTGATGCCATCAATTCTTCTATCAGGTAGTTTTGTATCTGTAATAGCAGCAATGGTTGGTATAATATCCATTGTTGTCATAAATTCATCTGTCGTAATAATCGGTTTAATTTCTCCTGGCCATTTCATCACACAAGGAACCCTCACACCTCCTTCCCAGGCTGTTCCTTTTCCTTCGCGCAAAGGAAATGCCGATCCCCCATGGTTTCCAAAATTAAGCCAGGGGCCATTATCACTTGCATAGATAATTAAGGTGTTCGCATCAATTCCGTTTTCTTCCGAGAACTTTCATCACTTCTCCTACCGACCAGTCAATTTCCATCATTGCATCTCCATACATTCCCTGTTCACTCTTGCCTTTATGTTTTTCAGAAACTGCTAATGGAACATGAACCATGGAGTGGGGGAGGTAAAGAAAGAATGGATTTTCTTGATTTCGACTAATAAAATCAATTGCTTTTTCTGTATATAATGTTGTTAGCTTTTCCTGCTCCTTAAGATTTTTAATTTCTTTAACGCAAGTAGAATCTTCAATCAAACAAAGTGCAGGATACAGTCCCATGTACCCTTCCGAGATGCTCACGCCATCATAATCAACAGGCCACATATCGTTTGAATAGGGTAGCCCAAAGTATTCATCGAAACCAAAGTTAAAAGGTAAAAATTCTTTTTGGTGTCCCAAATGCCATTTCCCAAAGATTCCTGTAGCATAACCCTTTTGTTTCAACATACTTGCAATGGTCATTTCTTCAGGATGAAGGCCGGTGAAGGAAGTGGCGCTTAATGCTCCACGGATGCTGACCCTTTGGGCATAGCAACCGGTAAGAAGCGATACCCTTGATGCACTGCACACTGCTTCTGAAACATAAAAATCAGTAAACCGCATTCCCTCTTTGGCCAGTTTGTCAATGTTTGGGGTTTCAAAATCCTGAGCACCATAACAACCCAAATCAGCATAACCCTGGTCATCGGTAAAAATGATGATGATGTTTGGCAGTTTGGGTTTATCCGGTTTGCAACCAAAAAAAAAGAAAATGAGAAGTACCAAAAAAATAGTAGCCAGACTTTGATTAAATCTATAATCCATTCTTAGTTCGTTTGATCATTTAATATTCTTAGCTTCATCAATATTGCCATTTTTAACCGGGTTGGAAATCAATTCAGGTGCATTAAACACTTCAATGTTTGAAATAACAGGACATGCTTTTGCATCCAAAATGGTTAACCTTAGTTTTTGACTTTCAACCATTGGAAAACGCAATATTCTTTTGTTACCAATGGTAGTTGCCTTTTCAATTCTTTCCCATGCATTGTTTCTCCATGCTTCTATTTGAAATGACTTAATTCGCTGTCCCAGCGGAATATATTCCTGAATCAAAAAACGATTGAATTTTGTGGGCTTACCAAAGTCGATAATCAATGAGGATTGAATAACGTCATCATCGGTTGACCAATAGGTTTTCAAATCACTATCCAAAACGTTGGAAACTGAAAATCGATTTTCATTTCCACGGGTATTTGTCGCTATCGCTGTACTTTTTAATGCCAGGTTTTCAGAAAAACTTTGGTCAAGCATAGCCTTTAAATTCATTAATGCGGCAGAATCCTTTTCATGAACCAATCCCCGATTATCCACCGGAATATTGAGTAACAAATTTGCTCCCTTTCCGACCGAAGTGTAATAATTATCCAGCAATTGTTGCAGCGACTTGACCCTGTTATCCTCAGCAGGATGGTAATACCAGCCGGGCCGGATAGAAACATCAGCCTCACCGGGAATCCATCGGTTTCCATTCTCATCCCCTTCATTTAACAATTTCAGCTTATCACCTGCTCCTCCAATCACAATGCTATCAGGATTTAGAAGGCACCAGTTAGTTTCGCCTGCATAACCGCTTTCATTGCCAATCCATCTTGCACCCGGACCTTTATCGCTAAAAATAATGGCATTGGGTTGTAACTCCAAAACAAGTTTATTTATGTTCTCCCAGTTATAATAGGACTTCCGGTCAATTTTCCTGATTTCGTTAGCGCCGCCGTAATAACCATCACCACCATTGGCTCCATCAAACCAGACTTCAAAAATATCACCGTAATTTGTAAGAATCTCTTTTAACTGATTTCGAAAATATTCATGGTATTCGGGTTTTCCATAATCAGGGTGGTTTCGATCCCAGGGCGAAAGATAAAATCCAAGTTTGAGCCCTCCTTCATTGCATGCTTCCTGTAATTCTTTTAGCACATCCCCCTTACCATTTTTCCATGGAGAGTTTTTTACTGAATGCTCCGTGTAAGCTGAAGGCCATAAACAAAATCCATCATGATGTTTAGCAGTTAAAATAACCCCTTTCATACCTGCAGCTTTGAAAATACGCACCCATTGCCGGCAATCAAGGTTAGAAGGATTAAAGGTTTCAGGTTTTTCATCGCCATAACCCCACTCCTTATCGGTAAACGTGTTCATGTTAAAATGGACAAAGGCATAATATTCCATTTCGTGCCAGGCAAGCTGCTGAGGTGATGGAACCGGATGCAACGGCAGAGGGACCGGGTCATGAAAATGAATACAACCTTTAAGTAGAATGGCAAGAATTGCAATATTCAAATCTATTTTAATTTTTCCCATGGACATCATTTTAAATTCAGTATCTGCTTAACTCTATTGTCCTCCGATGAACTTCCAACTTGAATCTCATACTCACCCGGTTCAATTAAATATTGTTGTTTTTCAACATCCCAATATTTTAACCATTGCGTATCAATTCTTATCTCAACTATTTCAGACACCCCTTTTTTGAGACTAACTCTTTTAAAACCGACCAGCCTTTTTAAAGGTTGGGCAACTTTTGAGTCTGTTTTTTTTGCATATACCTGGATTACCTCCTCACCGGAAAATTCTCCGTTATTATTGACATCTATAGTAACTTCAATCTTATTATCGAATTGTTGCAACTTTAAATTTGAGTAATCAAACTGAGAATAACCCAATCCAAATCCAAATGGATAAAGCACCTCTCCCGTGAAATATTTATAGGTCCGATCTTTCATGCTATAATCATCAAAAGGAGGAGATCATCTGTGCTTCTATAAAATGTCACAGGTAATTTTCCGGACGGATTAACATCTCCAAAAGAATATCTGCCAGTGCATTTCCTCCCTGTTCACCCGGATACCAGGCAAATAATACAGCATCTGCCATTTCATCTATTTCAGGAAAAGCCATAGCGCTTCCACCAGTAATCACTAAGATCAAGGGCTTATTACCGATTTTCTCTTTTACCAATCTGAAATATTGAACCTGATTCTCTGGAAGTTCGATTTTAATCCGGTCACCTCCATTTGAATTAAGCATGGCATCACCCTCTTCTCCTTCATAAAGCGAGTTTATACCTATGCACAGAACTACAGCATCAGCCCTTTCAGCCTGCCAGAAACCATGAAACAAGGAATCGTTATGAAACATAAAACCCTGGTTGTATTCAACAATCGTTCCTTCATCTACTCTGTCAACAATGCCCTCCAGAAAAGTAGAAAGTTGGCCGGAGAAACCGTTGTAATTTCCGAGCAGCGAAGTGACATCAGCTGCCGTTGGGCCAAGAACCACAAGGTTTTTTAAGGATTCTTTGTCTAAAGGAAGAGCCTGATTTTTATTTTTAGCAGCACAATGGATTTTGCAGCAGACTTCATAGGCCAATTGTTTGTGCTTTTCGCTGCTTACAATTTCAGGTTTGATGACTGCATAGGGGTTTAGTTCATCCGGGTCGAACAGGCCTAATTTAAAACGGGTTTTCAAAACCGGTATTAAAGACTTCATCCACAACCTGTTCATTTATTAAACCGGTATCTACAGCCTCCGGTAAATATTTATAAATATACCCACAATTAAGATTGACTCCGGCTTTGGCAGCCATAACTGCAGCATCCACTCTTTCATCCACAACTTTGTGCCTTAACCAAATGTCATCCAGCGCCCAGCAATCCGAAACGATATGGCCTTTAAAATCCCATTCTTTTCTGAGTATATCATTCAGCAAATATTCACTTCCGCAACAAGGTTCATCGTAAGTCCGGTTATAAGCACACATTACGGACTCACATTTGCTTCTTCAACCATGTATTGAAAAGCAGGAAGATAGGTTTCCCTGAAATCCCTTTCATTTGGAAGCGCGTTAAAAAAATGGCGCCCTTTTTCCGGGCCACTGTGAACTACATAATGTTTGGCGCAAGCTGCAATTTTTAAATAGTTAGGATCATTTCCTTGCAAACCTTTAACAAAAGCGCTTCCCAAAACGGAGGTCAAATATGGATCTTCTCCGTATGTTTCCTGTCCCCTGCCCCATCTCGGATCACGAAAGATATTGATGTTCGGAGTCCAAAAAGACAACCCCAAATATTGCGCTCTATTTCCTTTTCTTAGGGCTGCGTGATGTTTTGCCCTGGCTTCATCTGAAATAGCTGAAGCAACCCTGAAAATCAAATCTTCATCAAAAGTAGCAGCCATGCCAATGGCCTGAGGGAAAACTGTCGCCTTCCCGGCTCTTGCAACACCATGTAAACATTCGTTCCACCAGTTGTATTCAGGAATTCCAAGCCGGTCGATGGCAGGACTGTTGTAGAGCATCAGGGAGGCTTTTTCTTCTATTGTCAGCCTGGAAATAAGATCGTCTATCCGGCGGTCAATGGTCAATGCCGGATTTTGAAAGGGGTATTCATATTTGAGTTCAGTAGATTCCTGGCAACTAAAGAGTAAAACCATGAATAGAATAGAATAAATTTTACGCATGATAATTAATGTAGGATTTTCAAAAAGTAAAAATAAGATTAACTTTGATAACATTTAATTCATGCTCAAATTTAATAATGAAATGTGGACTTGTCCGACCTGCAGCCGAATATTCAAAAACACCAACCAGGACCATAGTTGCATAGTTACAAGTATCGAATCTCACTTTATTGGAAAGCAGGAAAATGTAAAAGAGACTTTTGAAAAAATTTTGTCGGTCGTGAATGCTTTTGAAGGCATGAAAATCAACTCTGTTAAAAACGCGATATTGTTTACAGCTGTAAGTCATTTTTTAGCAGTAAAGCCAAAAAAGAAATGGCTGGACATCGAATTTATACTTGATGAAAAGTTAGAGGGGTTTCCTATTCACAAGGTAGTGCAGGCAACCAAAACAAAATGGGCACATTTTGTACGTTTGGGTGCACCGGAGGAAATTGATGAGCAATTGAAAAGTTGGTTGAAACGGGCATATCTGGTTTCGAAACAGAGGAAATGAATTAAGGCTTTTATGTCACTTCCTGAAATTACTTTCCACCCTGAAGAAAACCATTGGGAATATTTGCAATTAAGCCTGAAAGAGAAATCAATCAGCTTGCCGCATTTATAAACTTAAAATTAGGGCTGGTGGCAATGTCTTTTTTCCAAAGTATTGCAACCGGATATACAGTGTTAGTCCAGGATGAATTTAAGGGAATTATATATTCATTTTCTACGCTTTCTCCATTTTCGGGATTGGTTAAAATCAACTCGCCATAAGCATTGCCTTCGATAGAAGAAGCCCGTAAAACAAAATCATGCCGGTATGATGTTGGATTTTCCGTTCCGGATTGTGCATAAGCACCTGCCGAAGAGGATCCGTCAATCCCATTTTCCAAAATTAAGACTGACAAGAAATATTCGCCGCTAGCGTCTTCAAAAAACTCCACATTGGTTTTGACAGTTATATTTGATCCATCTTTCGTGTGCGAAATTCCTATACCAGCTATGGGTGTTCGATTTAATAAATTAGTCATCTGATCCATTTGAGTAGTTTTTAAATCACCCACCCAAAAAGACGGGATTCCTCCACCGGTGGCACGTATGCTTGTAAAACTATTGTAAAGAGCAGCGTTATACATCGGATCGTTGGATGTATGTACAGAAACGGCAACTACATTGCCAGCTGCTGCAAAGTCGTGGATCAGGGGGCCGCCCCAATCACCGCAGTATCCTCACCAGGTAGCTGTGTAATATAAAGCAAATCCCCATTGGACTTTTTCAGGATCTGTTTGATTGGGCACACCTGGCTCCTGAACCTGGGGCTCTTCATCCTTTTTGCAAGAAGTAAAAACTACAGATAGTAGTAAGATTATCGATAAAAAATTACGCATGAATCTCATAAAATATTTGAATAACTACAACTACAATCAAAAGCTATTATTGTTCAACTATATGAATGAAAATTATGTAGGTCAATGTAAGGCTAAAACACAATTTTATAACTGATATTCGGCATGATGAGGGTTTGTTCATCCTTATCTACACGATCGTATTTATGGTTGTATTTATAACCAAAAAATTCAGGTGAGCCCAATGCATTTAAAACCTGGAAGCTCCAGATGCTGGCATGTTTCTTTTTATTCTTACGATAATTCAGAGTGAAGTGGAGGTAATACACATTTGGCTTGCTTTCTTCAAAGGCTCTGGTCTCATCATAAATCACCTCTTGAGCTGCATAGGTAGCTTCTTGATCAACAGGAGATATGCGATCCCCACCAATCATACTGAATTTAGCATTTGCACTTATGGAGTTGTTTTTATGTCCACGGCCAACTTTCCATTCCCTGCCACCCAATAAATTGACAACAAAATTTTTATCATATCGGGAGCTTCTTTCAATGTCATCTCCACCTTCATATTTAGCTTGAAATACTGAAGCTGTTACCATATAGTAAAATCCATTTTTCATATAGCGTTCCAATGTCAAATCCAATCCATAGTTTTGGCCTGTTCCTTCATTAACCAATGAATCGTCAATAAACCAGTTTTGATCAACATTCATCATGGAATAAGATGTGCCTGGTTTTACCGGAACGCTGTATAAATGCTGGTAAAATGCTTCTGCCCTGAAGTTTAGGTTTTCATTGATCGCCAAATCATATCCTGTAACGAAGTGATGTGATTTTGTAAAATCAAGATCCTGGTTTGGCCTGACATAACCGTTTTGAGTTGGTTGTTGGCCAAGGTAAAGGAACAGCATTTCCAAACGGCTGTGATCACCATATCCAAAACTTAACGACTGTGTGGGCTTGAAATTCCACCTGAAACCCAGGCGTGGCTCAATGGTGTAGTGATTGTTTAATGTGAAGTATTGTGCTGTAAGCCCTGCATTAAATACTACTTTTTCGGACAGGTCAATTCTGGATTGTGAAAAGGCCTGTATCAATTCACTGCTTCCTTTATCATCTACTACAGAATACAAATCCTGACCAAAGGAAGGTGTTTGTTGAATTAGCATATTGTAGTTTAATAAATGAACAGTAACTCCTGTCCTGTTGGTATGTTTTGGACTAAATTTATGATTCAGGTACGAGGAGAGGCTATATTTCCAGGTATAATTTTCAATATTCTCATAGGGATGAAGTTGTTTTAAGGTGTCCATTTGTTGCACATCAAATGTCATCCCACTTCCCGAAAGTGCCAATGAAGAATTAAGTAAAGATCGTTTTCCAATAATCAACTTGTGGGTAACACCTAAGGCTCCCATATAGGTCCTCCCATCACCTTCCTCCCGATCAGAGTCGTATTCCCAGTCCTGAACTTCTGGTTACCCTGGATCCTGAATAATCAGTTGACCCGATTCCCCATATGGAAAAGATCCCGCCCTTTTTAGTTGGCAGATCGGTTTTAAAACTCAGATCCTGATATTTGATGCGCCCTGCATTTTCAGGCATGATCGGCTCTAGTAACGCAAAAGTGAATACCGGTAATTAAACAAATAAGTTGAACCTTTCCCCTTTTTATAAGGCCCTTCTGGATGACAGGTCAATTCCCATGATACCGACTGGATCGCATGCTCACGTTTGTCGCGGTTACCGGATCGCAAGCGGATATCAAATATACCTGAAAGCGCATTTTCAAATTCAGCGGGAAAGCACTGGTATAAAAATCGGAGGTGGCTACCATTTGAGAACTTAAAGCAGTGATTCCGCCACCCCCGAATGAAGTCATGTTGGCAAAGTGGCTTGGGTTCGCAATTTCCAGGCCTTCCATACGCCAAAGCAATCCTTTTGGGGCATTTCCACGAATGACAATACCATTGCTGTTCATGTTTTCAGCCACGCCTGCATAGGATGCTGCCAAATGCGCCGGGTCGTCAAATCCACCGGCATATCTCCGGGCCTCTTCCATGTTGATTTGCCGGGAACTGATAATCGCCATTGAATTCAAGGGATCTCTTTTGTCCTGATTGGCTTTCACAACAACTTCTTCAAGGTTTACAAGTTGATTCTTTCAATCCGATATTGATCACAACTTCTTTTCCTGAACCAACCTCCAACTCACTTACAATAGAAGGTTCATATCCCATATAACTGATTTGAATATTGTATCTGCCAAGGGGTACATTTTCAATTCGAAAATATCCATCCAAATCTGTTGTTCTGCCAATTAGAGGTTCAGATTCCAGGATAACTACTGTTGCTCTCTGGCAGAGAGAATTTGAATATCATCATCCACAATCTTACCTTTAATAGTTTGTGTTAAATCCTGGGCTGATATATTTATGCTTAATAATAGGAAAGCTATTCCAGGAACAAATAAGAATTTAAATCTCCTATTTAAACCTACTTTAATTTTCATCCCCGTCTGTTCGATTAAGTGTTTATATTGACAATTTTTCATGCTCATAGTTGCAGAATTTGATGCTACAAAACTATTATGACATAATGCCTCAGAAAGAGGAATTCTTGTGAATTGTAAAATAAAACCATGAAATGCATTTAACCAATGTTGGATTGTAAACGTCATTGGGAAGAATTGACAAGATGGCCCTGTGGGAATAGCATTCTGCTGTAATCTGTTTGTTTTGAAAGGAAACACTAAAAAGGACATGTTGTTTCAAAACCCTTCCATAGCTTTTTGACCTTTTGGTTTTTACAATTGACAAACCTCTTCATAAGTATTAATTTAACGTCTTGTGCGGTTTGAAATGTTAAAAAGAATGTTGAAACAAAATAGTAAAAAAGCTATGCATAATACAGATATTCAATATCTTAGAAGTAAAAATCACCACAATTATACTTCTATTATGCATAACTTAAAATCAAATTTCGACAAGTTTTTTAACATCACCAAATCCGTATTTATAAATCGTATTGATTCGTTTGACAATTTTTTCATCTACCGTAATAAACCAAAGATGTCTGACTGTCAGATTATTGCTTTGGCTATTACAGGGGAAACCATTAGTATTGATAGTGAAAACTACTATTGGGGTAAGCTCAAAAGCGATCATACCAAAGACTTTCCCAACTTAATTGATCGCAGCAATTTTAACCGAAGACGAAAAAGGTTGTATCCTTTGATTGAGCAACTCAACCAAACAATTGCTTCCAGGCTCAATGATGGAGAAAATGTTTATGTTGTGGACTCGATCCCCATCCCCGTTTGCAAAAACGCCCGGGAAAAACAAAGTAAAGTATGCAAAGAGACCTTTGAAACAGCTCCTGATAAAGGATATTCAGCCGTAAACAAAAACTACTTTTATGGTTACAAACTGCACTTACTTACTTCGGTCAGAGGCATCTTTCACAGCATGGACCTGACCAAGGCAAGTGTACATGATGTTCATTATTTGACAGAGGTAAAACAATCAGGCTTAACAACTTGCACACTACTTGCCGATAAAGGATATTTATCTGCTACCCATCAACTGGACTTATTTACTTCATGTCAGGTAAATCTGCAAACTCCATTCAGAGCTAACCAAAAAGACTACAAACCATACTCTGTAACCTTCAGAAAAGTCAGGAAACGAATTGAAACATTGTTTGCACAATTGTGCGATCAGTTTATGCTCAAACGCAACTATGCTAAGACATTGCTTGGATTGTCAGTCCGTATCCTGTCTAAGATTACAGGGGTTACTTTGCTGCAATTCATGAATTTAAAGAACGATAAACCATTAAATCATTTAAAATATGCGCTGGCTAATTAAACCGCACAACGCGTTAAATACTGAATAGAAAGATATTAAAAAACTCATGGTCACTCTGAGCTTGTTAAAGAGTGTGCGTGTGATAGACAAGGAAATTTTATTACTTTATCCGGTCTATCCTTCGACATGCTCAGGATGACCTAAAATTTATATTGGAAAGACATGACCGCAATCACCAGTTGTTTCCAAATATCTTTGATAGGAACTAGCAATGACAATATGCATATTATCATAATCAATATTTGAAATTAGCCAATTACAATTCAACCCAGAAATTCCTCCTCCCATCGAATTATTCTGCGACTCAATAGATTTTTATTGGTCGACACATTACCTGTATTTAGTTTTGCATATCTTTATCTCAATTCTGTGAATTATATTAATTATGAGAAGCCCCTGGTTAAATAAATTTATTATTCGTTTTTCAGTGATCTTTTTTATCCACCTGATATTTGTAGCGGGTGATGCCACTATGGATATCTGGGATTTTAGTACACGCAGATTGGTTTTCTCCATGTTCTTTATTACCTATTGGCTTGTTATCTGGTATGTTGCAGGGTATATTAACCTCATCATTCATAATAAACAGGCCATATCGCCTAAATACAAAGCAGGCTATAACTGGTTGTTGTTTTTATTCAATTTTGGATATGGTTTGTCAGCAGCATTTATTACCAATTTGGTTTATCGTTTTGGGGATCTTTATTTGTTCAAATCATATGATGCCTGGGAAGATGTTCCCATAGGAAACCCTGAACTTACAATGAGCCTGTTTTCATTGTATATGATCATTTTTACAGCCGACATCTTTTTTAGCTCTGCCATGAAAAGAAAGGAAGATCAAATTAAGATGGAGGAGTTGAAAAGGGAAAATACGTTGGCTCAGTACCTGGTTTTGAAATCACAGTTAGAACCTCACTTTTTGTTTAACAGCCTGAGTGTATTATCATCGATTATTCATACGGACATCAATCTGGCTGAAGAATTTATTATACGCTTGTCAAAAACATTGCGCTATGTTATTGAAAAGAATGAACTTACTCTGGTTCCATTAGCAGACGAAATTTCCTTTGTTGATGACTATTTTTTCCTGATTAGAAATCGATTTGAGAAAAGCATCATTTTCGAAAATTCAATTGAAGCATCAATTATTCAAAATAGCTACATACCTCCGGCATCCTTGCAATTGCTAATTGAAAATGCCGTTAAGCACAATAAGTTCAGTTCAGATGATCCTTTGCAGATTCAACTATTAAATGATAAAGATAGCCTGATTGTAAAAAATAATAAAGATATGCGGAATGATGTTTCAGAGTCAACTAATCGGGGCCTTATAAACCTGAAGCAACGGTTTTCATATTTTTCTGATCGCAGAGTTAACATTGTTGATGAAGGTTCTGAATTTACTGTATGGCTGCCCATTTTAACAAAATCAGACTATGAACGTTTTAATATTTGAAGACGAAATTCCCACGGCCAGGCGATTGGTAAATCTTTTATCGAAGATTGATAAATCAATTACGATAGTTGGGATAATTGGAACAGTTTCAGATGGGATAAAATGGTATAAAGAAAATCCGATGCCTGATCTTGTGTTCCAGGATATCATTTTGAGTGATGGCAATTGTTTTGATATTTTCGAAGCGGTGGAGGTAAATGCACCGGTTATCTTTACCACAGCTTTTAGCGAGTATGCCATACGTTCTTTTCAAGTTAACAGCATTGATTATATCATCAAACCTTATGATATAGCTGATCTGCAATCTGCATTGGAAAAATTCAAAAAACTGAAAGGCGTATTTATTCCTCCACAAAATATACTTCTCGAAGAGATACTGAAGAAAAATGCGTTTGTCCCTAAGAAAAGATTTCTAGTGAAAATGGGTAATAATTTCGCACCCATCCACAGTGATGACATTGCTTATCTTGTTTCGGAAGAAGGATTGACTTTTGCCACATTGTTTAACAAGGAAAGGCATATCGTTAACTATTCGATCGCAGAGCTTGCAAAACAAATGGATACATCATCTTTTTTTCAGATTAACAGAAAAATGATCGTGAATGTAAACAGTGTAAAAAAAATCAGCACGTGGTTTAACATCAGTTTGAAACTGACTCTAATTCCTCCATTGAATGAAGAAGCAGTTGTTAGTCGTGAGCGAACAAGTAGTTTTAAGGAATGGATGGATGGGTAGGATTATTTAATTTGAACTTACATAGGCAATTCAAACACAACCCTGGTTCCGGTAGCTTCTCCCTCTTCATTTTTCAAATCAATGATCTCAAGCTTTATTTTATGCTTAAGCTTTTTATTGAGTACTTTGATTCTTTCCTGGGTTATGCTTGTCGCCAGTGATTTGTGATCCTTATTTTGCTTCAAAAGAATTTCCTGCGCTTTTTCCCTGCCAATGCCATCATCCTCCACTTCATAAACAAGGGTTTGTTCGTTTAGCATAAACCGGACATGAATATTCCCTTTTGACCCTATATGTTTGATTCCATGTTCAATGGCATTCTCAATAAAGGGTTGAGCAAGCATGGGTGGAATGAAAATGTTTTCAGGATCCAAATTTTCATCTACATAAATTTTAAAGTCAAATTTATCTATATAGCGTAGCTGCTGTAGCTCGAGATACGTATTAATTGTTTCGATTTCTTTCTGTAATGTAATCATCTCATCAATGCTGTTTTCCAAAATATTTCTGAATAATAATGAAAACCGGGCAAGATAATCTGTCGCCATATCCGGTTCCTCATTGATGATTTTGTTTTGAATACTGGCAAGCGAGTTGAAAATGAAATGTGGATTCATTTGTGATCGAAACAGCTTTTGTTCAAGGTTTAAGGTGTTATGAATGTTACGCAGTTTTCCCTGCATGAGCATTAATATCAGGACAATAATTGCCAGGAACATTACGAGGCCAATCCCCACAAAAATGATCCTTGTCTGTTTGGCAGTAGTTTCTTTTAGTTTGTTTTCCTGTTCAAGGAAAAAAATTCTTTGATCTTTTTGTTCTGTATCGTATTTAAATCCCAGTTCTTTAAGTTCTTTGTTTTTAAGGTAGGTTTGTATACTGTCGTTCATTGATGAAAAGGACACAAAATGAATGAGTGCTTTCTGGCAATTGCCGCGTTCATTGTAAATATTGTACAGCTCATGATGGATCTTTCTCATGGTATGCCACCCATAATATCTCCGGAGTTTTACCGGAAAAGGTTCTCCAATCTCAAGACTGATGCCCCTGTAAAATCTGTGTTCTGGATTGATGTAATAGAAACCTGTTGAATCTATAATAAGGGAAAAGAGCAGAGCATTGCGGTAATGGAGAAGGGTTTTTTCAATTTTCCCCTGATCCTTGTAAAGATCGGCCAAGCCTTTATGATTGGCTTCAAGCCCGCTTAAACAGCCTGCTTTTTCGCCAAGGATAATTCCACGATTGTAATAGTGAATAGCGCTGTCAGGATTGTTCATGTTTCTGAAATAAAAGGCGGTGATTGAATAATTATTTGATAGAATGCCACAATCCTCAACAATGCTCGTATCAAGGAATGAATACCCTTGACGAATAAAGTCAAGTGCTTTTTTTTGTTCCTCTTTGTACCATAAAACTTCAGCAATAAGGACAAAAGAGATATATTTATCAAATCGGTTACCCATATTTTGATCTACCATGATCTCTTTTGTAAGCTGCAATCCCTTCAATGCACTTACCAGGTCTCCAATATCAATATAATATCTGCCAAAAAGCATGTACAGGTAAGCAACATATCTCAGGTTGCCTGTTTCCCTGTAAAGAGCTAATCCACGATTGGCAAGATCAATGGCTGTTTCCTGCATTGCCTGGGACCAAAACAGGGACCCAGCGAGCCTGATGTAACAATCGGCAAGATCAATTTTGTTTTCCGTTTTTTCGAGATATGTTTTAGCCTCCAGAAATATTTTATAGGCCTCGATATAGTTTCCTTCAAAATATTTCACTTTTCCAATATTCAGGTGGGCCGTCCCCATACCTTCGGTGTAAGCTGCATTTTGAGCCACATCAAATGCCTTATTGGCAAAGAACATAGCTGAATCAGGATGATATTGCAAGTGCAGTCTTGATAATTTGTTATAGGCATCTGCCAGATCTCTGTTTTCTAATCCGGGAAGTATTTTCAAGATACTGTCTACCGAAGAATGGTTAAATCCGACAAAAAGTTCTTCATAGATTTGCGAAGGTGAAACTTGCGGCAAAAAGAAAATAAGGAGAATTAATATATTGGTATGTAATATTTGCCGTTTCATCAGTCTGCTAATTGCTCAAACAATTCCATCAATTGCTCTTTTCTTGATGCTCCTATGGGTATTTTTTCATTGTTGCTCATGATCAAATTTCCTCCTTCACTTTTTTCGAGACGGTTAATTTTCGAAAGGTTAACGAGAAAAGACTTATGAACCCTGAAAAATCCTGAACCTTTTAATAAGTCCTCATATTCTTTTAGTGTTTTTGAAACAACTATCTGATTTGAATTTGCAAGGTAAAAAGTGGTATAATTACTATCTGATGCACAGTACAAAATATCTTCCACCGCGAGGATATGGATGTTTTCGAGTGTTTTAAGGATGATCTTTTTTTTGGAAACATCCTGAGTCCCAAGATTGTTTTTCAGGTTGCCAAGCTGAATTTCAAGATCCCTTATTTTTTGTTCTTCTGCCCTGTAAACTGCACCAGCAAGATATGCTGGAATAATGGGTTTCAACAAATAATCAAGGGCACTAAATCGGAAAGCTTCCACTGCATATTGATCGTAAGCAGTGATAAAGATGATCTTAAAATCAATTGGTTCAGCCTGTCTCAACAGGTCAAAACCAGTGCCATCATCCATTTTAATATCTAATAAAACCAGGTCGGGATGATGCTTTCGGATGCTTTCAAGTCCGGATGAAACACTCCCGGCCATGTCCACGATCTTAACATTGGGGCAATGCTTTTGCAATAACTTATTGAGCGTTTGCCTCATATGAGGTTCGTCATCAACGATGATGGTGCGAAGCATGTTGGGTAATTTTTTTTTGTTAAAGATAGACATAATGGGGAAAGTGCCAAAATTCAAATTCCAAAATACCAATAAAATAAAAAGTTCAACATTTTGTGTGTTCAATTAGCATAGGATGCACCCTTTGTACTATTTAGCTTTAATTATTTTTTTCGTTACCACTTCATTGCCTATTCGTACCTTGCTGAAATAAATCCCTTCTGCTATATCATCCGTATTCCATGCGATTTGATTTATGCCTGCCGGAAGGTTCTTGTTATGTAAATCATAAACTAATTCACCTGTCATCCTGAAAATTTGAAGGGAGACAAAGGTCGGAGTGTTCAAATCAAATTCAATAAAACAAATACCTGAAACTGGATTCGGATAATTTCGGACTTCAAACGTCGAACTATGAACATGAGATTCCAAACCAGTAATTGACCCAAATTCATATGCACCCATATCAACATTTAGAGTTCCATTTCCATCGCCATCCCACAGACGTTTATGTCCTAGAATGTCATTTAAAGGTAGGTTAAGGCCGGTAGTATCCGGCGTTCCTGTATCTATACAAGGGGAGCCTTGCTGATAGTTGGTAAGGATGATCGCCAGATTCAATGAAAAGCGGCTCTTCATCAATATTGCCCGGGCCGGTATAACCACCCTGAATGCTGCTAAACTTTGCCAATAGACTGGAATTGTTGTATTCATCAATTATTTCATCGGGTTGATCATTCCACAAAATACAATTCAGCAATTCCAGTGTAGGGTTTTGATCCTGCTTGGAGTAAATTGCCCCTCCTCCGTCATTCGCATGATTATCTGAGAATGTTGAATTAATGATACTTCCTTCGCCCATGTGACGGAAAATGCCTCCTCCCAGGCTATCTGCTGTATTTCCAGTAATAACCATATTCACCAGATCGAAATTTTTATAAATGACGCACAAGCCGCCTCCGCATAAAGCCGCCTGGTTTCCCTGGATGCTGATGGAATGCAAAGTGAAACCCTCCAACCAATCAGAATTTTTATAATAAATTCCCCCGCCATTACCCTGGGATACATTCCCCATAATACGAATATTTGAATTGAGGGAGTCATTTCCCCTGACTTTGATATATCCTTCACAAAATATTCCGCCACCATCCATTTCGCTAATGTTTCCGTTAATGGATGTATCTTCAAATGAACTACTGAAAAAAGGGCTTGAATACGGCCCGATCTGAAGGCTGCTATTCTCCCCAATGTAAATTCCTCCACCCGACTGGGCCGCATAATTGCTATCAATATGTACGGTCGTAAATATCTCTGGAAAACCAAAAGTAGACCCAGAATAATAACCGATTGACATACCGCCTCCTGTTCCATTTGAGGCAGTGTTATTTTTAATCAATACATTCGTCCAAATAGAACCCCATATATCGCCCCCATCCAGGCTAACCCCGCCACCGCTCCAGCGCGCTTCATTGTTTTTAATGACAATATCACTCAAATGGACTTTGGAGCCAAACAAGACAGAATAAAAAACACCGTTGAAGCCGATACCACCACCGACACCAGCATGGTTATTTGAAATTTCAACATCTTCACAATAAAAATCCTCTGTAAATGTAACACTGGAATTATCAATAAATATTCCGCCACCGTCCCCCATTAATGCACCTCCACCAACGCCGGTGATGATATTATTTCTGATTTTACTCTTTTGTAGATTTATTCCATCGTTACAATAAATCCCTCCCCCAAATCCTCCGCCTTTCGAATAAACTACCGCTTCATTGTTATTAACATCCAACCATATTAATTTTGGAGTAGCCAAATTACAATGTATTCCTCCACCAAACGCGCCTCTCCCATTTTGAATCGTGAATCCGCATAAAACAGTTGAAGTATCCACATTGTATATATGCACTACGCTTCCACTTTCATTACCATCAATTATGGTCTGTGAAATGTATGAAGTATCCTGTGTAGTTAGCATCATTGAAGCAAGGGTAATATTTTTATCCATGATATTAATATTTTCTACGTAAGTACCCGGTTGCACCAATACAGTATCACCTGCACTGGAGGCATCTATTCCATGTTGTATGGTTGGGTAATCTTCCGGGATATTGATGATTTGGGCAAACAATAGGTTTGCTGTTATTAAAATTGTTGTGATGAGTGTAAGTTTTTTCATTTCTGATATTTTATTGGTTTATCTGAATGTAAAAATAGAATATGAAAAAGTCAGATAGGGGAAAGATGGGTGAACACCCTTTTCGGATGAATAAAAACTAGAGATAAATGAGTGAAAGTTTTTTGTTGAAAAATTTAGTTAGGAGAACGAATTAAAGGGATCTCGCTAGGAGGGTTAATACATAAATCCAAATAACCACAACGGGATTTTATTTTTAAAGCCAACTTCTATCCCATCAGCAGCAATATATGAATCAGGTTCGCCGGCAATTTGCTTTTGACTCTTACTTCTGCCACCGACTTCAAAAAGATATTTGTTGTCAACAAAAAAATCACCTTTATTTTTAAAAACTACCTGGTGTTGTATACGGAGTTGGTTCAGAAAAAAGGATTCTCTTATGGTTCCTGTTTCAGGTTTTTCTTGTGATAAGGCATAGATTAAATTGGTGTTTTCCAAATAGACTTTTTCCGGCTTTCGCAAATAACCAATTCCTGATGAATCAGTATGTAACAAATTCAGGATTGCCGATTCTTCAAGCACATTCAGGTAATTAACAAGGGTATTTCTGCTAATGCCGGTAACCTCACTCAATTTACTGATATTTGGCTTGAAAGGTACGCTGTTGCATAGGATATATAAAAGTTTCTTCAGTTTAATTAAAGCATCAACCGGAATTTTTTTCACCATCATGAGGTCATAGTCTAATATCAGGTTCACAACTTCCCTTAGCCGGTCTGCGAAATTTGTTTTATACTCTCTGAAAAAAGGATAATAACCCCATTCTAAATATTCGTTGAATTTGGGAAGTATTTTTTGCTCATACGAAATTTTAGCCGCAATCTGTTCATGATTTAATAGAATATCTTGCAGCTCTATTTTTTCAAAAGCATTTCCCATGAAATTCAAATACTCACGGAATGATAAACCTGGCAATATATAAACTATAGCCCTTCTGCTTAGGTCAGCCCTGGCATTTGATATCTCAAGAATGGAAGACCCTGTGAATACTACCTTTAGCTCCGGGAAATCATCATAGATTAATTTTATTTCAGGGGCCCAATCCGGGTATCGGTGAACCTCATCCAAAAACAGGTGAGTACCTCCATATTTTATAAACTCCTCAGCCAAGTCATATAAACGATTGGAAGAAAAGTAAAGATCATCTAAACTAACATATAATGGAGAACTGCCTGTAGGCAAATACTCCTTTATGTATTGAAGCAACATGGTTGTTTTGCCAACTCCCCGGGCACCTTTGATGCCAATAAGCCTATCCTCCCAATGGATTTCATCAATAAGAAACCTTTTAAAAGTTACGTTGGATGATTGAACTTTTCTATGTGATTTATTGATAAGATTTTCCATTGTTTCCGATTGTTGAAATTTTAAAGAATACTATTTTTTGTATTATGCAAAAAGCAAAAATACAATAAATTGCTTAATGCAAAAAGCAAAAATCTGTTTTTATTGCTTTATGAGATGAGCAGTTTTGATATAGTAAATCACTAGTGTCCACTAAAAAATAAATATTGTTCTTTGAAATCCTTTGTTAATCTATATTCTAGAGTTTTATAGTTACGTATCGATTTGAAATCGTTATTGTGGAAAATAATCCTCGATGAATAACGGCAAATATGTTTTCGCACAGTTAACATGAGTTCCTTCCAAAAAGGGTTTTTGACTGTATAGTAGTTCGCTACCATGGCGATAAGTATGTTCGGCATTTTAGCTGCTGGAATCAGATGCTTTGCATGATCTTGGGCAACTTACCAACCGTGATAGTTTACGGGATTTGATTATAGCCCTTGAAGCTCATAGCCGAAAAACCTACCATCTTGGATTTGGTAAAAGTGTAACACGAAGTAACCTTGCAAAAGCAAATGAGAAGCGGGATTGTAAGATGTTTGAGGAGTTTGCCTATCATTTGATTGGTCTTGCACGCAAGAAACGAGAGAGTGACAATTTTGAGATTAAAGGTAAAGTTTATGCTTTTGATTCTTCAACTATTGACCTTTGTCTGAGCGTGTTCTGGTGGGCAAAGTTTCGCAAAACCAAAGGAGGAATCAAACTGCACACACTTTACGATATCACTACTCAAATCCCTGCTTTTATTCATATTACGGCAGCAACAGTTAACGATATTAACGCCATGGATTATATCCCATATGAGAGCGGTGCATACTATATTTTTGATCGTGGATATGTTGATTACGAACGTTTATACAAGATAACTATTCTGTCAGCATTTTTTGTTGTACGAGCTAAATCTAATCTCAAATTCCGAAGAATGTATTCCCGAAAGGTAGACAAGGCTAAAGGTATACAATGTGATCAAATAGGCAAATTGACAGGCTTTTATGTCTCTAAGAATTATCCAGATAAACTCCGAAGAGTTAAATTCTATGATGAAGAAACCAAACGTACTTTTGTATTCTTGACCAACAATATAGAACTCTCGGCTGAACAAATAGCTTTACTTTACAAAAATCGTTGGCAAGTCGAGCTATTCTTTAAATGGATAAAACAACACTTGAAAATAAAGTCCTTTTGGGGGACTTCTGAAAATGCTGTTCGAATCCAGATATACACTGCAATTATTACGTATTGTCTTGTTGCCATCGTAGGGCACGATCTTAAAATAGACCGTTCAACCTACGAAATATTACAAATAATTGGGATATCCCTACTAGACAAAACGCCTGTAATAGAGCTGTTTACAAGTATAGATTACAAAGATGTCAAAGAACTAAATTATAAACAACTGTCCCTCAGCTTATTTTAAGTGGACAGTAATGATAGTAAATTATTCCTTTTTTCATTTTTTGCTGATGCGAATTGGAAAATTTGGTGCAATGGGATTGATGAGTGAATTATAAAATGAGCCCAAGCGCTGCAAATTAATCTTAAACTGGAACCTCAAAAATCACTTTTGTCCCGGTTGCCTCACCTTTCTCATTTTTCAAATCAAAAATCTCAAGTTTGATCTTATGCTTTAACTTTTTGTTAAGCACTTTAATCCTTTCCTGGGTTATGCTTGTAGCCAGTGACTTGTGATCCTTATTTTGCTTTTGAAGAATTTCCTGAGCCCTATCCCGGCCAATGCCATCATCTTCCACTTCATAAATTAGTTTTTGTTTATCCATTTTAAATCGGACATGAATATTCCCTTTTGAACCTTTGTGTTTGATGCCGTGCTCAATGGCGTTTTCGATAAAGGGTTGTGCCAGCATGGGCGGGACAAACGTATTTTCGGGATCAAGCTTTTCATCCATTTCGATTGAATAAGAAAACTTTTCAGGAAAGCGGATCTTTTGGAGTTCCAGGTAGTTTTCGATGGTATTGATTTCTTCTTCCAGGGTGATTTGTTCTTCAATTGAGTTGTTTAAAATACTTCTCACTAAATCAGAAAATCGAGAGAGATAAATGCTTGCTTTGGTATCATCCTGTTTGACTATAAAATTCTGCACACTGGCCAGCGAATTGAAAATGAAGTGGGGGTTCATCTGGGTGCGTAAGAGCTTTTGTTCAATCTGCAATTTTTCATGCCCTGCATTGATTTTGTTCTGGCGAAAGAAAAATACTCCAAAAGAAATAAGCAAAAAAGAGATAACCCCTACCAATGTTAAAATGAGTTGGCTACGATGTAAACTATATTCTTTATTTTCATTGTCAATGGATAAATTGTTCACTTGCAGTTCTAAGCGCTCATTCTCATATCTTGCCTGAATTTTATGCAATTCAATTTCATTGGTTACCTGTTGGAGCGAATCGATATAGGGAAGCTTTTTTTGAATAAAGATCAATGCATTTACAGAATCATACAGATGCAAATAATAATTATAGAGGTTCTGGTAAGTCCTGTTCATTAGCCCGTAATAAAACTGCCTGGTATTTGCCTCATTGATATTAAAAAAGTACTGATACCCGCCAAATACAGTTGACTCAGCCGAATCTTTGGATGATCCGAAATTCGCTTTGTACATTTCTTCAGACAACCGCAACGATTCCTGATAATAAAAAAGGGCAGAATCTTTTTTCCCAAGTTGAAGATAGGCATCCCCAAGATTGGCAGTACTATAAGTTGCATAAAAGAATTTTCCATCAGATTCATCTTCTGTGTAGGCAAGTTTTAACAATGGGATTGCGGCCTCTGAATTTCCTGTTCTGAAAATTAAATTACCTATGTCTCGTTCATATCCCGTTTGTTGGCTTCGAGGTTTATCCCTATTCCAGGGATATAATGATCGCCCTTCATAATAATATTTCAATGCCGAATCGTACTTTTGGTCTAATTCGTAAACAGATGCAAGAGAGAGGATCATAATGGCATCAACACGGTACGGAAAATCATATTGTTTGCTCAGGCCAATGTATTCATAAAAGTACTTGTATGCCAGATTGTAGTCTTTCTTTTCTCTTGCTGCCCCCCCCGTTAAGCCTATAATTATTCCATATTCAAGCGGCGAGGCAATAATGAGGTTGTCACTGGTTTTAGTTTTATAAAGTGCAACAAGTTTATCAGAATAGGATATGGCCCTGTCGTAGTCACTCATATCATAGTTCAGCTTTCCCAAATCAAAATATAATTCGGCTATTTTTCGATAATCTTTTTGTTTTTCAAAAATCTGAAGTGCCTGGTTTAAATAAAACAAAGCTTTCCCATATTTTGCTTCCAGTGAATAAGCATTCCCCATGTGTCGGTAAGCATTTGCTTTTTGAATTTGATCAGGATATATTTCCTCCAGGTGAAGTGCTTTTTCAGCATAATATATCGCAGAGTCGTATGATGAAAACGAATGGTAAAAAGCAAGACCATTGTAAACTGGGATTTTATCCTTATCGCTTGCACCGGATAACTTTGGGTAAAGGGTATCGGCACTTTGTTTAAACATGTTGAAGTAATACTGCGCATTTAATGTTTTACCTGCAAACATATGGCAGGAAAGGATAATAAAAATCGAAAAATAATATTTGGGAGATATCTTCATTTTCCAGCTATTTCTTCAAACAATTCCAGTAAGCGTTCCCTTCCGCGGGATGAAACAGGTACCTCTATCCCGTTGCTCATTACCACATAACCACCATCCTGTTTCGACAAACGCCGGATGTGTTTCAAATTGATCAGGTGGGAACGGTGCACCCTAAAAAAACCGCTGTCGGATAACAACTCATCATATTCCTTGATGATTTTGGAAACAACAATTTTTTCGTCATTTATGGTTTCGAAAATGGTATAGTTGCCATCAGAAGCACAATGGATAATTTCCTGCACATCGAGCAGATAAATATTTTCCATGGTCTTCAGGATGATCTTTCGGTTTTTATTTTCAGGGGTTTTGAGGTTTTCCTTTAAGGTGACCAACTGTGTATTAAAATCCTGTTGCACCATTTGTTCAGCACGTTTAACTGCTTCTGCTAGCTTTTCAGGATTCACGGGTTTCAATAGGTAATCAATGGCGCTGAATCCAAAAGCCTGGATGGCATATTTTTCATAGGCCGTAATAAAGATTACTTTAAAATCAATATTCTCAAAATGGTTGAGCAGGTCAAAGCCGTTTCCGTCGTCCATTTTAATATCCAGCAATACCAATTCCGGTATTTTTTCCCTAATTGCCCTGATACCCGAAGCAACACTTTCAGCTTCCCCAACAACTTTTACTTGCGGGCAATATTTCTCCACAAGGTGAATTAGCGTTTCCCTAATATGCGGCTCGTCATCAATGATGAGGGTGCGGAGCATTCTTGTTTTTGTCGTATTCTTAGTAAAAGTAAGCATAAAAGGGGAAATATAAATACCAATTTTTCTTTTATTAAACGATTAATCCTATTTCGTTTTAATAATTTTTTTCGTTGCTGTTTTATCCCCAATCTGAACCATGCAGAAATAGACGCCAGCAGGCAATTCTTTCAAATCCAGATTATGCATATTGTATCCAGGTTGCTGATTGTGAAATTGCCAACTTCTGAGGCAAATACCAGTTGTGTTGTAAAGGCAAATCTCCACAGAACCTTTAGCCGGAATTTTCAAGCTTAAAACTGCCATATCATTTACTGGATTTGGAGAAATGGTCATTTCCGGGCTATTAACAACTTCCTTTACATTTGTTTCAAGACAGGCCTCCTCCACTTCTTCCGGGCTATTGCAACCGGGGGCGTTTTGGTTTATATTCACATAACCGCCTGTTAACACCAGGTAATCACAAATACTTTGAATATCACACTCGGACAAGTTCCAGTTATTATAAATAAAAATCGTCTCTAATGAATTAGCATCAATATTTTCCAAACCTTCTAAGCTTGTAAGTGCAAAATTATTCATCACATAAAGCCTACTGACACTTGTCAGACTTTCCAATGCTGATATACTTGTTAACGAGGTATCGTAGAATGGTGGTGAATTCCCGTAGTCTCCGATATATAATCCTCCTGCAATAGTGATTAAATGTTCCAATCCTGTATAACTTGTCAGCGCATCATTTATACAGATACTGAGATCTCCACCGATATATGCTAAATTGTCTAACCCTGATAAATTATTCAAAGAATTATTCCATGATATGTCAACATTACCTGCAATCGAATCCAGGTTGTTCAGCCCCATTAAACTATTCAGATGAGTGGCTTGAATAGTGAGGCCTCCAACATAAGTAATATTCTCAAGTCCCAATAAATTATTCAGCGCATCATTGTAAGAAATACTAATATCGCCCCCAACAGAAGCTATTCCTTCTAATCCAGACAAAGTCGAAAGTACTGGATTATTGTAAATTCCGAGGCTTTCCCCAAGAAAACTTAGACTGCTCAAAGCATTCAAACTAGCAAGGGAACTGTTTTGACTAAATCTAAGATCTCCTCCAATGGAATTAATATTATCTAAACCATCCAAACTGACCAAATTTGCGTTACCATAAACCCATAAATATCCGCCAATGGAAGTCAAGACATTCAGGCCATTTAAATTGACGATATCAGATCCATTTATATAAACATCTCCTTCAATTACGCTGCAAATAGGATAATGAATTTGGAAATTATCAATCTGTTCCTGATTAGAAAAGGTTATACCTTCGGGCAGGCAGCCCTGCGCCAGTAACATGGTATGAATCAGAGCTACAGATGAAATGATTAAAATAAATTTTTTCATAATGGTAGTTTTAGAATTAAGTTGTAGATAAATTTACAACTTTTGAAAGGTTGATATGAAACAGATGTATGAATGCCCCCTTTGGATAAATGAATGCCGGGGCAAAATAAATGAACACCAAGAAATACAGAGGAAATCTCTTACAAGATGGTTGAATTGAATGTATAGATTTTTAAAAAGCCTTGTGTTTCTAAACAGGTTAAACAGAAAAAGCCTTGTATTTCTAAAGGGTTAGCCTTAAATTTGCCTTGTATTTCTAAATTATAATAAAGTATGGAGAGACTATTTTTACGCAAACTGGAACAGTGGAGGACTTCCTTAAATCGTAAACCATTGATCGTACGGGGAGCCAGACAGGTTGGCAAGACATACAGTATTAAAGAATTTGGGAAAGTGCATTTTATGGGTAAAACTCATATTGTGGATTTTGAAAAAAATCCGGATTGGATTGGAGTTTTTGAAAAAAATCTTGACCCCATTAGGATCATAAGTGAATTTGAAATTTTATTAAATACGAAAATTACTCCAGGAAATGACCTGCTCTTTTTTGATGAAATTCAGGCATCACCAAAGGCCATCATGTCGCTAAGGTATTTCTATGAGGAGCTTCCGAAGTTGCATATTATTGCTGCAGGTTCATTGCTTGAGTTTGCAATTAAAGACATCAGTTTTCCGGTAGGCCGTGTTCAAATCATGCATATGATGCCCATGAATTTCTATGAGTTTTTAAAGGCTGTTGGTAAAGACCAGGCTGCTGAAATTATTCTTGCAAAACCTGAAAAATTACCTGACTCCATCCATACGATGTTGCTGGATAGTTTGCGTCAATATATGTATTTGGGAGGAATGCCTGAAAGTGTAAAAATTTGGCAGGAAACTCAAAGCCTGGCTGAAGTATTCGATATTCAAAAGGATCTGATTGAAACTTATCGCCAGGATTTTTCCAAATATGCTCCTTACTCTGATAAAAGAAGTTTGAATCATGTTCTGACCACTGTAGCAAAAAATATTGGGCACCAGATAAAATATACACAAATTTCGAATGAGTTTTCCGGACCAACCAATAAAAAGGCCTTCGACCTTTTATTGCTTGCAAGGATTATCAATAAAGTCAGCGCAACATCTCCAGCTTCCCTTCCATTGGAGGCTTCAGCTTCGGATAGAAAGTTTAAAGCGCTAATGGTTGATATTGGCTTGATGCGTGCTTTAAACGACCTTCCTTCAAATATCGAATTCACAAAGAATGATTTACTAGCTATGTACAAGGGTGCTTTAGCGGAGCAGTTTGTCGGTCAGGAGTTTTTGTCAGCTGGAATAGAAAATTTATACTATTGGTCGCGGGATGCCAAAAGCAGTTCTGCTGAAGTAGATTACCTTATTGTGCGAAACAGTAAAATTTATCCCATTGAAGTTAAAGGAGGAGCAGCAGGAAAGCTCAGGAGTATGCATCTACTTTTACAGAAATACCCGAATATCGATCAAGGGTATGTTCTATCTACAGCACCTTACGGCAATATTCATGAACAGAAGCTTACTTTTTTGCCGTTGTATTATGCTTTTGGTTTGATTGAGCAGCGATGAACTGATTAATTCTTTAAAGAAATATCAAACAACCACTATCGTTCCAGATGCTTCACCCTGATAATTTTTCAAGTCATTAATCTTAAATTTAATCTTGTGCTTTGACTTTTTGTTGAGGTTTTTTATTCTTTCCTGTGTTATGGTTGTGGCCAGCGACTTATGGTCTTTGTTTAGGTTGAGTTTAATTTCTTGAGCCATTTCACATCTAATGGCACCATTTTGCACTTCATAAATAAGTTATAGATCAAATAATATAAACTGTAAATAAATTTACAATCATATGATGGATCAAATGAACAAATATATGATTGCTTCAATTGGAGAAATGAATGCCAGGATAAATAAACACCGGGAGTTACAAAGTAAATTGCTGAGAAGACATACAAAATATTAGTGAATGTTTTTTTGTAAAAATAGTAAATTATTCCTTTTTTCATTTTTTGCTGATGCGAATTGGAAAATTTGGTGCAATGGGATTGATGAGTGAATTATAAAATGAGCCCAAGCGCTGCAAATTAATCTTAAACTGGAACCTCAAAAATCACTTTTGTCCCGGTTGCCTCACCTTTCTCATTTTTCAAATCAAAAATCTCAAGTTTGATCTTATGCTTTAACTTTTTGTTAAGCACTTTAATCCTTTCCTGGGTTATGGTTGTGGCCAGCGACTTGTGGTCACTATTTTGATTAAGTTGAATTTCCTGTGCTTTATCCCGGCCAATGCCATCATCTTCAACTTCATAAATCAGGTTAAGCTCATTCAATTTAAATCGGACATGAATATTCCCTTTTGAACCTTTGTGTTTGATGCCGTGCTCAATGGCGTTTTCGATAAAGGGTTGTGCCAGCATGGGCGGGAGGAACAGTTGTTCTTCATCAATATCCTCATCCACCTCAACGGAGTAATCAAATTTTCGGGGAAATCGCACCTTTTGCAGTTCGAGGTAATTTTCGATGGTTGTTAATTCATCCTTTAGCGAAATGGTTTCTTCCTGGCTGCTGTCTAGAATGTTCCGCATCAGTTTGGAAAACTTCGACAGGTACTTCACTGCTTTATCCGGTTCTTCGTTGATGATGGAACTTTGGATACTTCCCAACGAATTGAATATGAAATGGGGGTTCATTTGTGACCGGAACAACTGTTGCTTCAATAAAATAGCTTGTTGATCGGCTTTGATCTTATTTTGCCGAAGCAACATAACGGCAAACAATACAACCAGAATTATCATTCCTCCCAACCCAAGCAGGAAAAATGTATTTTGTCGTATCTTCAATTCCTGAAGCTGGTTTTCCTGCGATAATACCAGTATTTGTTTTTCCTTTTGTTCGGTTTCGTATTTGATCAGGATTTCACTGAGTTCTTTATTCTTTTCAAAATTGGTTATACTATCCTTTATTGTTGAGGATGATTTAAAGGTGCTGTATGCAGCAGAAATATCCTGTTGTTTCTCATAAATGGCTTGTAGTAACTCATAGGCCTCAAACATGGTTGTCCAGGCATAGTATTTTTTATATGCCGGAGACAATGGGGAATATATTTCCAGACTAACACTAACCATTTTGTCATATTTTCCCTTCCCATAATACGATCCTCTTTGAGCAATCATGTTTCCGTAGAATATTACCGAGTCACAATAGATTATTGATTTTTCAAACCCACCGGCATTGTAGAAGTAGTTCGCCAGGTTTATGAAATTTCGAACAAGGCCATACAAATGAGAATACTTGTGTGCCAATTCCAATCCATAATTGTAATAAAATAGAGCACTATCCGGTTTGTTAAAACCCAGGTACATATTGCCAAGTGTGGATGCATTTTGCGACATCAAAGCCCTTTCTTCAATTGCTTCAGGATCATAAACAGAAAGTGACTCCAGGTATTTATTGATCGCGGTTCGAAGATCACCCGTGAGTTTGTAGGAGTCTCCATACGAAGCAATCATTAGCGCTTTTTCCATCCGGGTTAAGGGAATTCCTTTAATATGTTGAAAATAGTTTTCAAACATCTCCTTTCCTCTTTCACCATCACCTGATGTATTTGCTGCATATCCATAGGTTGCATAAATTTGTGCAATTCGAAGATTGTTGCCAGATGAAACAGCATATTCCATTGCTTTGGCCATATAGGATATCCCTCGTTGGATATTTGATTCTCCCCTTAAGAAATACGACATTCCCCCAAGTTGAAAATAAATATCGATCAGCAAGGCAGTATCCTCGTTTTTTTCACTCAATTCGGCAGCCAAGAATAATTCATCAAACGCGGATAGATTCCGGTTCATGGTGTAGTTCATAATTCCAGATACAAAATGCGAATAAGCTTCTCCCTTTGAATAATTCATGTCTTGCGAAAGTTTAAGGGCCAATTTTGCAAGACTGTCTGATAGTCCGGGCATGCGAAGAATGTATAAATAGGATAAATCATTCAATACATCAACCCGGTTTTCACCTTTGGCATCGGGTAAAATCCTAAACAGGCTATCTGCTCTTTCCTGGTCGAAAATATAATTGATCTGTGAAAATAATCCAAACCATTGCATTAAACCCAGAAGTAAAAAAACCAGATGTTTATTCATACTTCAAACAAATTATTGAAGTGGCACTTATTTATACTTTCGTCAACCGTTCAAACATTTCCAGTAAATGCTCCCTTTTTCGGGAAGCCACCGGAATTTTAATTTCATTTTCCAATACCACAGAACCCCCTTCGGCTTTTTCGAACCTCCGGATATAGCGTATATTGATCAGGTAGGTTTTGTGCACCCTGTAGAAGCCACTATCACCCAGTATTTCCTCATAATCTTTTAAGGAGGATGATACGAGGATTTTGGACTGATTGATTAAGTGAATACTAACATAATTTCCATCCGATTCGCAAAAAAGAATTTCATTGACCGGAACCAAATGAATGTTATCAAAAGTTTTGATGATGATTTTTTTATTGGCTTTATTATCCGGAGACAGCTGTTCTTTCAGGTTATCAAGTTGTGTATTGAAATCTTTCTGGATGATTTGGTCTGCTTTTTCTACCGCTTGCACAAGTTCATCCGGATCGAGGGGTTTGAGCAGGTAGTCAATGGCGCTGAAGCGAAAAGCCCTGATGGCATATTGGTCGTAAGCCGTGATAAAGATCACTTTAAAATCAATAGGACGCAGATTGTCTAACAAATCAAAACCAGTACCGTCGTCCATTTTTAATGTCAAGCAACACCGTAGTCGGTTTGTATTTTTTAATGGCCTCTATCCCCGATTTTACACCATCGGCCTGTGCAACAAGGGCGACGTTCATACAATATCGTTTTGCCATTTTTTCGATGGTCAGCCGTTGGTGGTCCTCGTCATCGATGATGATGGTTCGAAGCATATTCAATGAAGAAGTTTTTTTAAAGATAGACATAATCGGAAAAATGCCAAATTACAAATTACAAATATCAAATTCCAAAGTCTGACGTTCATTAATTTGTTTTGATTATTTTCTTCGATATTTCATTTCCACCCTTGAGCATGCAAATAAACTCCAGGTAATTCGGAAGCATCAAGTTCAAAATGATAACGTCCAGGCTTTTTTATTCCCTTCTTGCAGTATTTCAATCTTTTGGCCCAGGTGATTCCATATGCCAAGCTCAATATGGCTGTCTGTGGATAAGTCAAATTGGATGGTAGTAGATTGAGCAAATGGATTTGGAAAATTTTCGAGTTTTAACTGGCAGGTTTTCTGAGAAAATAATTGAATTCCAGACATCGGAGTACCGCAGGCATTATCAGGGAATCAATAAATGTTAGTGCTCGTTGCTTAAATGCACCTAAGGCATACTATGGTCTCCCTCGCTGGGAATAAAATTCATAAGGCAGGGTATGGTAATCCATAGAATCTTTAAGAGCCATATGACCGGGATATAAAAAGAAATCATCATTCGTTCCGCAACCCAGAAGAATTCCTATACTATCTGAGGGAGTCAGGGATCCGATTAGAAAAATATTATCCAGCAGATCTTGTTTGACCAGAATAGAATCAATATAATTTCCATTTTCATCAAGCATATACTGCACAATTGGAGGAATTACATAAGTCTGGGGAGTGTTTGTATCAGGAGAGGCAGCCCCACACATAAGGAAAGAAAGCATTGTTTTTAATCCGGCGGTAAATTGATACGAATAAGGAGGACCCGGATTGTTTTCAGAAAGTATGGACTGTTGCATATGCTCCCTGAAATATGCATCATGGAAATTATTCACCCCTGCATGCGCAGCCAGCACCCCAAATTTATCTTTATGCACAATCCCGTATCGAAGTGCACCATATCCTCCCATTGATTGTCCAAGCAAGCCTCTTGCATTTCGAAAAGGCAATGTGCGAAATGATGCATCAATCCATTCGATTAAATCGTTCACCATATAATCTTCGTAATTGCCCCATAAAATGGAATTAAGATAGCAACTTCCCCCAAAGGGATCCGGACTGTTGTCAGCTCCTACCATTATTATAGGACCAATGGTGCCACTATTGAACAAGGATGTAATCCAGGAAATCATGGTTCCCATTGTGTTCTGATCACCACCATATCCATGTAAATAATAAATTACAGGATAACACCAGGTTGGATTTTCATCATATCCAGGAGGAAAATATACATCTACCATTTTTTCTTCCCCCAAAGCCTCGCTGTAAAATGAAGTGTCAATTTTGTACTGCCCGAATAAGATGTTTACTGCCATTAGTGCTGTTAATAAAATAGTAAGTTTTTTCATGATGTTCTTGTTTTTAAGCCATAGGCATCCCTATGGGAAAGTTAATCTGGAAATAAAATTACAACATGAAAATGCCTGTAATGAAACAGATGTACAAACGTCGGGAATGGATTCGTTATCGTTGGGTTTTGTCTGGTTAACGTGGTTTTTTTTTGATCAGGGTTTTTCAAACCTGTTCGATCAAATCGTATTGCATTAAAAATACCTGTAAATAATCCAGGGTGCTATAAATATCCAGATTAAAAACAATCCCCAAACCCGGCCTTTGTCAATTCGGTAATCAAGGAAAAGTTTTTTCCAGGGATGTTTCATCACAAAATGGCCGAAGACGAATTCAAAGAGAATGGTCATTCCCAGCCAAATAATACCGATACTAAATGCTAATTGTGAGGAATTGATGGGCCAGAGAAGGTTCATGAAATAAATCGCAACACCAATCAATATGATTCCTGTTAAAGTAGAGAGTTGATGCGCCCTGATCTCGGGCATAAATTTGCCATATCCAAAGGTCCTCAGTGAACCATTTAAAATGGCAATAACCATAAGGCCAAACCAGGCGAGGGTGTAATTCAATAACATATTTTTTTAATTTCCTGTTGAGGTTGCCTCAAGAGCCAATAATATCGGTCACATTGAGCTTGTCGAAATGTGCATGTGACTATTTGCCATATAAGTTTCGACAGGCTCAACCTGACCGTGGAGGAGAAAAAGGACTTTGAGACAACCTTTTATACATATTTCAATTATATTATTTCCAATACAAGCCGAGTTGCTTCGGCAGTAAAATCTGTGCATTTTTTATGGACATTCAATTCCTTAAATTTTGCATGACCTTCAGCAGTTCCTAGATCACAGCCGGTAAGTTGAGGACAATTCACAGAACCGAATTTCACATCAAATTCCTTAACAAATTTTTTAACCTTCTGGTAATTGGCCTCTTTTGATTCTGTAGCCTTGTCTCTTCCATAGATAATGTTAATGGCCATAATTCCAGCGATGACGGCCCCACACATTCCACCTGTGTTGGCTACTCCTCCGCAAAACCCTGAAGCTATCCGGGGAAATAAAGCCGACTGAATACCTTTGGCTTCAGCAAGAGCCATTAAAACACTTTCCGCACATCCATACCCGGAATTGAAATAAGTCTTGCTTTTCTCTACTGTCTCGTTAATGTAGTGTTCTTGCATGATATTATAATTGAGGGATAAAAGTAAAAAAGAAACTTAACAAAGCAACTTGGTTTTCGCACGTTTTACAAAAAGGTGAGGTAATAAAAGAAAAAAAGCAGATGCCCATTGGACATCTGCTTGACTAAAGATAAAACCAGCCTTCTATTGCAACCTAAATTCTTTCTGGAAATATCTTTTATTAACTAGTTGGGTAAAATGACATTGTCAATTACATGAATAACTCCATTGCTGCCCTGAACATCAGTGGCGATTACCTTGGCTGTATTATCCAGCATTACACCCTGCTCTGAAACCGTAACAGTAATATTACTCTCTGTATTCAAAGTAGGAACCATACCTGCTGATACTTCTGATGCCAGCACATTATCGGCTACAACGTGGTACAACAAAATGGGTGTTAGTGCTTCAGCAGTAAGATCATTAAGTCCGGAGATGTTGAGTGCGGCAAAAGCAGCATCAAAGGCAGCATTGGTTGGTGCAAATATTGTGAAAGGGCCTTCAGCAACTAAGGCATCGACCAATCCGGCTTTTACCACAGCAGCAACCAGCGTGCTAAAATTCGCATTTTGAATAGCAAGGTCAACAACGGTTGGAGGAAGCATAACTTTGTCAATAACATGAATAACACCATTTGATGCAGAAATGTCTGCCTGTGTTACTGTAATTGAATTATTGATCATTACCCCATTACCAACCATAGCATACAATACAATTCCTTTGCTATCCGGAGTTGCATTGCTTAAAGTTTCAAAGTATCCTGTTGCAATATCAGATGACATGGCTTTTCCGGCCAAAACATGGTAAAGCAAAATAGGAGTTAGTGTCTCAGCTGATAAGTCGTCTATTCCATTTACATTCAATGATTCAAAAAGCATTTCGAATGCTGAATTTGTGGGAGCAAAAACGGTAAATGGCCCATCAGCTTGCAATGCTGATACCAAATTGGCTTTCACAAGAGCTTCTTCCAGTATGCTGAAATTATCATCTTCGGTTGCAATTTGCACAATGCTTTTAGCCATTGGCTCAGTCTGAGGAGTTACATCATTATCATCATCTTTGCTACAGGCTGTTGCCAAAATTATTATTGAAAACAACATTGCAAAGGAGGCTAAGTTTAATTTTATTCGTTTCATGATTTTATTTTTTTAGTGTTTAAATTATTAGTTTGAACAACCACCGCTTGATTTTGCTGCAGTTTTAGTATTGGGAACCATTACCTGATCAATAACGTGAATTACACCGTTAGATCCTTCAATGTCAGCAATAACAACATTGCTGTTATTCACCATCACTTTCTTTTTCGAAACTTCTACATTGAGTGAGGCTTTATCATTTAGTGTGGATACCTGTCCTGATTTTAGGTCTTTTGACAATACTTCACCACTAATTACATGATAAAGCAGGATTCGTGTCAATTGTTCCTTTGTAAGATCATTTATTCCACTTACTCCAAGGTTAGTAAATAGTGCTTCGAATGCCTCGTTTGTCGGTGCGAAAACGGTATATGGGCCTTCTGCACTTAATGCTTCAGTAAGGTCTGCCTTCACGACAACTTCCACTAAGATTGAAAACCTTTCGTTAGCGATTGCTATTTCAACTACATTCATTTGTGCTGTTTCTTTGGCTGAATTGCCATCGTTGTAAAAGTCGAATGTAAATACCATTACAAGTGTTCGAGAATTAAATTTGATTTTTTCATTTTATTAAGATTTAAATTTATATTTTGTTTAATTTGATAGTATAAACGTTAAACATTAATAATTGTTTAATAAAAAGATAAAATAATTAAACAAAAGTTAAATTTATTGTGGGGGATTGTTATGGTTAAGCGCTTAAGAGCTTGCTATTATTGGGTTTCAATAAAATCTTGAAGTTTAAGATTTTTTTATTAAAATTGAATTTTGAATAATTTTGACCTGTTTTAAGGAGGATATTATAAAACATAAAGAAGTACATTGAATAGATAAACAAAAAACTTAATTTTTAAAAGGAATGTAACTAATCAGTGTTCAATTTAGCGATAATATTTAAGGAGAACAACACATTCTGATTATTCTTGATTACCGTGTCGGTTATTGACCTCAATACTGCAAATATAAAAGCCCCGTTTGGCGATTTGAACTGGCCTGATATTTTCTGCTTGACCTTTATATTGCGTATCGCTCTTTCCGAGGCATTATTATCCGGTGGCACTTTGGGATGATAAGAAATGTAAAAAGATAGTCCCTGTATCTGATAAGCCTTTTCTGAAAAGTAATGAGTTCTTTATGGTTTTGTCCAACTTGTAATTTATCAAGAAGTCCAACCGGCTTTAGGGTTGTCCTTATCGGATTAGGGATATAATAGTCCACATCACTCATTCTGAATTTTAAATCCAGAAGTGACTTAAAGACCATTTTGCATACCTTGCTCCATTTGTGGTTGTATAATTCTGTCAGGTAATTCAAATTTCTTAACAAATGGGCAATGCATATTTGATGTGACAAAGCATTGGTGTTGAAGTGGCTTTTCCAGCAATCATGAACCAATACAGCATTTTCAAATCCGTTTCTGAAGTTTTCATTAATGCTTGCCATCCCTGTTGTCGGTTATTGAAATAAATGTTGCATCATTGTTTTGCCATGTCCATGCCCAGTGTTTATCCCCTGCTACTTTCAATCCTGTTTCATCTGTTCCAACAGCAACCGTAGTTGAGGAAAGTTTTTGCTTTATCAGTTCATATGCGGGCAAGGCCTTTGCTACAAGAACTTGTTTAACAGATAATGAATGCCTCCTTCGCTTATGGGAATATTGAACACGTCTTTAAAAAATTCCTGCATCCGTTTAAAAGGGATGTACTGGCGGGAATGAAAATAGCCGATCAGACTTTCTATATTATTGCCATAGCCTACAGGAGCATTGGCCTGGAAGGGGAAATCCCCTGTTGTTACATGGCCGCAACTGCAAACCTTACTATATATCCTGTGTTCGGTTACATGTAGTTTTATCTCCGGGATATCTATTACCTGGCGTTTACCGGCAAACTCACTTGAAAGGTTGCTGATGTCATTCCACAACCCTCACAATAGCATGGAATGTGTTCCTGTAAAATGTCAGGATTTGAAACCATTTTCAATGTATTGCCCTTGTGCCCGGTTTGTCCGCCTGGCCTGCGACCGGTTTCCCGCAAACTCGTATTACGTTTGGGTCGGTTTTCGTCTTTGGAGGGTGGTATAGAGCTATTGCCTGAATTTTTAGGATGTTCGTATTTGGATAGGCGTTCTTTTAAGTATTGGACCTCTTTGGTGAGTTCTTCTATTTTCTGCAAAAGCACTTGTATGATTTTGTCTTTTTCCAAAACCTTTGAAAATATATTGCAAATTTAGCCTATGAAACCCCTCAAAGCAAGCAACAACAGAGGTTTTTATTAAAACAGCCATACATTTTTTGTTAATAGCGGTTGATTTTTGAGAAAAGTAAAAACTTACCCCGAAACAGATGTTAACAACCTGATTTTATTGTTGATAACAGGTGCTTTTCAAAAAAAAAAAAAAAAAAAAAACGAATGGAAACTTTTCCTACATTTGACACTGATTATTTACAAAGGAATATCAGAAGTCACTTTTGTCCCGGACGGATTTCCTTTTCATCTTTTAAATCAACAATTGCAAGATTTATCTTCTGTCGGGCCTTTTGGTTTATACTAGCTATTGATCCTGCGTGTTATCCAATAACACTAAACTGTGATACATCTTTTGAAGCCGTAGAATTTCCTGATGAAAAGTTTTGGTCAAAATCAAAATTTTAATCAAATATCTTGCTTACGTTCGTCCAATTTATTAGTTGGATGCCGTTGATTTCACGTTCTATTGAACCGTCATAAATTAAAAATAATTTCTCAACATCGGGATTGTATTTACGATATTTAATTAAGTTTCCAAGGTAGGTATCATGAAAGTTCATTCCTGATTTCACCTCTATTGCATAAATTTTAGTTGACTTCTCCAATAAAAAATCAATTTCTGTTCCATGATTATCCCGCCAAAAGAATATATCCTGATCACTTCCAATGTTATTCCTGCTTTTCAGGAGTTCGCCATACATCAGGTTTTCGAAGATAGCTCCCCGCATAGCATGAATAGCAAGGGTTTCGCGGGAATCAATTCCCAATAAATGACAGAGCAAACCAGTGTCAGTAAAATAAATCTTTGGGGTTTTTACGATCTTTTTACTAAAATTTTGATGATGGGGCTGAATCAGCTTAACTACATATCCGGTAGTAAGGTACGATAACCATGATTTGCAGGTATTGTATGAAATACCTGCTTCGGTTGCCAATGAGGATAAGTTTAGAAGCTGGCCACAACGTCCGGCACATAATTTCATAAACCTGATGAAATCGTTTAAACTGCCAATATTTGCCAGCTGTCGGATATCCCTCTCAACATAGGTATTAATATAGCTTTTATAAAATAATGATACATTTTCAACGGTTTGAAATAAACGGGGAAAGAAACCATTTACGACCATTTGATTGGTGTCGGATACGACATTCGCAGCGGCTAATTCAGGATATGAAAATGGCAACAGAGATAGAATAGCGCTTCTTCCGGCAAGCGACTGCGAGATTTTTTCCATGACTAAAAAGTTTTGTGAGCCCGACAAAATATACATTCCGGTTTGCTGATTTTCATCCACCAGCAGTTGTATGTATGAAAATAAAACAGGAGCATACTGGGCTTCGTCAATGATAAGTGGCCATGAATGGTTATGTAAAAAATCTTTTGGCTGTTCGTTTGCCCAAAGCCGTAGCTCAGGATCCTCCAGGTTTACATAACGAAATGCCGGGAACTCATTTTGCAAAAGTGTTGTTTTTCCAGATTGTCGTGGACCGGTAAGCATGATGACAGGAAATTGATCTATCGCACTCCGGATGGTTTCTGATATTTGTCGCTTAATATACATTTGTACTATTTTGTTAGCTGACTGATGAATTAGTACAAAAATAGAATAAAAATTTAATTTCTCAGCAACTAAAAGAGAAATTGTTTGCTAATTTTTATAAGGTATATCAAACACCACCTTTGTCCCTGCAGCTTCGCCAAGTTCATCTTTCAGATCAACAATTGAAAGATTTATCTTCTGCCGAGTTTTCTTACTCAAAACTTTCAATCGTTGCCGGGTGATCTCCGTTGACATGGAACGGTGATCCTTGTCTTGGGATTTTAACAACTGCAGGGCTTTATTGCGTCCTACTCCATCATCTTCCAATTCAAAACGGATCAGTTTGCCATTCAATTTCAAAGTAATTTTCATGTACCCTTTACCTTCTTTATGCTTGAATCCATGTTCTATCGAATTTTCAATGAAAGGTTGTGCAAGCATAGGTGGAACCAGAGTGGTTTCCTGATCGATTGCTTCATTCACTTCAATGGTGTATTCAAACATATTACGGTATCGAACCTTTTGAAGTTCCAGGTAATTTTCGATGCTTTCAACCTCATCCTCCAGCGGAACCCATTCTTCAACGGAATTGTTGAGTATCTGCCTGACCAGCTTGGAGAACCTGCTCAGATAATCACTGGCCATTTCCGGTTTTTCTTTGATGATAAAATTCTGAATGCTGGCGAGTGAATTGAATAAAAAATGGGGATTCATTTGGGTACGCAAAAGCCTTTGTTGGAAAAGCAGGGTTTGCTGGCTGTTTTTAAGCCGGTTTTGCCGGATCAGGATGATGGCCATGAAAACGATAAGAATGGCCACTCCGGCCAAACCCACCGCTATCCATCTCGACTGTTCAAGTTCCGCTTTTTTCAGGACATTGTCCTGTGACAGGCTTAGTATTTCTTTATCCTTTTGTTCTGTCTCGAACTTGGTCTGGATTTCGATGAATTCCCTGTTTCGTCCGAATTCCATTACCGTATCCCTGGCCTGCGTATATTTGAGCATATACCTGGTGGCCAAGCGAAGCTCATTCCTTGCCAGGTAAAAACGATACATCTTATCATAAAGTTGAACCGCCAGGTCGTAGATAAAATCCCGCATCACCTGCCTTGTGAAGGGCAGGTAAAGGTCCCTTCCCCACGATACAGTGTATTTTAGTGAATCGTACCTGTAAAATGAATTCTTTTCAATCATCTCATCCAGCAAGGCTTCTGAACGATTGAAAAAGAAGCCGGCTTTTGTGGCGTCGTTTATGCTGGAATACACCTCACCCAACTGCATGGCAGCCTTTTGTGATTGCATTAGATATCCGGACCGGGACAACCAGTCATAAGCCGCTGTTAAATAGAATATGGCAGAATCAGGCTGCCCAATGGCAAAAAATATCCCCCCCATCCTTCTTTTATGATCACTATTCATCGCTTTAATACTCGGATTAACTTCCGGAAATTCAAGGGCTTTGTGGAAGTAATATAAGGCGCTGTCGGAATTGCCGGTTTCGAAATAGCAAAGACCCACCAGGCCGGTCATCACCAACATGTCAGTGATTTCAAAATGATGCTTTTCTCCTGTTTTGATGTAATTCAGGTAGATTGAAAGTGCCGTGTCAGATTTTCCAATGGTGCGATAAACCAGGCCCATTCTTATGTTCAGGGTTGATATATCCCGCACATTTCCAACAGGGTTGCCATGTTCATCCTTACTCGTAAACGTCCGCATGGCCTCATGAATAACTTCAAAAACTTTTTGCACATTCTTTGCACAAAAATGGCTTGTGGCAATATCTTCGAGGATCCTGCCGGCTATGGCTTCCTTCCCCAGGCTTCGGTAAATATTGAGCGATTCCCAATAATAATTCAGTGCATGGGGATAATTGCCCTGGTAAAATTGAATATATCCGAAATTTCGTATGGCCGCTGCAACCCCTTCCTGATAGTTAAGTTTTTTAGCCAATAACAAGGCATCATCAGCATATTGTTTGCTCAGGGCATAATCTTCGAAAGAAAGGGACGCTGAAATGTGGTTCAGGGTATTCACTTTTTCGGTTCCTTCCTGATCAGTTAATCGTTGCTTCAGGCTGTCAACATCATACCATTCAATATCCTGGAAGACCTGGGAATATGAAGTGCTTTGAAAAAGCAGGAATAAAAAAAGGGATACTATTTTAATGATCGGCTTAACCATATCATTCGCTGATGCGTTCGAACAATGCCATCAACTCCTCGCGCTTACGCGAAGCCACCGGTACTTTGGAATCTCCTTCAAGGATGACATATCCACCTTCTGCTTTCTCAAAACGATGAATATGCTCCAGGTTGATCAGGTAGGATTTATGAACCCGGTAAAACCCAAAATCTCGCAGCAGTTCGTCGTAATGTTTGAGCGTATTGGAGACAATAACTTGCTCCCTTGATTCAAGAAAAATGGTTGAGTATCGACTATCCGATGCAACATAAACGATGTCTTTCACCTTGACCAGGTACACGTTATCAAAGGTTTTTAGGATGATCTTCTTTTTCGACTGGTCATCGGTTTGCAGGTTGTTGGCCAGGGTATTGAGTTGTGTGTTTACCTCCTTTTGGGAAATTTTATCGGCTTTATCAATGGCTTCTTTCAGATCAATTGATTCAACCGGTTTCAGCAAATAATCCAGTGCGCTGAACTTAAAAGCTTTAATGGCATACTGGTCGAAAGCAGTAATAAAGATGATCTTAAAATCAATATTTTCGATTTTTTCCAGAAGGTCGAATCCGGTGCCATCTTTCATTTTTATATCCAACAGGATCAGGTCGGGGTGATGGGTTTGGATGGCTTTGATGCCGGTCTTCACTCCTTCGGCCTGCCCAACAACCTTAGCATTGGGGCAATGGTGTTTCAGCATGTCGGAAAGCGATTCACGAACATGGGCTTCATCATCGATGATCAGGGTGCGCAACACTTTTGTTTGAATATTTTGCCTAAAGTTAATCATAATGATGAAATTCCAGGTAGTATATATATAAATTTGAAACCAAATGTTTATTGACTCACCCCCTGACCCCCTCTCTATGTTTAGAGAGGGGGACGTTCGTCGCAAGACGGACGGGGGGTGAGTCAATCCAAACGTCAGTAATTACCTAACTTTTATAATTTTCTTCGTTACCATTTCATTTCCCATCTTTACCCGGCAGAAATAAATGCCTGGATATAGACCTGATAAATTAATTTTTAGATCGATTTTATCTGTCCTTTTACCAGGATCTTTATATGATTCAAGGACTTTTCCTGTCATGTCCAAGATGTCGAGGGTTGTGATAATATTTTCTGTCAGTTCAATAATTATTTCAGTTTCATTGAATACCGGATTCGGATTTACGGAAAATTTAACCACAAATGAATGTTGATTGGAAAGTGCTTCATTTGTCCCGGTGGCTATAAACATTATTGAGTCCAGGAACACCATCCCTGCTTGTATCATTTCAGGTGACAAATTATGATCTCCGGTAGTGGTCAGAAAGGTATAATCCAATCCCAGCATCACCAACGTATCCCGAAACATTTCGTTAGTAGGATAAAGCTGATGTTGGTCTTCCGTGCTGCATGAAAAGAAAATACCCAAATTGTCGGCTGGTGATATCTGCTTAATAATACTACTATTGTCATGCTGCTTCCATTTCATAAGAATGCAGTTAATCACATTTCCCAGCGAATCATAAGGAAAATCTACAAAAGTTTCCGGGTTATTCAGGTTTGGCGACCAGCCTCCTGCCCCTGTAAAAATGAAATTCGTATAGGTGCCGGCCCCCCAGTAATAATTGTATGTAGGTGATCCCCCATTTTCCTGCAAAATTATGGGTTGCCAGAGGGTAAGAACGGTATCAAAATTCATGATCCCTGCATGACTTGCAAAACCCCGATAAATATCAGGATGTTTAATTGCCAGTTTTGCCGATCCTCCTCCACCCATGGAATGGCCGGTAATGCATCGGTAAGGTCGTTCGGGAATTGTCCTGAAGGTAGTATCGATAAAAGTTACCAGATCGTAAACAATATAGTCCTCATAATTGCCATACAATGCTGAATTGGCATAAACGCTCCCCCAGTAAGGCGGGCAGTCACCATTTACAAATACCACAATGACCGGATGAATTGTTTCATTGTTGATCAGCGATTGTGTCCATGAAACGAAACCAGGATAGGATGTTTGATCATTTCCTGCACCGTGCAAAAAGTAAATCACCGGATAATGTTCTGTTGAATCGGTGTAATAGTCGGGTGGGAGATAAATTTTTACAGGTTTCTCCTGATTTAAAGAAGGACTGTAATGGGTTGTATTAATTACATTGTATTGCGCTGCCAGCGTTATAACTGTCAGCAACATGACCGAAATAAGTTTAAATTTTTTCATGATATTCTTGTTTTAGATAAATAATAGTTTCACAAAATAAACTTACAACATCAGAAAGGCAAAAATGAAGAAGATCAATGAACGCCGGGAAAAAAGTAACGAACGCCGGGGCTGAAGTAATGAATGCAGGATAATTCCTTTTATGGTTGGGTTTTAATTGAGAATTTTAATTGATTAATGATTTCGATGATTAATAATTATTGCAACAACTTAATCTCCATACCGGGTGCCCCTTCCGGACGTTCTTTAAAACCATTTTTGTGGTAAAACTCCGCTTTGCCTTTCACGCTGAAAAGCTGGATATCCCTGATTTTATGTTGCCGGCATTTTTCAACAAGCTTGTTCAGTATCTGACTTCCAATTCCCTGGTTTTGAAAATCAGGATGAACGATCAGGTCGAGAATCAGGGCATGGACAACTCCATCGCAGATCATCCTACCGAAACCAACCAAACGGTCACCATCATATGCCGAGATCATATACCAGCATTTTTGTAAAGCCTCAAACAATTGTTCCGGGCACAGTTTATAGGAGTCATTCCAGTTGGTGGTGATAAACAAATCATAAAATTTGTCCTTATCAGGGATATGGTTTTTAAAAAGAATATTCATTGGCTTTCAATTATTGAACCTTTAAAAGTAAAACAATTACTGTTCATTCACGGACAATTCATGTCCGGTTCAAATCCAAAAACCTTTATTTTCTTAAATTGCCCCAAGCTTATTTGCCTGAAAAACAAAACTGTAGAAACATGGCACATCAATGGTTTTCTTGATTGCCATCAAGTATACGTGAATGATTCCGTTTTAATCTCATAAAATCAAATCCTGCTGGTTTGAGTAAATTCAACACATGAAGAATAAATTTCATATCATTCTAATTGTTATGATTGTGATTCTTGCTGCTACGCTTGGCACTTTTCGAACCTATATGGTAATGGGTGCTTCGGATGCCCCAACATTTATGTCGGGCGACAAAGTGATCATCAACCGGTCGGCTTATGACATTACGCTTCCATTTTCGAACTTAAAATTAATTAGAATTTGCCTGCCCGAAAGGGGTGATATGGTTTTATGCAAAGTAAAGAAAAAAGATAACGGAGATTACTGGCTAAAGCGGATCATTGGTTTACCAGGCGACACCATTGAATTAAAACAGAACAAGATTTACATTAACCGTATACCACTCAAATATGAGGTTTTAAGTGATGAAAGCTTTGGGTTTTTAAAGGATAATTTGATCGGTGAGTTTTTTGCAAGAGAAACAGGATTGGGTCTGGGGCACAATATCTCATTCTCCAACAAAAATGGTTTACTACCTAACTATGGGCCTATTATTGTCAAACGGAACCATTATTTCGTGCTCGGTGATAACAGGGATAACAGCATGGATTCGCGACTGTTTGGTTTGGTTCATAGAAATCATATTTACGGAAAGTACTTACTAATCTTATCCAGAAACAATACTTCACTATGAACATCAAGTTTAGAAATTTAGAGAATATTTCTTTTGAAGAAATACACCAGGCATTTGTTGATGCCTTTTCCGATTATGCGGTTGATGTCAGCTATATGACGCCCGATGTTATGTACCATCGAGCCATTAAAAACGGTTACGAACCCGAGGCAAGTGTTGGGGTTTTCAACGGTCGTAAAATGGTTGGGTTTACCCTGGTTGGAATTGATAAGCACTATGAAGTATCTGCCGCTTTTGATATTATTACCGGCCTGGTAAAAGGCTACCGGGGCAAAGGCATTGCCGCTGAAATGTTCAATTTTATAAAACCCACACTGAAAGAAAAAGAGATTGAGGAATTTTATCTTGAGGTATTGCAGGAAAATGTTCCAGCCATCAGGGCCTATCAAAAAACAGGGTTTAAAATCATTCGAAGCCTTGATTGTTTTGCACTTCCATTGGAAAAGTTCAGATCTACAGAAGAGGCCCGGATACCATTAATATTTAAAATTGTTGACAAATCGGAAATTGATGAATTTGAAACTTTTTCCGACTGGATACCCTCATGGGAAAATAGTTTCAATGCGATCAAACGGATTCCGGATGAGGTTGTGATCATCTCTGCTGAGTACAGTATCAACAAGGTTGGCCTGCTGGTTTATTATCCGATGCTGAACTGGATCATGGCCTTCCTGGTTGATCCCAAATACCGCAAAATGGGAATCGGCTCAGCCATGCTTAAAGAGCTTATTGACCAATTGAACGGACGGGTGGATAAAATCAAATTCACCAACATTCAAAGTGATGATGAGGATTTAATCAACTTCCTGAAAGCTTCAGGTTTTGAATGGGTAGTCGCTCAATTTGAAATGAAATACGAATTGAATTAAATACCGTTTTGAAATAAGAATAATATTTAAACAGGAGGTATCATGAAAAAATACAGTACACGGGTGGTAATTTTACTTCTCTTTTTATTTTTCTTCCAGACTTCCATTTCACAAAGGGTGATTGATTTTGAATCCGATCAGTTTCAAATTTTCAATGGAAAGGTTGTAGATCATCTGGAACGAAAAGCCTTTCTTGGAACCGCTCAGCTATCAGATGTAGAATTTGAAAACGGTATTATTGAATTTGACCTGGCAGTAACAGGTGAAAGATCTTACCCGGGTGTGTTTTTTAGGGCAACCTCGCAAAATGATTACGAGCATTTTTATGTGAGGCCTCACAGGTCAGGATTTTATCCTGACGCATTGCAATATTGTCCTGCAAATAATGGCATTGATTCATGGCAATTGTTCAACGGAAAGGGCTATACTGCAGAAACAGCTAAATTTCCAACTGATGAATGGTTTCATATTCGGATTGAAGTTTTGGGGACAAGGGCTCAAGTTTTTATTGGCGAAAATCCAAAACCCGAATTAGAAATAGTTGAATTGTATCATGGGAATAGTAAAGGTTCAATCAGTTTGAATTGTCCTGTCAATGGCAGTGCATATTTTTCAAACCTGAGCATTCAAGAAACCGACAATCTTGAATTTGGTGAATTGCCCGTTTATGATTACCCCATTGGTTTAATTACGGATTGGGAAATATCACAACCTTTCCGGACAGTGGATGTTGAGTTTGATCAAACTCCTCAAATGCAAAGGATTGAGAAAATTGAATGGCAAAAAGTTGAAGCTGATAAAACAGGACTGGTTGATGTTGCAAAGGTTCATTCCCGACAGGGTAGGGCACCTGATTTTATATTTGCCAAAACCAATATTATTACGGAATATGATTCCATATTGGAAATGAAATTTGGATACAGCGATGCAGTTGTTATTTTCTTAAATAATCAAGCAATGTATTATGGTAACAGTGCATACACACAACGCGATCCTTCTTTTCTAGGCATCATAGGTTTAAACGATGCTGTGTATTTACCGTTGAAAAAGGGAAACAATGAATTGATGTTGGCGGTGGCTGAAAGTTTTGGTGGCTGGGGTTTTATGTGCCAGGAAGGAAATGCAACATTTTTTGCGGAAGGAATTAAAAAAATATGGCAAACCGATAAAGTATTTAATGTTTCAGAATCAGTATTGTTTGATCCCAAAAGGGAAGTGTTGTATGTGACCAATTTCGATCAGCTTACAATGGGAAATCCTCAGATAACCCAGTCTATTTCAAAAATTTCTTTGGATGGTGAAATCCTCGACTTAAACTTTGTGAAAGGATTGAACCACCCCTTAGGAATGTCAATCTATAAGGATAAATTATTTGTAGCAGAACGGAAGAATATAGCTGAAATAGGCCTTGAATCAGGTGACGTTGTGAACCGTATTGATCTACCGGCTTCTGTATTTCTGAATGATCTGGCAATTGATAATGATGGAGTGATCTATATTTCCGACTCCCGTAAAAATGTAATCTGGAAAATTGAAAATGATGGTGTGGAAGAATGGTTATCAGGAGATGAAATTATTGACCCCAATGTTCTTTACTTCTATGAAGATAAATTGCTTTTTGGAAACAGCGGAGATAATTGGCTAAAAGAAGCTGACCTGAAGACAAAAGCCATTCAAAAGTTAGCGAAATTCCCGGAAGGCTTTATTGATGGCATCCGACCAGACGGAAGAGGGAATCTTTTGGTATCCTTATGGAAAGGTAAAATCTATAAGGTTGATCCAAATGGAAAAACAACACTCATTTTTCATACAGAAAACAAAGGCGAATACGCTGCAGATTTTGAATTTATTCCAAAAAAGGATTTATTAATTATACCAACTTTTTATGAAAATACTGTAAATGCTTATAAACTCTAATTTATGAAAAGCAAGGGATTATTTTTTAGCGCATTGGTTTTGACCTTGATTATCCATGGCTGGGTTATTGGGCAGACCGACATTTCAGAAAAGGAAAAGGTTTCCAGGGTCGTTCATAATTCAATCGGTTGGGCTTTGGATAAAGACCTTGATTTACTTTACGGCTGTTTTGTGCAGGATTCCAGCTTTTTCATCTTCCATCCCGATTCTGCCGGGACCATCATCGGATTTGAATCTTTCAAAAATCTGGCTGAACGGGTGTTTATGAATGACGCTTTTAAAGCAACCGGCTATGAAATTCGGGATTTAAAAACCCAAATTTCCAGGTCAGGTACTACTGCATGGTTCTCCTGCAATCTGGATGATTTTGGCGAGTGGAATGGCCAACCTTCTGCCTGGATCAATGCAAGATGGACAGGAGTTTTGGAAAAAATTGGAGGGAAATGGCTTATTGCCCAAATGCATTTTTCGTTTCCCATTGACAGGAATTAAAATTTAAAGCTATGTTTTAGAATTTTATCAAAATTATCTAAAGTGATATAGTGATTACAAAAAAAAGATTATTTAAACTGAATTATTGCTTTATAATCTTTCGGATAAATACTTTTCCATTTATCTTAGCCCGGCAAAAATAAATGCCATCTTCTACTTCATTTCCGGAAGCATTGAGTCCATCCCAGTGGATTATATGTTCGCCTTTTTCAACAATATCAACTGGCATTAGAGTATTTATAATTCTCTCTGAAAGATCCAAAATCTCCATACCCATTGATGATTCCTGCTGTAAATTTATTTGTATGCGAATATCTTTGATAAATGGGTTCGGAAAGGCCTGGATAAGATTGACATCTCCCTGGATTTCATTTTTTATATCAGTTAATAATTCCTCATTTACAAAAATTGAAACTGTATGATGTTTATAATCCGTAATAATGTCAAGTGTGTCACTTAAGAATCCCTTCATTGATTTATCTACAGGTATTCCAATATAAACATCAAATTCTATAGAATCTCCTTTTTCAAGGGTAAATGGAAAATTAAAATTAAAAGGGTCAATATACCAAAGAGCACTGCCAAAACCTCCATCGGGTTCAATATCTTCAATTTCAATGTCAAATTGTGAATTATTGTAAAGGGTTAATACTATTCCATTCAGACAATCTTCATAGGTATTGAAGACAATGGAATCATCAGAAAAAGTTAAGTTTTTATGCAATTGAAAAGAAGCAATTTTTGTTTGCCAAACAAAGGTTCCTGTTACAGGAAGATATTCCTGCGTATACCAAAAGGTCAAATCATCCACCGGATCAACAGCCATCATTGAATAATCGCCCCATCGTGGATTGTTTACCTGGCAACCAGCCCCTTCAACTATTTCTCCTTCTCCAATTGATAAAATCTCCGGGTCATCGGCATCCCTTCTTCCTGAAACACGAATAGATGGATAGGTTGTGTCGCTCGAAACGGAGTAACCCAATCCGATATTACCATCAGCATCCATAGTAATACTTCCCATCCATCGTGAATCTGCATCCGGTGCAAAAGAGCTTTGCTGGTGAATAAACCAGCCGTTTCCTTCATTTCTAAGTTCATACCACCTTACTCCGGCATGTTCATTTCCGTCCACTTCCACGGTATGATTGCAAACCAGGGTTTGATAATCTCCAAAACTTCGAAATTGTAATCGGTACATCATAAAATGGGTGAGGGAATGGAGCTTTAAACTTGTTCCGGGTTGATGGATAAAATCATTCTGGACAATATGTGAATCAAAAGGTGCGGTTTCTAAAACTACCACCTCAGAAAAATGGCAATTGGAAGTATCAATCCAATCCACTGCACATTCCCAAATCCATAGCCGGTCTTCAGGATAGCCCCATGCGTCGTCCCTTACACAAATATGATAATTGGGTGTACCTGCAGGAGGAGGTGGCCCATCCAGGTCAGAAGGCAAAAAACTTCCGAGATCTGTTGTTGTGGAACCATTGGGCGCATCAAAATGAAAATAAATCACGGTGGGATCTGTCTGTCCTGCCATTAATTCTTCAGGATTGAAAACCAGAATACTGGCACCTGTGAATAAAGTGACTGATGAGCTGAGTTCCCATTCGTTGATGGTCAGATAATACCCATCGGGCCACACACCGAATTTGGGATAATCGGGCATTACATCAAACCAGAGCGAATAGCAATACCATTCTCCCAGGGGGTCAGGTGTAGCTGAAACAGCGATCATTTCATAATACTCATTGTAAAGATCATATACCATGGCACTGGCCAGCCATCGATCATTCAAATGATCGTAGATAACAATGGGGTCAGTCCAGTTGTATTCCAGCCATGGCCCCTGAAAATCGCTCCAAATAGTTTTGTTAGCTGCCGGCCCATATAAGAGGTTACCCTGCTTGTCCCAGATACCGAATGAACTTTTAACCATTTGGAAATAATGAATGGGTCCAACATCTCCTTCCGTATCGGGGTTGGGCATAGTGAAACTACCCACACCATCAAAGCTTTTGATAATAGGAATGGACTCATCTTTTACAAATTCACTTTGTACCATAGGATCCTTAGTTTTCTGACCACTTGAAATAGCCAGTTCATCGAAGGTTTCCAATTCAGGTTTCTCATCACTACTTTCTTCAGGGGCCAGTGGGTTTTTTGCTATTAATGCTTGTGATTTTCCCAGGAAATGCATCCTGTTAAAGTTTGAAGGCTTTAAGCTTTTTTCTTGCGAAAATATGCTTTGGGAAAGAAGAAGCAATGGAATGAAAATTAATGTTCTCATAGTTTAATATTTTTGGTTACCGTAAAATTATAAATTATTTTACAGGGAAGATATTTTTAAAAGTCAATTTTCTTAGAATAAGTATTCTTCTCTTCCACAGGCCTAAAATAACATATTTTTAGTTGCATTTCCAATAGAACTGAAACCTCTCAAACAAATATTTTGGCTGTATATCTAAAGTCAACTATATTTGCCGTTTTTCAAGTATACAAGACGTTGCTGAATAGCGATTAACTGGATGAACAGTTCCGAAAGAAAAGAATACCGGCAGCAAAGGAAAACTCAAGCAGAGACGCAAGGAGTCTGCACGGTTGGAAAAAGAGTCCATTCGGAAGCAAAAACGTCGATTCAATGAACAAATAAAAGAGAGTAAAAGAAAAGCCGGCGTGGAAAAAAGTTTTATCGGATTTTTCATTGACTCATTAAATCCTTTTAAGAATTTTTCAAAAGAAAAATCAAAATCCAACAGTTTAACCCCGAAGCTAAAAGACGAAGGCGAATGGCTTTGAAAAAAGAACGCCAGAGCATGAAACGGGAGCAGGATAAAATGCGACGGCAAACTTCATCCATGAGGAAAAGAATCCGGGAACAAAGAATAAAAGGTTTTACTCAGGCTTTTATTGATTTTTTCAAGCATCCGATAAAAAGAAAAAAGGCTACCAAACAACAAATCCTTCTCAAAAAACAAATTAAATCGGATTATCGTAAGGAAACAAAAAGGAGAATAGCCAACTATCCTTCAAATGTGCTGAATCGCATTAAACTTCATTGGAATTGGAGATTGAGCAATATAAAATCGATTGCAACTTCAATTGGCAATTTTTTCAAACTTATTCGTTCTGTATTCAGGTTTAAGGAGCTTCGGAGAAATTATTTCTATACAGCCATCAATTCTACTGTTTTCTTTATTCTTGCCTTTCTTACTGTTTATTACCTGAACCAGTTTATTACGATTTATACTGCCCGGATTTTTGATATTCCTGCAGTACTCTTCTCCTACCGGATCTATTGGCCATTGTACACATATTCGTCACTTTATTCCCGGGTGGCCCTGATTTTAATTTTTGGCACCGGCCCCTTGATTAATTTATTGCTTGGGTTTTTATTTTATCGGTTGTATGTCTGGTCACGATGGAAAACAAAATACTTCAAAACCTTTTTTATCTGGGCTGCTATCCATTCATTTACGATGTTTTTTGGAGCCTATATCGTTGGAGTAATTACCCGGACGGGTTTTATTTATTCTTCAGAATGGCTGTTTCTTAGCAATGTGTTTGATGTTGAAGAGATTTTGTTTTTGATCATTTCCGTAATTGTGATGGTTATAATTGGCTATTATTCAACCAAACATTTTATAATGGCATCCAATTCATCCGAGATTATTGAACCAAAACTGAGACTTGTGTATTTGTTGAATAAAGTTCTCATCCCCTGGTTTTTTGGAAACCTTTTATTGTTTTTCGTTTCGTATCCGAATAATCCGATGGAACTGACCATGCTTTTGTGGGTTTCTGTTTTGGTGGTTATCCCCATTTTTACAAATTACAATACAACCACAATGCAAATGCTCAAACTTCAGAAGTCCTATAAGAAGCTTCATATTGCCTGGGCCTTTTTAGTATTAGTGGGCTTAATATTGCTCTTCATAAGATTGTTTTTGCAGAAAGGAATTAGTTTTAGTTAGTACAGATAATGGTAAACGAAAAGTTGACAAAATACATTGAGGAACATACTACTCCCGAAAGTGAGTTGCTTTATAAATTGGACCGCGAAACCCATTTGAAGACCTTCTATCCCCGAATGTTGTCCGGTAACACACAGGGAAAATTCCTTGAAATGATCAGTTGTATGATTCGACCGGAGGCGATTTTGGAGATTGGAACCTTTACCGGTTATTCTGCTATTTGTCTTTCCAGGGGATTGACAGAAACAGGGGTACTTCACACCATCGAAATAAATCCTGAAATTCAGAATATATCAGAGAAATATATTAAAATGACGGATTATAGCCAGAAAATCAAACGATATATTGGTAATGCGCTTGAGGTCATTCCTACTATTGATGAAACCTTCGATCTGGTTTTTATAGATGCCGACAAGGAAAACTATCTGAGCTATTATAAACTTGTCTACGATAAGGTATGTCCAGGTGGATTTATCCTTGCCGACAATGCATTGTGGGGCGGGAAAGTTATACAGGAAATAAATAATTCCGATAAGGAAACCAGAGGAATTTTGGAGTTTAACGATTTCATTCAAAATGATAACAGGGTCGAAAATGTATTGGTATCCCTTCGCGATGGCATAATGATGATCCGAAAAAAAGAATAAGCCAAGTTCCCTAATAGTGAATTATCCCACATTACCATATCTCCAAAAACCAATATACTATAGATAGTGTTTGTTCCTGTTTTTGTAATTCAATTCTGCAATATAAAATCATTCTTTAGTTTTATGTCCAATTGCTGATTTATGTCAATCATTTCGTTCATTACCTGAGTGGTCTTCTCCTATTGATAATCCTGTCATTTGACAACAATATTATGTCCTGATTTGAGTTTATATTTATAACACTTTGATTAAACATTGAAAAATAATAAAGTTATATTGCTCCTTTCGTTTTCCACCCTTCTTTTTGGGTATTTGAGCGCACAGGTATTTGAAGTTAAATCTCCGCTAATGCAGGAAATAAGTATACGGATTCTTGAGAGCAACAATTTCCTCCTACAGTCCATTCTGATCTTTCTGGTAGTCCTGATTTTTGGATATACTGCCAAGCTGTTTTATGAGCATAAATACAGGAAAGAATAAATCCCACATTGAGATTTATGACCAGGTATTGATTTTCTTCCTTTTCCTATTTTACCGGTTTGCAGTTTACCATAATCTTTATGGGAGATTGATAAGATGAATATCCAGTCAAAAAATTTAATTTCGCGATGTAAAGTATAAATCTTTAATTATGGCGATAGAATTTCTGGAATTGGTAAAAAAAAGGCAGAGTGTCAGAAAATATGATTCCCGGCCGGTAGATCAGGAAGTGGTTGCCCGTTGCCTTGAGGCTGCACGTTTGGCTCCATCGGCTAGCAATTCACAGCCCTGGACTTTCATCGTTATTGATGATCCGGAGATCCGTGAAAAAGTCGCCAATCGAACTTACGACAGTTTTTTGCCGATGAATAAGTTTGTTCCTCAGGCACCCGTATTGATTGTTTTGGTAATTGAAAAACCCAGGGTGATCACACGAATTGGAGGGTATATAAAGAATAAGGAATATCCACTTATTGATATAGGCATTGCTGCTGAGCATATTTGCTTGCAAGCTGAAAGCGAGGGCTTGGGAACATGTATGCTGGGGTGGTTCAACGAAAAGCCGATAAAGAAAATTTTGAATATTCCGCCCAAAAAAACGATTGGCCTTATTATAACTTTGGGTTATGCTCCATCTGACTACAGGGTCAGGGATAAATCAAGAAAGTCTTTTGAAGAAGCAGTAAAATACAATTCTTATTGATTTTTATGCAGCCAGTAAATCAGTATATTGAAATTCAATTTGATGGACTCATGGTCCAGGAATATTATAACTCCTTTAAAACCTTTTCGATGATAACAGGAAAGTGTTCGTATTCCAATTGATGAATCTTTGCTGCTAAAGAATCTGGTGTGTCAGAGGTTTCAATCCGGCATTTTGCCTGAAATATGATTTTTCCTTCATCATATTTTTCATTAACAAAGTGGACAGTAATGCCTGATTCTTTTTCCTTTGCGATAATGACTGCATCATGTACTTTAGAACCATACATGCCTTTTCCTCCATATTTTGGCAAAAGAGCCGGATGGATATTGATAATCCGGTTTGAAAACTTTCTTAAGATGTTGGAAGGTATCAACCAAAGAAAACCTGCCAGAACAATTAAGTCCACTTGATCTTCTAATAGCTGATTAAGTACCTTAGAGGTTTTATAAAAGTCATTGCGTGAAAATTGATATGCCTTGATTCCTAAATTCTCGGCCCGTGTCAAAACATAAGCATTTTTATTATTACTGTAAATACCGGAAATCCTGATATTGCTGTTTGCAAAGTATTCAGCTATTCGCTGAGCATTGGTCCCACTGCCAGAAGCAAAGATTGCTATGTTTTTCATTCTGTCTTTTATTAATAGGTTTCAAAGATACAATTGCAAAAATTGCTACATGCTAAAATTATTAGGAATTAATAAAATTACTTTCTTATTTTTGACAAAAATTAATAAATTTGCTTAATTTTGATAAAATTCATTTCTTTGCACCCGTCAAATTATAAAATTAAAGAGATATGTCTGATATTGCAACAAAAGTAAAAGCCATCATCGTTGATAAGCTCGGTGTTGATGAAAACGAAGTAACACCTGAAGCTAGTTTCACCAATGACCTTGGTGCAGATTCCCTTGATACTGTTGAGTTGATAATGGAATTTGAAAAAGAATTCAATATTGCCATTCCGGATGATCAAGCCGAAAAAATCGGTACGGTAGGAGACGCAATCAAGTACATTGAAGATAATACAAAGTAAAAATTCCTTCACAATTAAATGGAGCTAAAACGGGTAGTAGTTACCGGAATGGGGGCATTAACCCCCATTGGCACCGGCATAGATGAATTTTGGGCCAACCTCAGCAGTGGATTGAGCGGAGCAGGAATGATAACAAATTTCGATGCCTCCAAATTTAAAACTCAGTTTGCATGCGAATTAAAGAATTTTGATCCCAGTGAGCATTTCGACCGGAAGGAAGTCAGAAAATATGACCCCTATGCCCAGTATGGCATGGTGGCAGCCGGATTGGGCCTTGAAGATTCAGGACTTGATCTTGAAAAAATTGACCTTGATCGTGCAGGTGTAATTTGGGCAGCCGGTATTGGAGGCCTAACTACATTTGAAAACGAGATCAGTAGTTATGCCACCGGAGATGGAACACCCCGTTTTAACCCATTTTTATTCCAAAGATGATTGCCGACATTGCTGCCGGTAATATATCCATTAAGTATGGATTTCGAGGGCCTAACTTTGCTACGGTTTCTGCCTGTGCCTCTTCGGCCAATGCACTCATTGATGCATACAATTACATTCGATTGGGCAAGGCCGATTTGTTTATTGCAGGTGGGTCGGAAGCTGCCATTACCCCCAGCGGTATTGGCGGATTTAATGCAATGCATGCCATTTCAACACGAAATGATGATCCCGCTACAGGATCAAGGCCTTTTGATAAAGATCGTGATGGATTTGTTCTGGGCGAAGGAGGTGTTGCTTTGATCTTTGAAGAGTATGAACATGCCAAAAGCAGAGGTGCGAAAATTTATGCCGAAGTTGCCGGCTGTGGCTTATCAGCAGACGCTTATCACATGACTGCCCCGCATCCTGATGGATACGGAGCTATGAAAGCCATGGAATTTGCTCTGGAGGATGCTCAAATCCCACTTGATGCAATTGATCATATCAATACCCATGGCACTTCCACACCCGTGGGCGACATTGCTGAACCGAAAGCCATCGTTCAATTGTTTGGTGAACATGCTTATTCCATTTCAATTAATTCAACCAAATCAATGACGGGCCACTTATTGGGTGCTGCCGGAGCCATTGAAGCCATGGCATCAATTCTGGCCATCAAGAATGGTTTTGTGCCACCTACCATCAATCATTTTACCGATGACCCTGAAATTGACAACAGGCTTGACTTTACTTTTAACGTAGGGAAAAAGCGTGATCTAAATTATGCATTAAGCAATACCTTTGGATTTGGCGGACATAATGCCAGCATCATATTTAAAAAATACCGTGAATAGTATTTAATTTTGAATTTGTTATTTCCATTTTCGTTTTTCTTATCACCTGATAAGGAGCTCAGGGATTCGATAAAGAATATATTTGGGTTTTATCCCGGAAATATCCATTTATACCAATTAGCCTTCCGTCACAAATCAGCAGCCAAAGAATTTATCAATGGTTTAAAAATGAGCAATGAACGTCTTGAATACCTGGGTGATGCGGTATTGAGCTCCATTGTTGCGGATTATTTGTTTAAGAAATTTCCATACAAAGATGAGGGCTTTCTCACGGAAATGAGAGCACGTATTGTTAGTCGCTCTCAACTAAATAAACTTTCACGGAAACTTGGCCTTGACCGTTTGATCCGGTCTGAGTCGTTGGCCGGTCATAGCAAATCCCTTTTTGGCGATGCTTTCGAAGCTTTTGTTGGAGCCCTTTATGTGGATAAAGGATATTCGTTCACAAGAAAAATTCTGTTAAAACGGGTTATTGAAGTTCACTTCGATATTGAAAAGTTGCAAAATGAAGATCCCAATTATAAAAGCCAATTAATTGAGTGGTCACAAAAGGAAAAAATCGGATTGGAGTTTAAGCTTATCAATGAGATTGGCAATGGTTATGGTAAACAATACGAAGTGGAGGTAGTGGTGGATGAAGTATCATATGCTCACGGAAGGGATTTTTCCATCAAGGGCGCTGAACAAATTGCAGCCGGGAAGACGATTGAAAAACTCGAAAAGGAAGAAAAAATATAATCCTGCCTTTATTTTATAGTTTCGCTGAATACAGGTTTTTTTGTAATTTTATTTTCAAAAGTTTGATGTTTTATGGCGAAAAAGATAAAAATTGATATTGATTTCTCTCAGGATAACTTTCTGGTCGCCATCTCTTGCCATCAAAAAGATTATTGGATTGCTTATCGCCTGAATGAAGCCTTAAAATTAAATTTGAAAAGAATGAATGATTTACCGGTTTTTCAGAGTAAGATGGAAAAATTGGTGGAATATCCCCTTTTTTCATATGAAGATCCGGATACGAATGTTGGCTATTACCTCATTTCGAACCATAACCCCGAATCAAAACTATTCCCCGCACAAAGAACTACTGATTACCTATTATTGGCTAATGGGACAGTTGGTGCTTCCGAAAAGAAAGTTCTTCTGGAACGTATTAAAAAAATACCTAAGGTGCTTACTGCTTATGAATTGGAATTATCCAGGATGAAAAATATAGACAGCTTCCTCTCTGACCTGGAACTGTTTATGCTTGATTAGCCATTTTGTTGATGGTGGGATTTGCTAAGCTTTTTTTTCGAGACATGCGAAAGGCTTAAAACAACTTCGAAAACAGTAAAAAACAAATACAGGATAAAAAATGCAATGATGAATTGTACTGCATCTTCCCTGTTCAGGAAACTGTAAATTAAGATTATAGTTAGGAAAAAATCGTTTTCCAAAAGTCAACATAAAGAGATTGATGAAACCGGTTGGCCTTTGAGCGATATCTTTAATAGACATAATGAACAATTAGTGATACCGAAAAGAAAAATACGAAAAGCAAGGGCAAGGCTGGGGATACATACGCTGCCGGTAAAAAATAAATTACTGCATATCCAATCAATGCAATTACCATGGTGAAGATGATAAGTTTTTTTAAAAAGATGAGATAGCTTGATTTCATGTGTAGCATTTGAATATCAGTTTATTTTTTTTTGAGCAGGTCTTTGGTTACCACATAAATCGCTCCGAAGACAGAAATTATTGAGAAAACAATGATAAAAACCGGAAATTGCCATTTTACCCACTGGTCTAATTTATATCCACCCCAAACACCTAGTAGAATAATAAAGAGCATGAAAGGCAATGCCCGAATACCTGGCGTAATTATTTAAATAGTTTTTCTTTTGGTTTTTCGGTCCATCAGAAGCAGGGGTTATGGGTTTATTTTGGCCACTGCCATCCATATTGCACGACCCGGTAAACTAGCCCGGGTTCGATGGAAATTTTGTTGCAATAACATCACCACTGAGAACAGCTGTGTTTCAAGGGATAACAATTGTTCAACGTTCACCTTAGCATTTACTTTTCCTGAAATGTCAGCGTTCTGACAAATTATTTCGCCATCCACATTTCCCGATTGCCCGATGACTATCTTTCCTTTGCAGTTAATTGATCCGGCCAACAATCCATCAATACGAAAATCTCCATCGCCTGTTATTTCCCTTTAATTTTTGTTCCAGAAACAATGGTGTTTGGTTTTGTTTCTACGATGTTGTTTTTTGCCATATTATGTTGTTTTTTTTTGAACATCAAATGTACTATAATGTTGTGATTATACGATTCAATAATTAAAACTTGAACAATAGCAGGGTACTAATTTACCTATTGCTTTCATGCTATTGTGGCCCAAAGTAATGTTTTTTGAAAAATGACATGTATTTAGGCACATCTTTATCTTTATAAAAAACCGCAATTTTCCCGTGCAATTACAAAACTTTCAAAATCATTTTTGTCAAGGTTTGCAAATACATATTCATTTGCCATTATAGCGTTGTAATATTGCATAGACTTATCCAAAACGTCAAAATTTCCGACCATAATAAAATGGGTAGTGGTATTTAATAAAATACTTGTTATAGATAAATTTTCAAGGCTATAAAATTTAGAATTAAAATCAGAAATCCTTATTTTCAAGGCATTGATGTTTACATCCTTATCACTTACAATCATTGAGAAAATTTGTTTGCTGTCGGCATCAAATGTATACATCGAAACATCAAATTTCTCTTCTTCAGGTTCTTGCACCGACGCAGTGTCGCTTGGATCTTTCAGATAATCAAGTATGTTTTGCGCCAGAGGAACCACTTCGCTATTGGGATATTTAATAACCAGATTTTCAAGGGCGGTTTGGAGGAGTCAACTACTTCAATTTTCCCCAACGATAGTGCCCCTGAGGTATTCAAATTTTGCCAACACTTTCAGGGCCTTCAAACTCCGATAACGCTCGTGTGCTGCTCCGAGTATACCGTGTAGAAGCGACCGTTTTCATAGTGCTCATAAGTCGTTATACAGGGTAATTGCCTGTTGCGCTGTGCCTCCAATTCTTTATAATAATCCGGATCGAGCAACAGTTTGGCATAATCACTATCCGAAACTTTTCAATGATGAGGTTTTTATAAACCTCAGCCTGATCAAGATTATCCTGATACGTATAAATCCTGAACAGTTGATAATAAACCTGCAATAGATGTTCATTCTCAGGGAACTGCTCTAAAAGGGTTTCAAAAGATTCAATTGATTTGGGATAATCATCAAATTTATCTTTGTAAATATAACCTAAGTTATAAAGAGCTTCCACAATTTTAAGATTAGAAGCTGTTAACTGTTCCTCTGTAAAGGGTAGGTTCTGCAAATAGTACTTGCGGGTATGCGGATCTTTAACAATGACAACAGTACTGTCGCTGGAAGATAAACTATCATCAAGGGCAGCCAGGTCTTCAACCTCGGGTTGGAAGGTTGATTGTTTATCTGATAACCGCCAATTGTCTTCTAATTTTCGGGTGCCCCACTTTTTCTTGAATTCAGACAGGCCGAAGCCCATTGCTGAAGGATTGTAAAAATACCATTGCCCGCTTCCTGCAGGTCCTCCTATATTATTGGCACCGGACATACCCGCATTTTTACCCATTTCAGCATTCATGGCCAACAACTCCTCCATCTCTTTTTGACGCTTCTCTTCTGCAATTAAATCTTCAATGATCCTATCAATGATTTTATTTCTTTCTTCCTCGCTTAACGAAACAAGCTTTTGCAGGCTATCTTCATGCTGCACGACGATAAGGTTATCAACCAGTTCGTTGAGGTATAGGGCTTTCGCTTTTATTATTTCAAAATCAGGATACTCTTCCGGAAGGACTTGTAATGCCGTGTCAAAATAGGCTTGTGAGAGTCGGTATTCCCTAATGTCAAAATAGATACGGCCTACCTTCAGCGCGGATGTTGCTTTTTGATAGTCGTTTCTCACAGAAGTAGCAACCGATAGCCTCAGGTTATGAATTGCAAGAGTATCGTTATTGTTTTTAAATGCGACATCTGCCAATGCATAATAAATCTGATCCCGGAAATCTTTATTTTTATCCTCCTTCAGCATTTTTAACAGATTCTTCTCTATGCTTTTGCTATTTTCTCCATATCGGGTATCATAGCTTTGGGCAAGGTTAATAGCTGCATTGAATGCCATCTCGTAAGGCGGATTTTTTTTAATAACCTGCTTATAATAATCCGAAGCCCTGTATAACTCTCCTTCATTCTGGTAAATCTGCCCCAATATAAATCGTGCACGGGCATCAATATTTTTTTTCTGGAGCAGATACAGAGCATCAAGTAGTTGCTCTCTGGCCTGAGGATATTTTTCCTGGAGTATATATAGATCGGCCCTTACCAATGGCAACATTTTCTGTATCTTCTTGGATATTTTCGGATTTTTGTCAATTTCATTACTCAGATTATCCAGAACAGATTGAGCACGCTTGTATTTTTTTAGGCGAATATAGCTGTTGCCAAGCCAGAGCATTGCTTCATATTTAATGTCGTTGTATTTATACTCATTCATTACAAACTCAAACGTTCGACGTGCCTTGTTGTATTCCTGTTTGTAGAAATAACCATAACCAATAAGCATATAACTGTCGTCAATCCAATTTACATATTCCTTTTTATTGAAAAACATTGAATGGCGCTGAATGTTGATGGAGGATTTTTCAATGGCTTTATCCATGTAGGGAAACAATGCCTGGGCGTCGGTTTCTGTACCGTAGTTGTATACCGGTAGTACTTTGTTGTAGTTGTCCTTGGCACTTTTTTCCAGAAGCTTTACACCTTCCCTATAGCTTTCCCGTCCATTCCAAAACATGTTGTAATGGCCGGTAAGGTTATGGTAAACGCGGCGTGTAAACGAATTCTTTTTGGTGGAACAGGAATAACCGGCCAGCAGTACGAAGATAACCGGAATGAGTAATATTACTTTATGATATATTTTTCGGGCCAAGCCAGGTAATTTGTTTAAAAGCCTAATATCCTGAATTCAACTATTTAACTTATTTTTTGCAAAAATATTTTATTTTAACGAATAATGAAATAATTTAATTTCCGGTATCTTTGCCAACTTGAAACGATTGCAAACAATGGCAGATTCAAAAAAGGAAAAAAGGGATCATTGGTATTACAAACTCAGGGATAAATACCGCCTTGTAGTAGTTGATGAAGATACTTTTGAGGAGCATTTTTCGTTTCGCCTGTCGCGTCTTAATGTATTTGTCACCATTGGTACCACTGCCATCCTATTAATTGTAGGTACCAGTTTTTTGATTGCATTTACTCCCCTTCGAGAGTATATCCCGGGATATACCGATGTAACTCTTTCAAGAAGAATTAATGAGATGGAGCGACTTACCGATTCTCTTGAAATTGATTTCAGACAGAAGAGTAAATATATTGAAGACATTAAGCGAATTATTAATGGAGAAATCATAGAAGAAGATACATCGAATGTTTTGGCCGAGGCCTACAGTTATAGTGATGTTCGTTATACCCGGTCGGCTGAAGACTCCCTTTTAAGGGATGAATATGAAAGCAAGCGAAGCTATGATCTCTATTATAATGAAAGTGAAGAGCTTCTGCGTTTGTCCGGAACCCGAAAGAACTATAATTTTTTCATTCCCTTAAAGGGGATCATTACCAACAATTTTGATATGTCGAAAATGCATTATGGTATTGATGTGGTGGCAAAGCAAAACGAAGCCGTAAAAGCTACCCTTGATGGAACAGTAATCCTTTCGGACTGGACCGTGAAAACAGGATATGTTATCAGCATTCAACATCAGGGAAACTACATTTCTGTTTACAAACACAATTCTGTTTTGTTAAAACACCAGGGGGAATTTGTAAAGGCGGGAGAACCCATCGCCATTGTTGGTGAATCTGGGGAACTTTCAACGGGCCCACATTTGCATTTCGAATTATGGTACAATGGAACACCTGTTGACCCCAGTGAATACATTGCATTCTAAATAATACTAATCAATACAGCTTACAGAGGAAATAATTTTTTGAAGAAACGCATCGCCATATTAGGATCAACAGGCTCCATAGGAACACAAGCCCTTGAAGTTCTTGAATCCAACCCGGATACCTTTGAACTGGAAGTGCTTACTGCCCAAAACAATTCGGATTTACTTATTCAACAGGCCATAAAATTTAAACCCAATGCAGTGGTCATTGGCCAGGACGAATTGTTCAGCATCGTTTCAGAAGCTTTGTTTACTTACAATATTAAGGTCTTTGCCGGTAAAGAGGCCCTTTCACAAATCGTTGAAATGGAAACCATTGATATTGTTTTGATTGCTCTTGTAGGGTATGCCGGATTACTGCCAACCATAAATGCGATAAAAGCGAAGAAGCAAATTGCACTTGCCAATAAAGAATCACTGGTAGTTGCCGGTGAACTTATATCAAAATTGGTTGCTGAGAATAAAGCCTCCCTGATTCCCGTTGACTCAGAACATTCGGCTATTTTTCAATGCCTTGTTGGTGAAAACCCTGACGACATCGAAAAAATTTACCTGACTGCTTCAGGAGGGCCCTTCAGAAACTATGGTTTGGATGATTTGAATAATGTTTCAAAGCACGATGCCCTTCAGCATCCCAACTGGAACATGGGTGATAAAATCACCATTGATTCAGCATCGTTAATGAACAAAGGCCTTGAAGTGATAGAAGCCAAATGGTTGTTTGGTTTGAATGCAGATCAGATTGATGTTATTGTTCATCCGCAATCCATCATTCACAGCCTGGTCCAATTCAGGGATGGTTCGATGAAAGCCCAAATGGGATTGCCTGATATGCGGTTGCCCATTCAATATGCTTTCGGATATCCCGAAAGATTGTATTCCCCCTTTCCCAGGTTTAATTTTATGGATTATCCTGCGTTGAATTTTGAAGTTCCTGATGTTAAAAAATTTCGTAATCTTGCACTCGCATTCGAAGCGCTCAAATCGGGAGGTAATATGCCCTGTATTCTAAACGCTGCCAATGAGATAGTCGTTGAAGCCTTTTTAAATGAACGAATTCGTTTTGTGGGAATGCCGGATGTAATTGAACATTGCATGCAATCGGTTGGTTTCATTAAAGCGCCTTCACTACAGGACTTGCTGGAAACAGATATGGAAACAAGAAGGGTTGCTGAACAACTAATTGGATGAATTGTTTGAGTGTTATAACATTTTTACAAATGATGCGTTTGTAAAGTTTTGAATAAAAAAATAAGAGTTATTAAATGGAAATATTAATTCAAGCCCTTCAACTGATTTTAAGTCTCTCGATTCTTGTTATTGTTCATGAGTTTGGACATTTTATTGCAGCAAAGGCATTTAAAACAAGGGTGGAAAAATTCTACCTTTTCTTCAATCCCTGGTTTTCGATTTTTAAATTCAAATATGGAGAGACGGAATATGGATTGGGCTGGTTGCCTTTGGGCGGTTATGTAAAGATATCCGGGATGATTGATGAGTCCATGGATAAGGAGCAGATGAGCAAACCCCCTGAGCCCTGGGAGTTCAGGATTAAACCCAGTTGGCAACGGCTGATTATCATGTTGGGTGGGGTTATCATGAATATTGTACTGGCTGTTTGTATTTATATTGTTATGCTGCTTATCTGGGGTGATGAATACCTGCCTACTTCAGAAGTGAAGTTCGGAATCAGGGTTGATTCATTGGCCATGGAAATGGGATTAAGGAATGGGGATAAAATTTTAACTGTTGATAATGAATATATTGAAAATTTTGCAAAAATTAAGGAAAAGATTATTCTTGATTATGCACGGAGTATTCAGGTTGATAGGGAGGGAGAAAAAATTGATATTCCAATCCCTCAGGAATTTTTAGGAAAGCTATTGAAACATAAATCGCCAGATTTTATTAGTTATCGGATCCCGTTTGAAGTTGAGAAGTTTGAAAAAGGATCGGCAGGACAAAAAGCTGGGATAATGGTTGATGATAAGATTATTGCTTTGAATAATAAACCAACTTTATATTTTATCGACTTTTATAATGAAATACAAAAGCATAAAAATGAAGAAGTGACTGTTGGTATTGTTCGAAACATAGATACATTAAGCTTTAATGTGGTGGTTCCGGAAGCTGGTAAGCTCGGCATACATCCAAAACGTGAAGATCATTATTTTACTTTCAGTAAAGTAAAGTATTCTTTTTTCAGCGCAATTCCCGAAGGTATAAACAGAGCATACAATGGAGTTGGAAATTATCTGAAGTCAATGAAGTTATTATTTCATCCTGAAGTTGAGGTTTCTGAGTCGGTTGGCGGATTCATCACCATAGGAAGTATTTTTCCGGTACAATGGAATTGGCAATTATTCTGGACACTTACTGCTTTTCTTTCGATCATGTTGGCCATTATTAATATTTTTCCAATACCCGCTTTGGATGGAGGGCATGTAATGTTTCTTTTGTATGAAATTATTACACGCAGAAAACCCAACGATAAATTTATGGAATATGCCCAAATTACTGGGATGGTAATTTTATTGGCTCTACTGGTGTTTGTTAATGGGAATGATATAGTCAGATTATTCAGGAACTAATAGTCTTTTTTATATCCCAAAATTTTGGTGACAATAATCCGAAAATATTTACTCTTCTCAATTTTTGCCCTTATTTATTTTGGTTCGTCTCAATTGAATGGCCAGACTGTAGAAGATTTGTCAAAACCTTCTAAAATCAAAATTGACAGTATTATTGTTCATTTTGATCCAATTATTGTTCAGCACATACCCTCTGAATTAAAAATAGAGATTTTTTCTAAAAACATGGAGCCAGGTGAAAATCTGGAACTTTCTTTAAATGATTCTTCTTTTATCACCGCCTATAATGAGGGTGGGGTTATATTGACTCACACTTTTCACACGAAAGAGGAACTTACTATTTCTGCTGGGGAAAAATCCTTCACTAAATTAATTACCCCAATTCCTTTATGGATGTCGGTATTGCCACCCTTGATTGCCATCCTGATAGCCCTTTTGCTTCGTGAGGTTTTTTCAGCCTTGTTTATTGGATTGTTAGTGGGATCGTCCATTATCACTTATTACCAGGGTAGTTCTTTTTTAGCTGCTATATTTTATGGTTTGTTTTCGGTTTTGGATCACTATATACTGGAATCGTTAGCCAATCCTGATCACCTTTCGATCATTGTATTTTCGATGTTAATTGGGGCTATGGTAGCGTTGATTTCAGCCAATGGGGGAATGCAGGGCGTTGTTAATTTTCTGTCACGATATGCAAACAATTCCAAATCAGACAATTTGTAACCTGGTTACTCGGTATGGCCATTTTCTTTGATGATTATGCAAATACCCTGGTAGTAGGAAATACCATGAGGCCGGTAACCGACAGGTTGAGAATTTCGAGGGAAAAATTAAGTTACATTGTGGATTCTACGGCTGCACCCATTGCTTCCATTGCTTTTGTTACCACATGGATCGGCGCTGAATTGAGTTATATCCAGGATGGTATCAGTACCCTGGGGATTAATGAAACTCCATATGATGTATTTCAATTCCCTGAAGTATTCCTTTTATCCAATTCTTACTTTGCTTTTTGTTGTGATATTAATTTTTAAAGGGAGAGATTTTGGGCCCATGCTCAAGGCAGAAAGAAATGCCAATAAACATGGCATAACTAAAAATAAAATTGTTCAAACCAAAGTTGAGATTGATCAGGTGCCCACTGCAAAGGAGAAATGGTTTAATGCTGTTATCCCTGTTATTGTTGTTGTGCTGGGTACCATTACCGGCCTTATCAGCACCGGCCTGGATGCAGTTGGCTGGACCATGAAGCTCGGTTTCTCAATGAATTTATCAAATGTGATTGGACATTCAAATTCTTATAAGGCTCTGTTGTGGTCAAGTTTGTCGGGTGTTTTGGTTGCTGTTTTGCTTACCATAAGCCAGCGGATATTGAACCTTAAAGAAAGTATAGAAAGCTTGATCAGTGGATTTAAGACAATGATGACTGCGGTCTTGATCCTTGTGCTTGCCTGGTCCATTGCCCTCATCACAAAATACATGCACACTGCCGATTTTATTTCCGGCTTGCTGCTCGAAGTTCACCTTGCACCATACCTGATACCGTCCATCACTTTTCTTTTAGCTGGCCTCGTGGCTTTCTCAACCGGCTCATCCTAGGGACTATGGCTATTTTATATCCATTGATATTACCGGCATCCCGATGATATCACAAGAATATGGATTGGATTACGATCAATCCCTGGCTATTTTTCATAATGTGGTTTCAACAGTTTTGGCTGGTTCTGTGCTGGGCGATCATTGCTCACCCATCTCAGATACCACAATTCTAAGTTCTTTGGCAAGCTCCTGCGATCACATCGAGCACGTTCGCACACAATTACCCTATGCACTTACGGTTGGAGTTGTGGCAACTTTCTTTGGTACCCTTCCTGCTGCCTATGGTGTTCCATCATATATTCTTATTCCCGTTGATTTGATTATTCTTTATTTCATTGTCACTATAGTTGGGAAAAAGGTTAGAGATGAAATGCCTAAAGTTTAGAATGACTAAAGTGCCTAAAATTGATGGCTAAATTGGAATTGGGATTTTCAATGCCACTGAACTTTAGTCACTTTAAACTTTAGCTCACTTTAAGTACTCCCTTTTATAGGAATTTGTTCTATTTTTGACATCCTAACATTTCATAACAATGACCTGGATTGAAGTTGTCGTTTTAATCGTTTCCGGTTTGCTGGTTGGATTCATCAATACCCTTGCCGGTGGAGGTTCCATCATTTCACTTTCCATTTTGATGTTTCTTGATTACCCGCCAATGTTGCTAACGGAACCAACCGGGTAGCTATTTTCATTCAAAACATTGCTGCTGTTGGAAGCTTTAAACAGCAGAAAGTTCTGGATCATAAAAAGGGATTCTGGCTGGCCATACCGGCCACAATTGGATCTGTGATTGGTGCCTGGATTGCAGTGGATATGAATGAGGCAATAATTGAAAAGGCAATTGCGATTGTGATGCTTATCATGATGTTCGTAATTCTCTATAAACCCCAACGGTGGTTAAAAGGAAAAGAAGAGTTGCAAAATAAAAAGATCAGCATCGGACAAATCATTCTTTTCTTTTTTATTGGAATTTATGGAGGATTCCTGCACATGGGAGTGGGCTATGCATTACTTGCCGGGATTGTATTGGGAGCCGGTTACGATTTGGTAAAAGCCAATGCCATTAAAGTGTTTATTATCCTGATATGGTCTCCGATTATCCTGTTGGTTTTTTTAATCAATGGCCAGGTGAATTTGTATTATGGACTTGTTCTATCCATTGGTAATGTAGCCGGTGCATTAATTGCCTCCCGGATGGCGGTGAAGAAAGGAGCTAATTTTGTGCGGTGGGTAATTATTGTTATAATTCTTTTGACTATTGCACATGTTTTTGGTTTGATTGATATTCAATCGTATTTGCAGGGTGTTATCCAGAAGTAGTGCTGTTAAAACCTTTCAAGACGATTTGGGCTTGTATGGTTGGGTCTTGAAAGGTTGAAAATTACTCCAGATAATATTTATCCATTCCTGATTTCGTTTTATTTTGCTCATGAGAAACAATAAAATCATTTATTGATCCATAAAGTTGAAAGATATTTGATCTTTCAATTTTGGTAGATTTATTGGATAGAATAGTAATGTATGAAGAGTATTTCCAGTCAGCGAAATTCTTTACTAATCCATGGTGAATAGGATTTCTGTGAATATAGTTAATTAGATACAGCAAATAATCCTCCTTATCAACCAAAATTCGTTTAAACGGATAGAGAAATAACCTTCCGGCTCTTTTATGGGCTTTATTATAAGATTTTGAATAACTGTTAAAAAAGTTACTGAATGCTTGGTGAAACAGATTTCTATTATTTTCGCTTGATCTTGTTTTAATTCTTTCCGAAAAATCTTCTTCTAGTCGGGTTTTTATTAGCAAATGAAAATGATTTGGAATTAGACAATACGCGTATACTTCTGCAACGGGAATAATGAATCTCTTAAGCTTGCTTAAAAAGAAAAAGTAATCACTCTGATTTATAAACAATAATTCTTTCCAATTGCCTTATTGTAAATATGATAAAAATTACCAAAATCTAATTTTTCTTCCTTATTGACATATTTATATGATGATTGCATCAGCAATTTTTAAAGATAAAGATATAGATTTCTTTCGATCAATTCAAATTGCGATTTTCAACCTTTCTAGTTCCCCTTCCCATTGGCTTGCATCTACCGGAAAGGTTTTGCAAGGTTCGGCTGTCTTCAACCTTTCAAGTCCCAGCCGCATTTGCTTTCTTCGACTTGAAAGGTTTTGGCAATATTGATGGCTTGAAGGATTCCGATAAATTTGACTTGCAGGTTCAACTTATACTTTTGGCTGCTCAATTTGACTCGCGCATTGAACCGCATCCCATTTCAAAACAGGAATTAGCTTCCGAAAATCCTTTTGTGGCTGAGATCAGGAAAACAGGCAAAGGTATTTCAATTGAAAATATTAAGGAGGCTTAATCAGAAAAGAACAAAGGTAGAAAACCTGAAAATTTTAAAATTTCTAAATATCATCGCTTCAAAAAGAAAAAATCCCAACTGCTTTGAGCCTCCACGCTTGAAGATTCCATTCTTTTAATGACTTTGCTACCTTGGCACCCCAAAATAAAATTTAATCAAAAAGGGATATTACTGGTTCTCGGGATTTGCCATGACTGCTTTTCGCAATTCATCCAGTGATTTTGTTGTTGGCCATCCTGAAATAGACTGAACTTTTGTATGAAATATTGACTGCCTGTAACAAAATGCGACATTTGCACAGGGTCAGTTATGTTTGAAAACACTGGTTCAAGTCTGCACGATTATCTGATAGATAAGTGATGTTTTTATTTAAATTGTCATTGTCAAAACAAGAAGGCTTGAAAAATTCCAGATAAGAGAGGTCATCCGTACCAATTTACTTCGAATCCATTCGCTGATTTGATTTTTATCCAATAACAAACATGCCGCCAGATGGTAGGGGTTTGAATAAAACACAGGATCGCTTCCGATGGTTGCCACATTTTGTTCCCATTCTTTAAAGTCAATTTGTATGGGTTGCATCGAGCCAACCAGTATAGCATGAGTAGTGTCCCAACCAAACCGTTGCTTCGGTAAAAACCGATTGGAACGTTTTAATGATGCCCTGAAAATCCTGTGGTCTTAATTTATGCAGTGGCAAATATTGTGAAACCATACCTTTTTCAGTGAGATGTGCTTTGCAAAGTTCAAAATATTCTTTGCTGTATAAATTCGCAGACCCAAGAATAGGCAGGGTAGGGTCGCTTGAAATAAGGTCGTATTTTTTATTTGTACGTTGAAGAAAATGCCTGCCATCACCGGCAATGAAATTCAGGCGTGGGTCATTGATGATGTTTTCATTGATATCACTGAAGTATATTGCCGCATCTTTTAAACCTGGAGCAAGTTCGACACAATCAATGGACTTTACTTCAGGATGTGAGGCAATAGTAGATGTGGTAACGCCTATTCCAAAACCTACGATCAATACTTCTTTACAATCAAGGCCGATAAAAAAAGGTAAATGGCCTATCATTTTTGTACAGCTTTAATGGCATCGTAGGTTGAGCCGATAACGACCGCATTGTTTACATAAGCCGTTTTTACTTCCGACTTATTGTTTCGCTCTTTGCTTACAGCGAGGGTTGCCTCTATGGTTTCTTTGTAAAAGAGAATTTCTTTTTCAACTTTGCTAAAGGAGGGTGGTAGAATTCTTATTTGTGGTTTAAAAATAACGATTACCAAGAAAAGGACAGAGAATGATATAAGTACAGGTTTATAAATCCGCGCTTTTTTAAACGATTTTAATTGAAAACATAGATACCGATAAGAAAAATTCAATACATAAAATTAAAATAACCGAAACACCTGAACCCAAAAGAGGGATCAAAACAAACCCGGCAAGCAATGGCCCAATGGCACTTCCCAGAGCGTTCAATGTTAAAGCAGTTCCGACTCCTTTGGATACATCATCAACATTATTAGTTAACATACGGCAGGCAAGTGGAAAAGCAAAACCGGAAATAACTGCCGGAGGGAAAACGACAACCAAAGCCGCCAACATGGGCATAATAATCAATTTAATAAATGGACTGCTCAATAAGCTCTCGAAAGGGAACATGATAAATTCCGGCAGGTTTATCAATATGATCAATCCGGTAACTGTTAGAAAGCTAAGCAGGAGAATTGAATGAAGCATAGTAATTCCATGATTTTTAATTCTGCTTGAGTATTTCGAAAAAAGCCAGCTTCCAAAAAAGAAACCGATGATAACCAATGAAGAAATTAGCGCAAAGGTATAACTGGTGTTGGTCAGGTAAATTTTATACATCCGCATCCAGATAACCTGGAGGGCCATGATCGAGAAACCAAAAAAGAAGGTTGTGGGCAATGCTATCTTTCGGTTTAAAAGGGTTTCATTTACCTCTTTAAATTTTGTTTTTGACTTGTTTAGTGTTTCAATTGCTTCCGCTGAATCTTTTGTAATTTCGGTATAGCGGTTCGGTTTGGAAAGGTACAAATAAATACCAATAAGAAGATTGATGCCAACAGCAAGAAGAACTGTATTTTGCTGTCCCAGATTTCCCAGGAGAACAAATCCGGCTAAAAGCCCGCCAATGGCACTTCCCAAAGTGTCAAGGGCATAAATTCTGCCAATACCTGAGGAAATACTTTCCTTTCTTCGGATTATTATTTTGCCGACAATAGGCAGCATGCCTCCCACTAGGAAAGTTTGAAACAACAGTAAAATGATAGAGATGCCATACACAATTAATTCCGTTGCCAAGATTGAAAATTCTCTATCCCTAAAAACAGGGTACAGGAAAGGAAGGAAAGTTTTGAGTATGTAATAATTTATTAATCCCGCGAAACCGATTCCAGTTAAAAGACCGGCCAGTAACTTTTTGGGCTTGTGACTTTGATTGATAGCCCTGCCAAAGAAATAAGCACCCAGGCTAAAACCAGCCATAAAAGTTGCCAGCACAATTGTGGAAGCTGATACAGTTGCACCGAGCACCAGCGACAACATTCTGTTCCAGGAAACTTCGTAAACCAAAAAAGTAAAGCCTGTTAAAAAAATGATCGTGAAAATGATTAAAGAACCCGATTTGGAAGCTTGGTATTTACTCATATTATTTTTCAATTATTCCAGGCTGTTTTACTTTTGGTTTTCATATTCTTGTACTTCATCCGAAAAATAATCCAGTTGAACACCTGCCTCCTTAAACATGTCTTCAGATTCTTTCCCGGCATGGTACTTTTTTTCACACACTACCCGTTCAATTCCGCAGTTGATGATCAACATAGCACAAACACGGCAAGGAGTCATCCTGCAATACAAGGTTGATTTATCCAAGCCGATTCCCCTCCTTGCTGCTTGTGTTATTGCATTTTGCTCCGCATGAACCGTACGGACACAATGTTGGGTTACAGAGCCATCTTCATGAATTACTTTTTTAAAGAAATGCCCCACATCATCACAATGCGGGAGTCCACGGGGTGACCCGACATATCCGGTTACCAGTATTTGTTTGTCGCGCACGATCACACAACCCGAGCGGCCGCGATCACAGGTGGCTCGCTTCGATACCGATTGGGCCAGGTCCATGAAATAAACATCCCACGAGGGACGGATATGTTTATTCGTATTTTCCATTATTTTCTTTTATCAAAATTTTAATTTTCTAAACTATTGTCATTCAAACAGCGGATTTCTTTGAGTTTTAATTCCCAATAATCTTTGAAACTACACTTTCTACCTTTTGATATAATTCCTCTCTGCTTCCATTGTTTTGTAATACAAAATCAGCCATTTCTATGCACTTTTTTAAATTTTGCTTATGGGGGTCGGTCGCGGTCATTTCTCTGTTTTCATTCGCCATGAATGTATCAAAATCAATATGGTCGGTTTCTGAATTTCGAAGTTTTATTCTGTTGTAGCGATCCTTTGGATCGGCATCTACAGCAAATAGAAAAAATTCTCCCTTTGTCCTCAAGGATTCAGCCTCTCCGGGAGTACGGATGCTTTCAATGATGGCATTTTTATTCTGTTTCAAGGATTGTTCATATAGCTGGTCGGTGATGTAGGAGGGTGAGTTCTTTTCGCGAAGATCGTTGGCAACCAATACCATGCTGTCCCTGTTCTCGGGAAGTTTTCTTTTCCTGATTTCCTGGAGCAAAAACTCACGAACAGAAAAATGGTTAAATCCTTTTTTCCTGACAAGGTATTTTACAATGGTTCCTTTGCCCGAACCCAATGTGCCTGTAATTCCTATGATGATCATAAAGCAGAATTTTGTTTTAAGCAAATCTCGGCAGCCATTAATTTAAAGAACTCTCATCTTTAATATCCCGAATCCATTTTTCAATCAACACGGGTTCATAATTCTTTAACGACTCCAACAATACTTCAGCATTATCCGAAACTATGATATTATTCCGATGTTCCTCACGTACAAAACGTTCCTCAACAGCATGGTTAAAAAATTGAATAAGATGGTCGAAATAGCCATTGATGTTTAAGAGCCCAACAGTTTTATCATAAATTCTTAACTGGTTATAAGTTAAAACCTCCGAAAGTTCATCCAATGTTCCAAAAACCCGCCGGGAGGGCAACAAACCCCTCCGAAAGTTCTGCCATCATAGCCTTGCGGTCATCTGCGTACATATTCACTATGCAAATGGGTCAGATTATCGGCTATTTCCAGGTCGGCTATACTGGCTGTGATCACACTCATGCATTTCCATTTTCCAAAAGCTGCATCAGCCATTACTCCCACCAGCCCTACTTGCCCCCACCATAAACAAGGGTAATATTATTTTAAAGCCAAAAGTTTCCCGAAAAGTTTAGCAGCTGATTTATAAACCACATTTTCCCCCATACTTGACCCACAGAATACACAAATATTTCTCATCTTTACGTTTAATAATAAAATAGGCAAAATTAGTAAAAGATAATCTTATTTTTGCAGCATGGATTCAACCCGACAACAAAGTATCCAGGATTAATTCAAAAGACCTCGAACATTCTTTCAGCGTGAAAGCAAGAATTTATTCAAAGGCGCTACGATCACTGTTACCAAGGTTCAGGTAACCAAAGACCCTCGGTATTGCAAAGGTTTACCTGAGTTTGTTACCAACCGAAAACAAAAATTTGCTGATCGAAGACATACAGGAACATTCGAAAGAAATAAGGTATAAGTTAGGACAGTTGATTGGAAAACAGGTGTGGCATTACCGATTTACATTTTTTCGAGGATGATTCCTGACGTTACTTAGAATATTGACTGCCTGTTGGATACCTGCAATAACATTTTTGCTTTCATCTATAATTATCCTTGGATAGTTTATTGGAATAAGCAATTAATAATCTAAGCCACAACGGCAATACGACCCGATTAAGAGATCACTTGAGGCATTTTTAACAGAACTCCTTTATGCGAAAGTTTTGCTCCTACAAATTGTCGGACCTGCTTTTACTTCGAGAATCTGGCATGTTAAAAAAGAAATTGAAAATGGGCAAAAAGGCAAGGGGGATAACTCATATTTGATGCTGATCAGGATTTGGGCACATGACATACATTGTCGAAAATTCAAATTGAAAAATTCTGGCTGTGGATGTAAAAGAGGAGCAAGTTGAAGATTGCAACTGCTTTTTTAATATCACTCATCGGAAGAACAATGTTAAATTTCAGGTGGATGGATTTGACGAAATTCAGTTAACGGAAAAAGTTGATTCGGGTCCTTTCGGTAGATGTAATGGAGCATATCCTTGAAGATGTTGAAGTGTTTGAAGAACTTTTGCCTCCTTGAAAACCCGGGGATGGTCTTAATTTCAACTCTCAATTGCTGAGGTTCGGATGTTCGCGATCACGCCACGAGTCCTTTATTGATGAACATGTGAGATGGATACAGCATCGCATTTAAATTCAGGATAAGTTGAAACTGCAGGCTTTGCCAAAACAGAAACAGTAATACTATGGCTGCCCGGAAAGATTTCCTGAAAATTGTCAATGAAATATCCATTATTAATGTTGAATGCTTCCAAAAGTTTTTATAATACTGCCATTTTATTATTTACTCACTTTTCCGTTTTCCCTCATTTTGAATTATCTTGATGTTGTTTTAAAACATAAAACCGGCACCGGCCTCATTGTCAAGGCATGGAAATAGGGTTGGTGTCAACAAATAACTAATATGGTTACAACGATTTTTTCTTTTATAGTTTTAGTTCACTCTAATCACTCAAAACTTTAGGCATTTCATTTAATGAACTTCCCGTTCTACATAGCAAAACGATATTTATTCTCTAAAAAATCGCATACGATAATCAATATTATTTCGCTTGTTTCGGTGATTGGTGTGACGATCGGAACCATGGCACTAATTGTTGTGCTGAGTGTGTTCAATGGTTTTGAAGATCTGGTAAAATCTTTGTTCAATACCTTTAATCCGGAAATGGTGATAAGCCCAAAGGAAGGAAAAACCTTTGTTCCTTTTCCCGGAATGGCGGATGAAATAAGAAAAATTCCTGGTGTTGCTTCTTTTACAGAGGTAGTTGAAGAAAATGCTTTGTTGAAAAATAAAGCGGAACAATACATTGTTGCACTTAAAGGCGTGAGTAATGATTTTCTTGTTCAAAACCCTTTGGATTCCATGTTGGTAGATGGTGATTTTGTGCTGAAAAATGGCACTGTTGATTTTGCTATCATGGGTTATCTTGTTGCCTATCATCTTGGGATAAAGATCAACGATTTTGAAAACCCTTTGTATGTTTATGTCCCAAAGCGTACCAAAAAGGGATTTGGTTCCATTGATCAATCTTTTAATTCCGCTTCTATTGTGCCATCATCAGTATTTTCTGTGCAACAGGAAATTGATTCGAAATATGTGATTGTTCCCATTGAGTTTGCCCGCGACCTGCTTGATTATAAAGAGGAAGTTACATCTTTGGAAATTCGGCTAATTCCAGGTTCTGATGCTGATGAAGTTCAGCAACAGTTGAAAAAAATAGCTGGAAATGCTTTTTTTGTAAAAAACAGATTTCAGCAACAGGAGTTGCTTTACAAAATTATGAAATCAGAAAAATGGGCCATCTTTTTTATCCTTTCCTTTATCCTGATCATAGCTACTTTTAATGTAATCGGCTCGTTATCCATGCTGATACTGGATAAGCGAAAAGATATCGGAGTTCTTTATAGTATGGGTGCAGCAGAAAGGAGGATCAAGCGCATATTTCGTACCGAAGGCCTTATGATCATACTGATTGGCTCTGTTTCCGGCCTTTTTATTGGTTTTCTTTTGTGTGCCATTCAGATCAAATTTGGCCTTATTAAATTGGGCAGCGATGCGAGCGCATTCATTATTCCACATTATCCGGTAAAAATGATTGCGTGGGATTTTCTTGCGGTTTTCGGTATCGTTTTCATCATTGGAGCAATTTCTTCTTACATACCGGTTAATCAAATCTCAAGAAAGTACCTTTCCAATCGTATTTCTGACTTTCTTAAAAGCCAGTAAAATATTATTTAAAGGCAACCATTCCAAAGCCTTGATTGTCTATCGAAGGCAATTAGGTTTTATCAAATTAATATTGTAATTTTGCAAACCTTTAACTGCTAAAAATTCAACGTATTAACGAAATAATAATTTAAAAATGAACAAGACTACTTTATTTGGAAGACTGCAGGTTTTACTCCTTTTGCTTGCTTTTATTTCCGGTACTGTATTTGCCGGGAACCTTGATGTAAACAACAGCAATGCAACAAGCTTTAAACTGAAGGATAATACCTATTCATCAATCAGGGTCAACAACACCGTTTCAGGAGTTGATTTTGTTAATGTGAAAACAAAAGAAGGCGATTTTACGCTTTTCACAATTGAAAATTATGGATTTACTTCGTTGTTGGGCGATCCGAAACTCCCGGTAGTGAAAAAACTGATAGAAGTTCCTTTGAATGCAACATTTGATGTTGAAATTATTGAGCAGGACTTCCAGGAATTTAACTTATCAGATTATGGCATCGATAGTTATGTGATTCCGGTACAGCCTTCTCTTTCCAAAAGCGATGACCCTGAGTCGGTTGAGTTTGTTTATAATAGAAATGTTTACCTTGTAGACCATTTTCTGGGACAACAACTGGTGAGGGTGACTGATCTGGGAATTATGAGAGGAGTCAGAATTGCAAGACTGGAAATTGCTCCCGTATTTTATAATCCTGTTCAAAATACTTTAAGGGTATATCATAACCTTGAAGTAAAAGTAAATTTCT
>JAWKKM010000016.1:0-123007 GCA_041393255.1 Bacteroidales bacterium | reverse complement strand
GCTTGCCAGAAACAGTATTGATAAGGCGATCAGTGCTAAATATGTTTTCATTTTATTACCCTCCTTCAAATATGTTTTTTTGTTTATTTTTGCCACGCTTTCAAAATTTCGTTATTGAAAATATACAAACACTATACCACAATATAATATATGGCAAAAGATTTTCCTACCCGAGAAGAGAATTACTCACAATGGTATAACGATCTGGTAATCAAAGCAGATTTAGCCGAGAACTCAGCAGTGAGAGGATGTATGGTTATTAAACCCTATGGCTATGCCATTTGGGAGAAAATGCAGGCTGCCCTTGATAAGATGTTTAAGGATACAGGCCATGTAAATGCATATTTCCCGCTTTTTATTCCAAAATCATTTTTTAGTAAAGAGGCTGCTCATGTTGAAGGATTTGCCAAGGAATGTGCCGTTGTAACTCACTATCGCCTGAAAAATGATCCCGATGGAAAAGGTATTGTTGTTGATGAAACGGCAAAATTAGAAGAGGAATTAATTGTCCGGCCTACTTCGGAAACGATTATTTGGGATACCTATCGCAACTGGATCCAATCTTACCGTGATTTACCCATTCTGATTAATCAGTGGGCAAATGTTGTCAGGTGGGAGATGCGTACCCGCTTGTTTTTAAGAACAGCGGAATTCCTATGGCAGGAAGGCCACACTGCGCATGCTACTAAAGAGGAAGCAATTGAGGAGACTGAAAAAATACTGAATGTTTATGCTGCATTTGCTGAAGATTTTATGGCTGTTCCGGTTTTAAAAGGGACAAAGTCGCCCAATGAACGGTTTGCAGGCGCCGTCGAAACCTATTGTATTGAGGCTCTTATGCAGGATGGTAAAGCACTGCAAGCAGGAACTTCTCATTTTCTTGGACAAAACTTTGCCAAAGCTTTTGATGTTAAATTTTTATCGAAAGAAAACAAGTTGGAATTGGTTTGGGCAACTTCATGGGGTGTCTCTACACGATTGATGGGAGCCCTCATTATGGCTCATTCTGATGATCATGGTTTGGTGTTGCCTCCTAAATTAGCCCCAATCCAGGTCGTGATTGTTCCGATTTATAGAAAGTTGGAGCAGCTTGCTGAAATCTCAGTAGTGGCTGAAAAAGTTAAAAAATCGCTTGAAAAAAAAGGAATAGCTGTTAAGTTTGACGATCGGGATACCTATAAACCGGGATGGAAGTTTTCGGAATATGAGTTTAAGGGAGTCCCTGTAAGGTTGGCTATTGGCCCAAGAGATCTCGAAAATGGTACCATCGAAGTGGCAAGGCGCGATACACTTGAAAAAGAGGTTTTGCAAATTGCTGATATCGAAAATAAAGTTGAACACCTGCTTGAGCAAATTCAAAAGAAACTGTATCACAAAGCGCTTTCTTTCAGGGAGAACAATACACATGTTGCGGATCTCTTAGGAAGACTTTATTGATATTAATGAAGAAAATAAGAATTAGTTTGTATTGGCCCATTGGGATGGTACCCCTGAAACCGAAGAAATTATTAAAGAAAAAACCAAGGCGACAATTCGGACAATACCTTTGGATGGTAAGGAGGACCCCGGAAAATGTATCTATTCAGGAAAACCCTCAAAAAAACGTATCGTTTTTGCAAGAGGCTTATTAATGATCAATTTAGTTCCTTAATTTAGAATTTCATTCGGAGCTAAATCATTGAAGTTTTTACTACTTAGCAGGTACAAAACTAAAAATCCTACAGATTAGCAGATTATTTTTGTTCTCCGACAATTATTATTTACGCAGATGTAAACAAACGTTGTTTGTTTTTCTGTGAAAATCATTTTTAATTTTTTTCTTTAATCTGTGAATCTGGCAACCTTATTTATTATTAGTGATATACTACTACTGAGTAGCATCTAATGTTTTATCTGCTAAACCATTTTATAGAATTTAGGTATAAAAGTGATAAGCTGTTCAAAATTTCTGTTTGAATTGTTATAATAAATCTTGCATTGAATTGTATTTTTTTTAGGAATGATCAGGAATCTTAACAATTTTATAACTCAACTATTTTAATTAAAACCTTAATATTGCAGTTTTAAGCAATTTTAGCAACTTATGTTGGTTGGCAAACATACAATAGTAATACTCTTTTGTTTTTTGGTCTGTTTGGCTTTTTCTTTTGGACAATTAGATGTGAGAGGGTAATGGAAATTTTGGAAAAAAGTGTAAAGAAATATGGTGTTGTGAGGTCTCAAAGAGTATTGGTATATAAATCCGGTAAAGAGTGCTCAGAGTTGGCGCAGGAAGGCTTTCCAAATAGGAAAGGGTATGGGCGACGATATACTTAAAGCCGGAGCATTAAACAGGATTGCAAATGGTTATTATTTTCTTGAGCAATATAAGTTTGACATGAATATTATTTGAAGTCCTTGAATTATGTGAGAGTGAGTAATTACAGTACAGGAATTGCCAAGGCTTGTAACAACATTGGACTTATTTATAAGGAAATGGCTGATTATGATATGGCCATTGAATATTACAATAAATCGCTCGACATAGAAAAAAAGGCTGATAATTGGGACGGTATCCTTAATACAACCTTAAATATTGGGAATATTTATTATGCACTCTCCAATTTTAACAAAGCCTTAAGTCTGTATTTTGATGGATTAAGGATTGCAGAGGACCGGGATGACATCAAAGGAATACAGGATTCCTATAACAACATTGGAAGCACTTATTCGGAATTAAATAATGTAGATAGTGCTTTGTATTACCTAAACCGGTCTTATGAAATCAGCCTCGAATTAAATGATATTGAGAACCAGGCCTCCATACTCAATAACCTGGGTACGATTTTTTTTGCCAAAAATGATTATGCCACTGCCCTTGAGTATTATCATCAGGCTTTAGAGATTGAAACCAGGTATGATGATCTCTGGTCGGAAGCAAACACGGTTCGAAATATTGGTGGTGTTTATCTGATGATGGAAAAATTTGACAAAGCCCTTGATTATTTTTCACAGGCAGTTGAACTCTCCAAAAGAATTGAAGCCAAAAATCTTTTAATGTCACTTTATGGCGATATTTCAGAGGTTTATGAATTCAAGGGCGATTTTGAACAATCCCTTCAGTTTTACAAGCGGGCTTCAAACCTGAACGATTCGATTTACAATGAAGAAAGTGCGAGGCAAATTGCAGAAATAGAAGCCCAGTATACCTTTCGAAATAAAGATCAGCAACTGCAACTGGTAACAAAAGATAATGAACTGAAAAGCCTTAAGATTAAAACTCAAACGTACCTCATTTATATATTCGCTTCGTTAATTGTTTTGGTTTTAGTCTTGGTTATTGTTTTTTATACGAGGTCGCGAAACAGCAGAAGGGCAAGGGTATTGCTTGAAGAAAAGAACGAACGTATCACAGAGCAGAAAATACTTCTCGAAAAAACAATTTCAGAATTGCGGGAAAGCGAGGAAAAGCAGAAATCGCTGATCGAAAACATAAGGGATGGCATCATAATCATTCAGGGAGAACGGTTGATTTTTACAAACCCTGCAATGAGCGAGATAGCCGGATACTCATCAGAAGAAATGTACGAAATGACTTTCCGGGATATCATTGCACCCGAGGATTTGAAAATGATCCAAAAGAATTACCGAAAGCGAATGGAAGGCAAGCCGGTGCCTGCTTCGTATGAATTTAAAATAAAGCACAAAAGCGGTAATATTGTATTTGTTTTGCTGAGTGTCGGAATTATAAATTACCAGGGTAAAAAAGCTTTGCTCGGAACCTTAAGAGACATTACCAGTCAACGAAGATTTCAAGAGGATTTATTAAACGAAAAGGAAAAGGCTGAACAGGCTACACGCTCAAAATCAATGTTTCTGGCGGGGATGAGCCACGAGATCAGAAACCATATGAGCAGCATAATTGGAATTACTGAGGTTTTGGAAGAAACGAATTTGACGAAGGAGCAAAAGGAATACCTTAGCATTATCAATGCTTCCGGCAATAATTTGCTGACCATTATTAATGAAATCCTTGATTTTTCTAAAATTGAGGCCGGACAAGTCGTCCTCGAAATTCTGGAATTTGATTTGTTTAATCTGGTAAATGATGTGAAACTTCTGCAGGTTGTCAAATGCAAACAAGAAGGGCTTTATCTCGAAACGGTTTTTCGGGATAATTTTGAACCCAAATATTTTGGCGATCCTACAAGAATATCACAGGTATTGATCAACTTTGTGAGCAACGCGATTAAATTTACCGATAGCGGAGGTATTACGATTACATTAAAATTAATCAATGACCCAAAAACAAAAGAACTAAAGAACAGGCACTTCATTCGGTTTGAAGTTACCGATACAGGTATTGGAATTTCTAAGGATAGCCAGCAAAAATTGTTTAAACCCTTTTCGCAAACCCATGCAGCTGTTCAGCGAAAAGTAGGAGGAACCGGGCTTGGATTAGCCATTTGTAAACAATTAGTGGAGTTAATGGGTGGAGAAATCGGTGTAGAATCTACCGTTGGGAAAGGATCTACCTTTTGGTTTTCCATTCCATTGCATGATTTACGGGTTGTTGAGCCGGTAATTTCAGAATCTGTAGCAGCGCCGCCGGCAGTTGTACACAAAAATAAAATGAAGGTTTTGCTTGTGGAAGACAATTTGCTAAACCAGCAGTTAACGGCCAATATCTTAGCAAGAGAAGGATACCTTATTGACATTGCTGAAAATGGGAAGGTAGGGCTCGACTTTTATAAACAAAATTTTTATGATGTTTTGCTGATGGACATTCAAATGCCTGTTATGGATGGTATTCAGGCTACAAGGCTTATCCGGGAATTCGAAGAAAAGAACAACAGCAAGAGAGTTAAAATCGTTGCAGTTACTGCTCATACTAAAGAAGGAGAACAACAAAAACTATTTGATGTTGGCATCGACTATTACCTGAGCAAACCTTTCAAGCCGGCTGAATTGCTGAAAGTTCTGAATGATCTGGACATCCTTTAACAATCCAAAACGCTTCCTTATTTTTATAACTTTGTGCACTTTAAATAAAGTATTTACTTTCATGTTTTTTTAAATGACGGATATTAACGAAAAAATTAGTGCGTTTCGAAAACTTCTTGAAATCATGGATGATTTAAGATCAGGATGTCCATGGGATAAAGAACAAACATATGAAAGCCTCAGGCATTTAACCATTGAGGAAACGTACGAGCTTTCTGAGGCCATTTTGGATAAAGACATTGATTCCATAAAAAAGGAACTCGGCGATTTGATGTTGCACCTTGTTTTTTATGCAAAAATCGGTTCGGAATCCGGTTCTTTTGACATTGGGGATGTTATAAAGCATATCAATGAAAAACTGGTATTCCGGCATCCTCATATTTACGGAGATGTGGAAGTAAAAGATGCTAAAAATGTAAAAGACAACTGGGAAAAGCTCAAGCTGAAAGAAGGAAGGAAATCGGTTTTGTCGGGTGTCCCGGTTGCTTTACCCCCGCTTGTTAAAGCCTACCGTATTCAGGAAAAAGCCAAAGGTGTAGGATTTGATTGGGAAAAGCCCGAACAGGTTTGGGAGAAAGTGTTGGAAGAAATGGATGAATTAAAACACGAAGTTGAACAAGGCAAGGATAAGGATAAGGCCGAACACGAACTGGGCGACTTGCTTTTCGCCCTGGTCAACTATGCCCGTTTTATCAATGTGAATCCCGAAGATGCATTGGAACGTACAAACAGAAAATTTATCAAACGGTTTCAACATTTGGAAAGTAAAGCCTCGGAAATGGGGAAATCGCTGAAAGATATGACACTGGCAGAGATGGATGTTTTTTGGGAAGAGGCGAAGAAGTTTGAGGGTTGATGCTCGAGGTTCGAAGTTCAATGTTCAACGACCCAAGTGCAAATTGCACGGTCACACTGAGCCTGTCGAAGTGTAGACAGGGATAGGGATTAATGGATGAAGTTATTATTGGTTTGAATAATAAAACAACATATAGATTCTTTACTTTAAGTAGATTTATTCTGTTTCTTATCATATTTCGTGTTCTTTTTTTGCCAACAACTTCAAATTCACAAAATGATACGGCTATTGAAAAAGTCGGTTTCAATAAAAAGTACCTTGTATCATATTGGAAGGATACTAAAATTATTGTTTCCACACCCTTCCATTGGAAGCTCAAGCAATGGTCTGTTTTTGCTGGGGTAGTCGGGATTGCTGCCGTCACCTACATTTATGATGAAGAGATTTACAATGCTTTTCAAAGAAACCGGAACGAAACAACGGACGCTATCAGTAAATACGCCATCGAACCCTGGGGCAGTGGATTGTATTCCATTTCATTGTTGGGAGTTATTTATTTAACGGGTCATAACAACAATCACCACAAAAATGTCGCACTGACCGGATTAAAGGCTTATTTGCTGAGTGGAGGCGCCTCTTTTGTGTTCAAACATCTTTTTCACCGTCACCGGCCGGGGGATAGCTCTCCACCAAACCCTTATCTGTGGGAAGGCCCTTATCCGTTTACCACTGATTATACTTCCTTTCCATCGGGACACACAACCACTGCTTTTGCGATAGCCTCTGTTTTAGCTCAAGGATATAAAGATAAATTGTGGATCGGCCTTACATCCTATTCAGTTGCTACATTGGTTGGTTTGTCCAGAATTAATGATGGAAAACACTGGGCATCTGATGTTGTGGTTGGAGCAGCTTTAGGAACTTTTATAGGAACTGTTTTGAGTAGGATCAATTTTAATGAAAGATCAAACCTGAGTCTGAATCCTGCTGCTTTTCAAGGAGGCTACGGAATTAACTTAACTTATAGATTGGACTAAAAACCCTTCTCCATTGAATTCCACAACCTGTCAGCCGATTTTTGCCATGAATATTCTTTTCTTCTTATTTTCCCTTTTTCAATCAGCGAATTTCTTAATTGCTCATCGGAGGAAATTTTAATCATAGCATTGGTAATGGATTGGACAGAAAACGGATCTATCAGCAGGGCTGCATCACCTGCAACTTCTGGCATGGAGGTTACATTGGAGGTAATAACCGGAGTTTCAGCATAATAAGATTCAACAATGGGAATTCCAAATCCTTCGAAATAGGAAACGTAAGTCATGGCCAATGCCGAACCAACAACCTTTGTCAATTCATCAAAAGCCAGCCTGCCCGAAAAAACAACCTTGTCCTGGTGTTTCATGTTTTCAAAAACAGTCCTGATCTCCGGCGTCCACCATTTTTTTTCCCCGACAATTAGGAGTTTTATTCCATTTTGTTGTGATTGGCTGAAAGCATCAAATGCTTTAAAAAGGTTTACCAGGTTTTTACGGGGATGAAGCGAACCAACAAAAACAAAATAGGGAGTGCTGTCCGAATACATCTCCCTGATCTTTTTTTTCTCTTCCGGTCTTAAAGGTTTAAAGGAATCGCTGGCACCGTTGTAAACCACATCAATTTTATCAGCCGGAACATTGTATTGTTTTATAATATCACTTTTCGAATATTCCGAAACCGTAGCAATGCGGGTTGCTTTATGGGCATATTTCGGGAAAAAATGGGTGTAATACTTCCTTTCCAGATAGGGAAGGTCATTTGGATAATGTTCAAAGTTCAGATCGTGAAATACATTCATTGATTTGAATTTTGTAGAAAGGGAAAGGTAGCCGTCAGGTGAGAAAAACAGGTCAGGTTTTATTTTTTTCAGAATTTTTGGAATAGAATATTCAAACCAGGCATAATATAGAAATGGATGCCGGGCTTGCGGATGAGCAATAATTGGTGTGATATTATCGGCGAAAATAAATTCATCACTATAAGGCCTGTCGAAAATAAAATAAAACTGATGCTCCGGATGCTGTTGTGTTATCCGGCTCAATGTTTCAAAAGTGAACCACCCGATCCCTTCGAGTTTGTTTTTTAGTAACAACCGGGTATTTACAGCAATCTTCATCAATATTTTATTTCTTCTTCAATCTAAATTCTTCAATCTAAAATCGAATAATTCCTCTAACTTTGCGGCAAATATCAGAAAATTTACTGAAGGCCTTTATGTATTCATACAGATAATGCAGAAAAAATTCCTTACAAACCTAAGCCTCCTTTTATTTCTAAACCTTTTGGTGAAACCATTTTGGGTTTTGGGAATTGACCGTTCAGTTCAGAATGCCGTAGGTGCTCAGGAATTTGGCTTTTATTTTTCTGTTTTGAATTTCTCTTTTCTCTTTAATATTTTACTCGATTTTGGGATCACCAATTTCAACAACCGAAATATAGCTCAAAACAGCCAATTGCTGAATAAGCATTTCTCCAGCATCCTGATGTTGAAATTTATGTTACTTGCGCTTTATGTTTTAATTACCTTCCTGGTGGGATTTATTATTGGATATGATGCCGCCCAGTTTCGAATGTTGGGTTGGGTTGCCCTGAACCAGTTTTTGCTCTCGTTTGTTTTGTACCTGCGGTCGAATATCTCTGGTTTATTGATGTTTAAGACAGATAGCCTGCTTTCGATTCTCGACCGGCTGTTGATGATTCTGTTTTGTAGTGTTTTGTTATGGGGAAATGTAACCTCAGCACCTTTTCAGATTGAATGGTTTGTTTATGCCCAGACAGCAGCTTACGCAATAACTGCAATCACTGCATTCCTGGTTGTTGTCAATAAAGCATCTTTTACAAGGCTTGTCTGGAACAGGCCATTTATAATAATGATCCTGAAGAAGAGTCTCCCTTTTGCACTTTTGGTTTTATTAATGGCCCAGTATAATCGAATCGACACCGTAATAATTGAAAGGCTTTTACCCGACAGGGTAGGGGATGAACAATCCGGAATTTATGCCCAGGCCTATCGTCTCTTGGATGCAGCCAATATGATTGCATTTCTATTTGCCGTTTTACTACTTCCATTATTCTCCAGAATGATAAAACTCAAACAATCTGTTGAGGACCTGGTAAGGTTATCCTTTTCATTATTGTTCACAGTTAGTGTTGTTGCGGCTTTAGCTTCCTTTTTTTACAGCCATGAGATAATGAATTGGTTATACCCTGTTCATGGAGTAGAATCAGAAATCGACTACGCAAATCGTTTAAATCAATCAGCGAATGTATTTGGATTGTTGATGTTTGGGTTTATTGCCATTTCTACAGTTTATGTTTTCGGGACTTTATTAACAGCCAACGGCAGCCTGAAAACGTTGAATATTGTTGCAGCAATCGGAATGATCATCAGTATCGCAATAAACATAGTTTTGGTTCCCCAGTTTCAGGCAACCGGATCGGCTTACGCAAGTTTAACTGCTCAGTTTGTTACCTGCATAGCTCAGGTTATTGCAGCCGAGGTGGCTTTTAAGTTTAAGGTTAATTTTAAGTTTTTGGCCTCTCTTGCAGTTTTCGTTTTGCTTGTTTATTTTGCAGGAGGATTTTCAAAGAACTTCCTTTGAATGGAGATTGAATCTTGTTATGATGATCGCTTTTTCATTCCTTATCTCTATCCTCTTCGCTTATTGCATATCAAGCAGTTTATCCGGATCATTAAATCGAAGAAAGGTTAATAGAGAAGTCGTTTTTTCTGATTTGATGTTGAGTTCTAAATACCTGTAGTTTATCTCATTTTCAAATTCAATCGCAACTACATTTCTTCCATCATCTCATCCGTGATCTCAAGATTATGAAAAACCTTTTGAACATCATCGTCATCTTCAAATATTTCTATGATCTTCATTATTTTCACCGCATCTTCTTTTTCAAGGCTTAACGGTTTCATGAGGGTATCCTTTGCAGTTCGGCACTTTCAGGTTCAATTTCCATTTCTTCGAGCTTCTTCTGCATCTTGCCAAAATCTTCCATGGCAGTGGTGATACTTAAGAAATCGTCTTCCACTTCTATGTCTTCGGCTCCTGCATCAATCAATTCAAGTTCAAATTCCTCAATATCAGGTCTCCTTTGGAATGGTGAAAATTCCTTTGCGATCAAACAAAAACTCAATGACCCATTTGTACTAGGTTGCCTGAATATTTGTTAAAGATGGACCGGACGTTACTTACTGTGGTGCTGATTATCGGTGGTACATTCAATATACACGGCAATACCGATGCGAAAGGTAACCTTCGTAAGTAAGTTCCGAAAAGCTTCTGAATCCTTTTCTTTTCTTTGTTGATAGCCTTTCAATATTGTCTTTAGGCATGCTGGCCCCTTTTGCATTCGCTATAGCAAGCTGAGAACATGATTCCTTCAGGATCTGCACCACTCTCTTTACTGCAACAGTTATATCCTTTATTATTTTTGAGAAAATCTTTGACCGCTTGGCATCAGCGGCTCCCTTTTTCTCTTTATAGTTGACCATTTGCTGTGTCCTGACATATGCTTTCGTATTTATAATTTACAAACAGGATTGATAAAAATTCGAATGTAAAATTATAAAAGTTGGTTAATATAAATGGGGATTGTTAATTATTAATTCTTAAAGGGAGGGCTGAATGTGGGGATATGATTTTTGGAAAAAAGGGTGTATGGGAATACGGGTGAATGGGTATTAGGGTATAAGGGTATGGGATGAAGTGTGTAAAACTCCAATGGAGCCCTATACCCTTATACCCGATGGGTTTTAAATGTTTAGCAAGGTTATCCCAACTGTCAGGGTAAAGCTCCGGGCCTTTGTCTTTCTTGAACATTGTGTTGACCGAATAAGTAGCAAAAAGATTGATAAATCCCCATCCAATTCTCACGGTTGCATCCCATTTGAATGGGTTCAGATAATAATCATCATAGTTTTTTGCTTTTGAATAGTTTGGTGAGATAGGTTTTTCATATTCTGGAAAAGCATTTATATATTTGTCCGATTCTGGATCATATATAGTTATAGTATATTCTTTATTCCTTTCATCATAGTACTTTTTAGTGTGAGTTGAAAGCCTCACCCCCATAATCATACCTGCAGCGATATGGAAACTGTTTTTCTTTTGATAGCTGTTGGTTTGAAATTCAAAGATCAAAGGGATATTTAAATACCAGTTGGTGAGTTTAGTTTTCCGGATGCTGATTCCACTATCAACATATCCAATCAATTGGGATGAATCTGAATTCAAACGAGTATCTTTACTAAAACGGTAATTGTTCCAACTGGTTCCAAGACCGGTAACGATACCCCATTTTTTGTTTTTCGATAAAGCTATGTTTTGCTCAAAGAAATTGATGTGTACCACCAGGATTTTGATGCGTAGATCCATGTATTCCGTTTCCTTTGGGAAAATTCCATATTATAATCAGGGTTAAAGTAGCCATTGATTCATCTCGAATCCTGCCCAGTGGCCGTTGAACTTTATCTTTTGTGCCTTCCCAGCCTTACATTTCCATTATCATCTACATGCAGCTCACGATTTCCAATAACAACCTTTACGGAATCATTGTCCTCATAAACTTCAATGTTCAGTCCACCAATTTTCACTTTGGTTGAGTCGGGGTAGGATTTGGAATAATACCGATAGGTTTCATTTGTACTTTCCTGTGTTTGAGTTTTAATGTTTGTTTCAGGATCACCAACAAATTTTACATCACCAGCACCACTCAGGCTGCCATCCAGTTCGCCGGTAACATTAAGGAAGGCATCACCGGCACCGGAAACGCTATACGTCGCTTTGTCGGTAACAAGGCTTTTGGCTTTCAGGCTCCCTGCTCCGCTAACAGTAATTTTGTGAACGGTGGCCCTGCCCGATAAAATCAAATCGGAAGCACCCGAAACCGCAGTTTCCAAATATTCTACATCCACATCCAGTTTTACTGAAGTAGCGCCGCTGGCTTGCACCATCAATTCATCCCCTTCAAAAAGCGATTCACCAGTCACATCGCTGGCCCCTCCGGCTTTTAGGTTTTTCAAATCCTTAATTGTGATAAAGGCATTCAGCTTTGTAGGATTTTTGATCCCTTTGGATTTGATCTCAAGAATTTCGTTATTGACAACGGTAGTAACGTTATCCTGAAGATTTTCATCGGTTTCGATTTTTACAGCGTTTTCTTCTCCTTTTTGAATAAAGGCATTCACTGAACCGCCAATATCAATCCCTTTGAAAAAACCCAATTCTCGTTCTTCGGTTACCACATTTTTATTTCCTGCCTCCTGGGCAAATACTTCCGTAAGTGTTGCGGAAAGCAAAGCCAGTGTCAAAAAGATCATTATTCGTTTGCTAAATTTCATGGTTGTAATTTTTAGTATTAAACATTTTAATTTCTGGTAGGACGGAGGGATAGTTTGAAAAGTTACAGCAAGGAACACTGCCGATTAAAAGTTAAATGCAGGGTATTGGAAGTGTTTTGTCAAATGTTTCAGCAGCCGATTCGGTTTCTGAGAATTTATGAAACGTTACCGATTGTTTGAAAACAAATGGATGGTAATTTGAAAGGATTAAAAACTATTGGCATTTATATTTAAGTCTTATCCTTAAAATATTATCGTTCAAGAAGCTGTTTTTTTGTACTTTTATGTTTTAAATCCAATAGCATCAAAAACTTAAGTAATATGAAAAAAACTCAAATGGTTTTTTGTTTGATGATCTGTGCAAAGCTTTTACTTGCTCAAGCAACAGCTACTTTAAGCTTAATCGATATTCCTGTTTCGCAGGTAGGGGAAGAAGTATTGGTTACGATAACAGTAGATGATATTTCAGATGATATCTTTGGGTTTCAAATTTCTATTGAGACGGATGATAATTATTTATCCTGGAATGGCACAAACGATGACCCGGCTCCAGGTGTTGCCTATTTGCATCCGAATTTACCATCATTAGGCGTTGAATGGGTTTGGAACAACAGCAATCTAAATGAGTTGTTTTTTCAACTCACCCCTGCTTACCAACTCATTTCGATTGAACCTAACGAAGTATTGATGATACTGTCATATACCTATAATGGAGGACTTGCCTTCCCCGGATCATCACCCATAACATTTGGAGTTGATAAGGTCTATGGTGAAGGTCTCAATCCTTTATCTAAAGGCATGACTCAATTCTATGACGTATACTTCAATTTTTTTGAACTCACATTAATAAATGGTTCCGTTTATACACTTGTATTAACTCCACAGAATAAATTAGAAACAATAAGGGTATGGTCTGACAGGGGTGATATCTATATCCAATCGCCTGCATTGTTTGGAGAGATTGAAATATTCAACTTGATGGGTCAGGAAGTTAAAAAGCAATCAATGCTTCCGGGTATTAATGAAATACAGATCCATTACAGCAATTCATTGTATGTTGTAAGCGTATTGTCTAACGATTTGTATATTACCAGAAAAGTGTTGGTTTATTGAAATTGATTGCTTGCTATTAGCTCAACAAAGGTCGGTTTAGTCGGGAAATCACAGAATAAACAATTATTCTAAGATAACCCAATATTAAAACCTAAGCTTTCAATTTTTTATAACGGATCCGGTGCGGAGAAGTATCGCCCAGCCTTTTCTTTTTATTCTCCTCGTATTCCGAATAGCTTCCTTCGAAAACGTAAACCTGGGAGTTTCCTTCAAAGGCAAGAATGTGTGTTGCAATACGGTCGAGGAACCAGCGGTCGTGGGAGATCACCACTGCACAGCCTGCAAAATTGTCCAGGCCTTCTTCAAGGGCACGAAGCGTGTTTACATCAATATCGTTGGTAGGTTCATCAAGCAAAAGTACGTTAGCACCTGACTTTAAGGTTAAGGCCAGGTGAAGCCTGTTTCGTTCACCGCCGGATAGTACTTTACATTTCTTTTCCATGGTCGGCACCCGTAAAATTGAAACGCGCAACGTAAGCCCGGGCATTGAGCATCCTGCCACCAACCATGATCTCATCAACCCCTCCCGAAATAACCTGGTATACGGTCTTCTCCTCATCAATGGCTTCATGGGCCTGATCGGCATAACCAATGGTAACCGTTTCGCCAACCTCAAAAATCCCGGCATCGGTTTTTTCCATTCCCATGATCATTTTGAAAAGGGTTGTTTTACCTGCACCATTGGGGCCGATGACTCCAACAATTCCGTTTGGGGGCAAGGAAAAATCAAGGTTCTCAAACAATATCCGGTCTCCGAAACCTTTTGAAACGCCTTTGCTTTCAATTACTTTGTTGCCGAGCCTTGGCCCATTCGGGATAAAAATTTCGAGTTTCTCCTCTTTTTGTTTGACATCTTCGTTCATCAGTTTGTCATAAGCACTCAATCGTGCCTTCGATTTGGCATGACGTGCTTTCGGGCTCATCCGAACCCATTCCAGTTCCCGTTCAAGTGTTTTCCGTCGCTTAGAAACTCCTTTCTCCTCCATTTCAAGCCGTTTTTGCTTTTGCTGCAGCCAGCCTGTGTAATTTCCTTTCCATGGTATTCCTTCACCCCGGTCAAGTTCTAGTATCCATCCTGCTACATTGTCGAGGAAATAACGGTCGTGCGTAATGCAAATCACCGTTCCTTTGTATTGTTTCAGGTGTTGTTCCAGCCAATCTACAGATTCCGCATCAAGGTGGTTGGTAGGCTCATCCAGTAAAAGAATATCGGGTTGTTTGAGCAAGAGACGGCACAATGCCACACGGCGGCGTTCACCACCCGATAATATGTTTATGGGCGCTTCAGCTTCGGGGCAGCGCAAAGCATCCATGGCACGTTCCAGTTTGTTGTCAAGGTTCCAGGCATCGGTAGCATCAATTTTTTCCTGAAGCACAGCCTGCCGGTCAATGAGCTTATCCAGTTTTTCAGCATCTTCATAATATTCAGGCAGGCCCATCTTTTCGTTCACATCTTCATATTCTTTCAGTAGGTCAACAGTTTCCTGCATTCCTTCCTGTACAATATCCATTACTGTTTTCGTTTCGTCCAGGATTGGCTCCTGTGCCAAATGACCAACACTGTATCCCGGCGAAAAAGAGAGATCGCCCTGGAATTCCTTTTCAATGCCTGCAATTATTTTGAGCAAAGTGGATTTTCCGGAGCCGTTTAAACCGATGATTCCGATTTTAGCACCCAGAAAAAAGGATAGCGAAATGTCTTTGATTACCTGGCGATGTGGCGGATAAATCTTACTTACCTTGTACATCGAAAAAATGATTTTCTTATCGTCAGCCATTGATTTAAGATTAAGTGAATTCGTTTTCAAAATTCGTATTTTTTCGAATGCGAAAAATGAAATTGATAAATTCATTTTGGTATATTGTTACTTGGTGAGGCTTTCGGTGTAAATCCTCAAATTTACAATTGCATTTATTCAATTTTTAGAGTGATTAATCGGAGAAATTATTAGTTAATGTTTTAATCAGTGGCTAAAAGTGAGGCTTGAAACAGGCCACACATTCACAGATTATAAAATACATTTTTGTGGATTTGTTTTGAATGCTTTAAAAAGGGAAGTTTTCAGGATTGAAGTTTTATAAAAATATTTATTCCTTCTCCTGGCCTTTATTGAATCTCGGAAAAGGAATGTTTTCGCCATCCAGGCTATAGGCGATAATCCTCCCACTTTCGTCTACTTCTTTTTTAACCATCACCTCTTTATCGGCTATCAGATTATAACCTTCAACAGTCATTTCGAAGAAAGATTTTTTCTCAATATTTTCGGTGTTGATCAGTTTCCCGGCAATGCCATAGACAAACCTTTTAAAAAAGGAACTTTGTCTGGGTTGCTTGTCTGCCAATGCAATTTCAAGAGTTTCTGGCTGTGAATCCACCTTGCTTATAATAAAATCCATGCTGTTATCAGCACCGCCTTCTATTTCAATCGTATTTACTGATCTGGCTTGTAATTCAGAAATAGCAAAGAAATTTTGATTGTCATTTTGCGAGGGTTCCCGATTTGAAATAGTAACTTGATCTACAAATGATTTCCTGCTGACAATGATCGCCATTTTGTTGCCGGCAGGAATGATTTCCGGTTGAATGGCATTGATATCCGGAACAACAAGTGAATTTCTTTCCCGTGCAATTTTAGGGTCCTGTTTTCCTGGAAATCCAAAATACAATCCCAACAAAATAATAATACTTGCTGCAATGGAAATTCCAAAACGGATCTGGGATTGATATGCAATAAAGAATGCTGTTTTCTTTAAGGACCTTTTGTCCTCAAACCGGAGATTAGGATCGGGAATTAAAACTGCAGAGCGATAAAGGTTATAATGCAATTTGAGTTTGGGATTCAGTTCCATAAAAGCAGTTAGCTCTATGGCATCATTTTCTGAAATGTCGCCTTCAAGTTTTGCAACCATGTATTCGTCGAAGTTAATCTCCGTAATGTTTTCTGTGGGGATTAGGGCCGGTTTTTTTAAACTGCTTTTCTGATTGAATTGTATGTCATTATCAGGAACTAAACTTACATTTTCAAAAATCTCAAACTCTTCCTTTAAATCAGGATTTTCTTCCAGGAATACCAAAAGCTCTGCAACCTGCTGGGGTGGCAGGTTCTTTTCCCAGTAGTCGAGAAAAAATGCTTCGTAGTTGTTCCTGTTTATTTGCATAAAAATGATTGACTAAAGTTGTTTTCCATTAAATTACTTTATCAATGCTGATCAGGTAGTTTTTCATAAAAATCCTGGCGCGGTAAATATAAACCTTCACTTGTGCTTCGTTCAGCCCGGTTATTTCCCCAATCTCGCTATAAGAGTAACCTTCGTAATCCCGGAGAAGAAGCACCGATCTTTGTATTTCAGATAACTGGGCAACAGCTTCATCCAATACTTCTTTCAAATCAGAATATCCGGATTCGTGCCCTTGTTCCCTTCCGGAGAAATTTTCGACATGATCAATCTTTTTGTTTTTTCGAATAAAATCAATCATCGTATGATAGGCAGCCGTGAACAAATACGATTTTGACCTGGCATAAGAAATCTCTTTTGCCTTCTCCCACATCTTGGCAAAAGTCTCCTGAACAATGTCACGGGCATTTTCCTCGTCCTTTATGTTCTTGAGGATAAACCGGTAAACACCGTCTGCAAAATCATCCACGCATTGATTGTATTCGTTTGCTGTCATGCAGAAATTTCTGTTTTTTCAGTATTGTTAAAATTAAGACGGCCTGCAGTTCCAAAAGTTACAGCCCTAAAAAAAGTTGATCAATGTTTTTGTTTTTTTATTCCCTTAAAAAATTCCAATGGTTAAATGTTAATGGTTGTTTTTCCGTCAAAAACCATATTAATGCAATGGCAAAATTAATTATGATAAAGTAAACCATTTCAATTTATATTTGTTCCGATTAAGAAGTAACATACTTTTATGATAACAATTGAAAAATTTGTCTTTAATCCGTTTAGCGTCAATACGTATCTTTTGATTGACGAAAACAAGGAATGTGTAATTGTTGATCCCGGCTGTTTTGATGAAAGAGAAGAAAATACGCTCATGAAATATATTGCATCAAACGGGCTAAAACCGGTAAGGTTGATTTTCACACATTGCCATGTTGATCATATTTTTGGATCGAATTGTATTTTTGAAAAGTATGGTTTAAAACCGGAAATTCACAAAGCAGGCCTTCCATTCCTTGCCAACGGCCATGTTCATGCAAAAATGTACGGGTTTGAAATTGATGAAATAACACAGCCCGATAAATTTATCGAAGAAGGCGATGTGATTGAATTTGGGGATTCTCAGTTGAAAGTTGTTTATACGCCTGGCCATGCCGATGGCAGTGTGTGTTTCATAAATGAACCCCAAAAATTTGTTCTTACAGGAGATGTCCTTTTTCGTGATAGCATTGGTCGCACTGATTTTCCCACCGGCGATTTCGATGTGTTGATGAAAAGTATCCACGAAAAACTATTTACCCTGGATGACGGCTTCATTGTGTATTGCGGCCATGGCCCCGAAACCTCTATTGGTTATGAGAAAGTGAATAATCCGTTTATCAAATTCTAATTTTTTTCATTCAGCCAGCAGCGTTTTATTGATTCCCGACGTATCTATTATAAAAACTTAGTTTTATGGTACGATACACAATTATTGCTTTGGTAATTTCCCTGAACCTGGGATTTTATTTATTAACTGCACAGACAAACGAAAATGAAAAAATCAGAAACAACGAATTTGACATCGTTGTTGATGATATTTTTGCAAAAGCCCCTGTAATATATTACCCGTTTTACTATTGGGAAAACCAAATGATTATCCCGTATTATGGCAATAGCTATTACGACATTGTCACAACCAAAATTGGATTGGGGTACAAACATTATTTTAACAATTCCGGCATCCGGTCAAAACTTTCTTTTGGTTCGAACAGCGACCGGTCAGAGTATTCGGGAAATGACAACAGCGATGAGTATAATTACCTGTCAGCAAATTTCCATCTTGGCTACGAATGGTTGCTGAAATTTGGGAAAGCCCATATTTTTTATGGAGTGGAAGGATTTGTGAATCAGGAAAAACTCAATTCGGAAAGTGTTTATTACAATGGTATTTACAGACAAACATCCAAAAGCAATTCTGTTAAAACCGGTTACGGTGCCAGTCCTTTGCTCGGTGTGGAGTATTTTATTGCCGGGCCTTTGTCGGTTTCGACAGAGTTTAAATTCATTGTAGAGTTTTATGATGGCAAAACCACTTATGAGAACAGCGAATCCACAGAAGTTAGTGAAACAAAAAGTTCAGGCATGAAAACCAGATTTGGCCCTTTGGGGCAGCTGTCTGTTAATATACACTTTTAAATGAAAAAACTTTTTCATATTTCTTTTGCAACGGCCTTGATCCTTTGTAGCTGTAAAGAGTCAGATGAGGTTCAACCATCGTTTGATTTAACTGGCAATTATTCCGGTACTTTCAGCAGGACAAATGTTGAAACGGGATGGAATTGCGTTTCGGATGTAAGCCTTTCACTAAGTGATTCTACATTTTCAGGGTCCAGTGAACAACATTATTTTCCGGCTATGTGCGCGGGGAATATTGAAATAGGGAAAAGTACAATAATTTTTCAAAACACCTGTGTCTGGCCAGCCCATTTTGACTGGAGTTTAATTTTGAGCGAGGATTGGAATTGGGAGGGTAATGAAAATCAATTAAGAATATGGAAAGACAGGGGAAATATTAAGGATGAATATTTGATTTGTAAATGAGATTAACCTAAAAATTTATTAATTTGTAATTCATTGGTTATAAAGCGAAAACTATGAGGATTTTAGTGTTCACATTTTTGATTTTCGTTCTACTGGCTGTTTCCTGTAAAGATGATGTAAATTGCCCTGATAAGAGCTATCAATTATGGTTAAGTATCTATAATCGAACAGGAGATGACATAGAAGTTACACTCTACCCAAAACAAGAATACTTATGGAATGATTTTTCTTACAAACCCGGGCCAAATACCGGGGCGCATAAGGATAGAGTATTCATTATTGATTATGATAGCCTGGAAAGCTGGTCGGATAGAAACAGGCTGTATTATTCACCTGATACATCAATAAATCCCTCAGAATTACTAAGTAAAGTATTTGATAGTATTACTATTAAGGTGAATAATGAAAACAATACTGAATTAAAATTTTTTCATGACTATTCAGTCAATTATCTTGAGAATCCGTTTACAAATGATTCAATTTGGTATGCTGAAAAATATGAAACTCATTTTCCAAATAACGATTGCGAAAATAAAGCGGAGATTAAAGAATACATCTATTATTTTGAACAGGATAAAATTGATAATAAATAAACACGACCCAAAGCAGCAAATACTTTAGCTGCTCCAATGCATTTAAGAGAGATGAGAGGCCATGAGAACCATTTCGTATTCACAAAACAAGCCGCCGGTGAGCAGTTGCTGACCCTATTTGCAAAAGATAAAGTTAGGTTTATGAGGGATTGGAAATTTCATCCAATATTTTCCATTTTATTGATAATAACCGTTACCACATCCATTTCCTGTTCAAAGGTTAGCGATAAAAACATGACCGTAATTAAAGATTGTACCGGATCATTTTTGAGGTATAATGGAAAAGATTATCACATTTGCAACGTTGAAATGGTGGGAGATTATGATTCAGGAATGGAAGTTGAGGCCTCCTTTAAGAAAATCAAAGAGTGTCTGCAAGGAGAAATAAGTATTTGTGAAATGTATCACCAGAATGAGGGTTGGATACAAGTGACAAGGATTAAATAAATATAATCAAATGAAAAAATTGAAGTACAGATATGATGCAATACTGTTTGTCCAGGTTTTTATTTGGCTTGTTTTAGTAATTGCCTCTTGCAGTAAAGAGGATACGGAGAAACCAGAAATTAGGGAGGAGTTTAAGTTTTATACGAATAAAAGCTATTACCATGATCTGGAAGACATTGTTGCCAATTTTCAAAACAATACATCATCCGTTTTACATGTTGATTGGTGCCGGTTGTTTTATCTGGAACGGGAAGAAAACGGGATTTGGGAAAGTATCGGTAGCCCGCCCTGTCCTTACGATGGCAGTTTTATTATCTGTAATCCGGGTGAAATGATTTCGGATATCATGGAAAGCAATTGGCTTGACAATGGGAGATACAGGCTTGTTACCTATATTTCAGGCATGGATACCACCCAAAGGATAATTTACTCAAATGAATTTGAAAAAACAGATTTTGCTCTTTATATTCAGTAGTAATTAATGATTTAACTATGAAATATGGAAGCCGGAATCATTAGAAATTGCAAGTCCGGCAAACTGAAGCATCAGGAGAAATTGTATAAACATTTTTATGGTTTTGCCATGGGAATTTGCTTGCGCTATGCCTATACCAAAACCGATGCAACAGAAATTTTAAATGATAGTTATCTGAAGGTTTTTAAAAACATCAAACGCTTTAATGAAGATTTACCTTTTAAGCCCTGGCTAAGAAAGATAATCGTGAATACAGCCATTGATTACTACAGGAAAAATGCCCGGATTAATCCGATGCTTGAAATTGAAGAAGCAGAAAACGAAGGATTTAATATTGATGTGATAGATACTTTTAATTATAACGATTTAAAAAAAATACTGGATGGATTGCCTGAGCCCTACCGCCTGGTTTTTAACCTCTACGAAATGGAAGGCTATACACATCAGGAAATTGCCGCAAAAGCGGGATTGAGCGAAAGTACCTCAAGGTCGTATTTAACAAGGGCGAAAAAGAAGTTGAGAATATTGGTTGAACGCCATTTTGAAATCTATAATGAAAGAAAAATTCGAACATAAACTGGTTAACAAGATCAGGGATACCTTTGATTCGCATGAGGCGGTATACAATCCGCAGGACTGGGAATTGATGAAAGACAAACTACCTGAAAAACGATCTGCTCTTACACTTTTGTGGGTTATGGCAAGGGTAGCGGTTATTTTGTTGCTTGTGGCTTTGGGTTCCTATTTTTTGTTTGATGCATTAATTGATAAAGACTCACAAATTGTCAATATTAAAGCAGTTGTGGAAACTGTTCCTGAAAATAAAGGGAATATGGATAGAGTCCAAAATCAAATCAATGATTCAAATATATATAGTGTTGATAAAAACTTCTTTGATGATTCTGAAATAGAAAAAGTCCAAAATAAGAATGATAAATTGAAGGATGAAAAGAGTCAAATACCATCAATCAATGTTGCTGATTTAAATGTTACTGCTGAAAAACAAACTTCAAATCCCAATGAGAATGATGAAAGCAAGGTGGATTCTGATATAATTTCACTACCTGTATTTGACAAGATCGTAGCCGAAAGTAACTGCCCAAATGTGGACTCCCTGATTCAATCAAATGCTTTACCAAACCAACCGGCAGTTGCTCAGCTTGAACCAACTCCTGATATCTATGAAAATGAAAAAACAAAGAAGCAAAGAGTCAGGCTGGGTGCTGAATTTGTTTCTTTTACCAACTATTCACCCGAAAATATAACGCCGGGATTGAATTATGGAGGTGGTGTTACGGCAGATATTCCTATAAAGAAAAGGTTTTCGTTTGCTCCGGGACTATTGGTTTCAGTTTATAATGTAGAATTTGGAGGTAATCCAAATTCCTATGATGCTGCTCAGCCAGGTTCGTATTCGGTAAATTCATTGCATTCCAACAACGACGAGGTTAAACCATCAAAAATGCAATTGACCAGTCTGGATATTCCCATTAATTTTCAATATCAATTTTGGCAAAGAAAAACATCAGACTATTTTGTTGAATTGGGTTTTTCAAGCCTTGTATATTTGTCTGAGGATTTTGAATACACCTTTGTGAGCACAACAGGAGGACCTTTTCCTAATGATACAGAAATGTCAGGTGACAACACTGCTTCCGGTGAAGTAAATGTTGATGCATTTAACACTTTTGATTTTGCCAGGCTTATCAACTTTTCTGTGGGTATGGATTACCGGTTGAATAAACGACTTGATTTTACCATCAATCCGTATATAAAATATCCGGTCAGCACGTTAACTTCAGGAGACATTAAGTTTGGATCGGGAGGTTTAAAACTGAAGTTTATGTTAAAGCCGGGTAAGTAAGGGATAGAAACAAGTTAAAAGTTAGAGATTAAATGTATGATGTCAAAAGTGAAGTTGGAAGCAGGCAATTGGTAAGAGGATCAAAACTGAAAACAAAGAACAAACCAATAGGAACCTTGATCCTGGAACTTCGAACAAAATTATCCAATCAACCTTATTAATTCCTTTGTTTCGATTCTATTCATACAATCAAAATGATTTTTAGGGCACTCTTTGTATCCCAATTTGCTACAGGGCCGGCAGGATAGGTTTTTAATTTCGAGAATGTAAGAGTTGCTTTCATTTCCAGGCATATAAGGGTACATCCCAAATTCAGGTATGGTATTTCCCCATAAACTGATGATCTCTTTTGAAGGCAGCCGCAATGTGCATCAGCCCGGTATCGTTGGTGATGATTTTTTTGACTGCTTTACAAGTGAAGCGGATTGATTTAAATTAAACTTTCCACAGGAATTATAAACATGCTTACCGGCGGCAACGGCTATTCGCTCTCCTTTTTCTGCATCTTCAGGGCCACCAAGAAGGATAAGGGGTGTACTTGTGTTTTTGCAAACCTCAATGATCTTTACTTCAGGGTAAATTTTGGTTTTGTGCTTTCCGCCAATTACCCAGCCAATAAATCCTTTTTGATGGGTTTCGGGCAGGGAATTTATTTGCACTTCATCCTTTTCAGGGATGAAATAGTCCAGGCCTTTGTTATCGTTTTTTACACCGGGTTTTTTAACAGCTTCAAAATACCTGTCAACAATATGGATATCGGGCAGCGTATCAATTTTTAAATTTACAACCAGCCACTTTTTGTAGTTTAATTTACTAAATGAACTGGCGGGTTTTCGTAGATTGAAAACAATCCCCCTGGAACGGAAGTTTTTATGCAAGTCAACAATATAATCATATGATCCCTTTTTTAATTCAGGCAAAACTTCTGCAATCTTATCCTCGATTGAAAACAGTTTGTCAATGTATGGGTTGGCTTCCAAAATCGGTACAAATTGTTTTTTGGTCAGGTAATGGATTTCTGCATCCGCAATTTGATTTTTTATGCACCTAATGACCGGGGTGGTCAAAACAATGTCACCGATGGAGCTGAAGCGTATGATTAGAATTTTCTTCAATTTTTTTCAAAAAATACTTGCAAAAGTCGTTTTTTTTTTTTTTCTTTTGCTCGCATTGATTCAATAAACCAAAATTATTTATTAACTAAAAATGTCAATGCAAATGAAAAAACAAGTTTTAAGTTTGATTGCAGTTTCTCTATTTGTAGTAATAGCAATCGTAAGCGTAGTTTCCTGTTCAAAGACTGACCAGGAAAGTGTAAACCAAAAAGGTACAATAACACATTTTTTTCCCGAGAAGAGTATGGTTGAGCCAACTATTACAAAATTTATCCACCGATTTGAGGATTACAGGGCAGGCTACAAAACTGGTGGCGTAGACATTAAGCTGGGCGAAGCTATTTGGACACTTGAGGCTGGTGTGAATTATGAATTCCAAAGCCCGAAAGAAGAACTGGGTGATTTTGCTTCAGATTCAATTTCATTCACAGTTGATGTTTATATAGGGGATGACAATGAATATTATATTACAGAATCCGACGCAATGAATTTGTATAATGAAATGCTATCTTTTACGGGTAATATGGTAAGTCCTGAAGATGTAGAACTCCTTGTAGCTGATTTAGAGGTATTGTCAGTTGAAGATGGAGACGCTGAAGTGAAGTTTGAAACCTTAGCCGGTGGCATTGATCCGTTTTCAGATTGTAATGTGAATATTACGGATTACTGGTATGCAGCAAACGGTGCCGGAAAATGTAGTATTTATGAATACCAATATGTTGGTCAGGATGCTGCTAGTAGGATAAGTGTATTATTAAATTGTGTTCAAATGAGTGTAGGGTATTGGACAGATATCTATAATACTGGATATGTTACTTCTTATTATGATCAAAGCAACAACTCTTGTTTCTGGGGAACGGAGAACACGGGCAATTGGTATGATTGTTTATATCCAACCGATATGGACTACTGGTGGGGGCAGGCAGAATATGTTATTGATGATTTGAAACCTTCTGGGAAAGAATATATAAACTGCAGATTTAAAGATGAAGTATGGACCGATGGTGATTGGTTCCATTGCTTTGAAAATATCCGCTATGGTATTCCACATAGTGGGGGAGGACATTGATGATTTCAAAATTTTTAAAAATAATTTGACTAGAAAAGCTTTTCTGCATTTATTCATCGAAAGCCTATTTAAAAATGCTTGATTAAATGCAGAAAGGTTATTTTGTGTTTTTAGATTTTAGTTTATGATCATAAGATATACAATATTGGTATCTTTTAATTTTGTCTTTCTAATAAATTTTTCGATTTGTCAAACTTTCGAGAAAATTTATCGAACCTCTGATGATGAACTGGTTTATGGGGCTGCTCTTATTGACTCAACATCTTGCATCTTTGGTTTGAATTCAGGAAGTGCTTACAATGATAATTATTACACAAAAATTTTTAAAATGGATTTACAATCAGGGAACCTGATAGATAGCCTTATCATCGAACCTGAATTCCCAGGGTATTATTTCAGGGGAATATTTGATGTCTTAAAAGTTAGCGATTCTCTTTTTATTGGTATTGGTAAATTTAAAAACAATAGTGGAAACGAGGAAATACAATACATATTACATTTAAATAATTATCTTAAAAGTGATTTCGATACAATTATTAATATCCCTGAAATAGAAGAATCTTCTTTGAGAACAATAATAACTCAAGATTCTTTCCTTGTTTCAGTAGGACGAACATCAGTTCCTTATGAATGTTTGCTTTGTGACAAAACCATCTTTGGCGATTCAGTCAGATACGAAATTTATAGCCACCCTTATTCATATACTGCAAGTACTGTTGTCAACATTCCGCATAAGAATAAATACCACATGTTCATTTATATGGGTATTGAAAAAGCAATAAACATAATAGATAAGGCCACACTTGAGAGAGATACAATTTTGGTATACCCTACCTTTTTTCTGCCTAATGATGCAGTACCAGATGATATTGATTCATCAATATATTATGTTGCAGGGAGAGCAGGTTCAGCAAGTTCCTCTTTTACTGATCTTTTCTATTTAAAATTAAACGATGAGGGCGAAATTCTAAATCAATACACCTACAATTTAGACAGCAATACGTTTTATGCATACAAGTGTTTTGCACCGTTTAATGAGCATATATATTTTGCAGGTGTATATCCGTTCACATCGAGTCCGCCAACAATGTACCCGGAAGCCCGCTGGATACTATTATACAAGTTAACAAAGGATGGCGATGTTATCTGGCAAAAATTTTATAAAGGCGAGGTAAATTATATGGCCTATAAAATGCTTGCAACAAATGATGGAGGCGCTATTGTTTTTTCAACAAAATACGATTGGAACGACCCTACCCCAAACCAAAGAGACCTTCATATCCTTAAAATCGACAGTTCGGGATATTATACCCCCCTTGCTGGTACTGAAGAGCAATTTGAACAAATGGAAAAGCAGATCCTTGTTTATCCAAACCCTGTTCAAAATGTGGTGAATTTTTTCTTTGGCTTGTATAAAAACCTTGAAATAAATATTTATGATATAAATGGCAATAAGGTATTTTACAATGTTTTTGAACATTCTGCAATTATTGACCTCTCACACTTAATACCTGGCATTTACCTATATACTATCTCCGGAGGAAATAATTTTTACGAGAAAGGAAAGCTGGTAAAAAAATAGGTTTAACAATCCAACCAGTTCCCTGATTCAACCGATTCAACCAATTCCCCAATTCAACCAGTTTTTCCAATTCAACAAATAGCATACTTTTGCACCATGTTTTTAATTGACACACATACACATCTCTATTTGAATGCGTTTGACCCCGACCGTAAGGAAGTTGTTAAGCAAGCGGTTAAACAAGGTGTGAAATATATGCTGTTGCCAAATATTGACGGATCTTCTATTGAAGGTATGTTGCAGCTCTGTGAAGAGTTTCCGAGTAATTGCTTTCCGATGATGGGCTTACATCCAACTTCTGTTAACGAAACTTTCATGGAGGAACTGGACAGTGTTGAACATTGGTTAAAGAAGAAAAAATTTATTGCCATCGGGGAAACCGGTATCGATCTTTATTGGGATAAGACATTCCTGGAGGAACAGAAGATTGTTTTTTCAAGGCAGCTTGAGATGGCGAAGAAATATAAGGTTCCTATAGTTGTTCATATGCGCGATTCGTTTGATGAAACGTATAAGGTTGTAAAAAAATATGCTTCTCCTGATTTGACCGGCGTATTTCATTGTTTCACCGGAAATGAGGAACAGGCAAGAAAAATAATTGATTTGAATTTTAAGCTTGGGATTGGTGGTGTTGTCACTTTTAAAAATTCGGGATTGGCTGATGTTGTTAAAAATGTTGATTTGAAACACATCCTTTTGGAAACGGATTCGCCTTTTTTGGCCCCGGCTCCTTTTCGGGGAAAACGAAACGAAAGTGCCTACATAAAACTGGTTGCTCAAAAACTGGCGGCAATTAAACAACTCACTGTTGATGAAATTGCAGAAATAACAACTGCCAATGCACTGGACCTCTTTAATTTTGAACTGGCATGAATTCACGAAGTTCGATATTGATACTTTATACCGGCGGAACCATCGGCATGGTCAAGGATGAGAAAACAGGAGTTCTCAGGCCTTTTGATTTTGACAATCTGATTGATCAGATTCCTGCGTTGAAATTATTTGATTTTAGTGTAGATTCCTATTGCTTTGATCCGATTATGGATTCTTCCAATATGAACCCTGAATATTGGAAAAAAATGGTTGAAGTGATCGAAAGCAACTATGAATCATATGATGGTTTTGTTGTATTGCACGGCTCTGATACCATGTCGTATACGGCTTCTGCATTGAGTTTTATGCTCCAGAATTTGAATAAACCCATAATTCTTACCGGATCACAACTCCCAATGGGTGTTATCCGAACGGATGGGCGTGAGAACCTCATAACTGCACTTGAAATAGCAGCCGCCAGGGAAGATGAAACCCCACTGATACCGGAAGTTTGTATTTATTTTGAAAACCAGTTATTGCGGGGCAACCGCACCATAAAATACAATGCCCAAAACTTTCAGGCTTTTTTGTCGCCCAACTATCCTGCTTTGGCGAATTGTGGGATTTATATTGACTATAACCGCAATGCTGTTCATAAGCCAAATTTTAAAAAGCTGAATGTTTACAAAGAGATGGATTGCAACGTTGCAGTATTGAAATTATACCCCGGAATATCGAAAAACCTTGTTAAGTCTGTATTGTTAAACAAGGAAATAAAAGGGGTAATACTTGAAACCTTTGGATCGGGAAATGCCCCTGATTACCCCTGGTTTTTAAGTCTTCTCTCTGATTCCATTAAACAAGGCACCATCATAATGAATGTAACCCAGTGCCAGATAGGAAAAGTTGAGATGGGCAAATATGAAACCAGCATCAAACTAAAGGAAATGGGTATTGTAAGCGGAAGAGACATTACAACGGAAGCTGCTATTACAAAAATGATGTATCTTTTGGGAGCATTTTCCGATCCTGAAAAAGTAAGGGAACTTTTAACTATATCAATCGTTGGGGAAATGTCACAATGATGGTAAAAAAAAACCGCATATTTTTTTTAAATGAATTTTTTTGTACTTTAGCCACCCATTTTTAATGATAGAAAACGCTTGAAATATATTACAGGAGAAGGAGAGGTGACCGAGTGGCTGAAGGTGCACGCCTGGAAAGCGTGTGTACGCCAAAAGTGTACCGAGGGTTCGAATCCCTCTCTCTCCGCAGAGTTTTACAATAAAAGAAACAAATTGTAAGTTTAATAAAATAGAAATCAATAAACATTAACTATGAAAAGATTATTTGCTTTTTTCATTTTAGCAGGAATGCTAACTTTTGGGATTACAAGTGTAGTATTGGCACAGGATGAACTTCAGGAAGAAACCACTGTTGAACAAACCGATTCTACAGAAGTTATGGAAACCATGGAAACAACTCCCACTGAAACAGTAATGCAAGAGCCTGTTTCTGATGAACCGCTTTCCTTCCACCAGGTATTGAAGGAAAAATTCATTGAAGGATCTCCTGGTTTTATGGGTATTGTTCTTTTATGTTTAATCCTCGGATTGGCTATGTCAATTGAAAGGATTATTTATCTTAACCTTTCTACCACAAACACCCAGAAACTGCTGAATAAAGTTGAAACTTCACTTGAAAATGGCGGAGTTGATGCAGCTAAGGAAGTTTGTAAAAACACAAAAGGGCCCGTTGCCGGTATCTTCCTGCAAGGTCTTGACAGGTATAGCGAAGGTCTTGATGTGGTTGAAAAATCAATCGTTGCTTATGGCGGTGTATTAATGGGACGTTTGGAGAAAGGATTAAGCTGGGTTGCATTGTTTATTGCGCTCGCACCGATGCTTGGTTTTATGGGAACAGTAATAGGTATGATCCAGGCATTTGATGATATTGAAGCCATGGGTGATATTTCCCCAACCATTGTTGCAGGGGGTATTAAGGTGGCACTTTTGACAACCGTATTCGGTTTGATCGTTGCTATTATTCTCCAGATTTTCTACAATTATCTCGTTGCTAAAATCGATAGCCTTGTTAATGATATGGAAGATAGCTCCATCACCTTTGTTGACATCCTTGCAAAATACAACAAAAAAATAGATAATTATGGACAAGACAATTCTTAATGTTTTTTAAAATAATCTCTCTTATTTTAATCGCTTTGGCAGTTGTGCTGCAAGTTGTGGTTTTGATAAAAGGAGAAGAAGGATTGATTGGTAACAGTATTTTGGATAATTATATCAGGCTGGCATATGTTGCATTGATAATTACTGTATTTCTTGCCATCTTATTCCCTTTGATTTTTATCGTACAAAACCCCAAAAATGCGCTTAAAATATTAGGAGCATTGGTTGTATTGGTTGTTTTGGGATTTATATGTTATTCCATTGCTACCAACACCTTTAATGTTGTTCAACTTGAAAACCTGGAAACGACAGCTGAAACTTCGAAAATGGTAGGAGCTGCCTTATATTTCACATACATCATTGGTGGATTGGCAGTAGTATCTATTGTTTATTCAGGAATTTCCGGGTTGTTTAAATAAAAGGATTAAATTATGGCTAGACCCGTAAACGAAATAAATGCAGGATCAATGGCAGACATTGCCTTTCTGCTCCTGATCTTCTTCCTGGTTACAACAACCATGGATGTTGATACAGGTATTACACGAAAGCTGCCTCCCCCTCCGCCGGAAGATCAGAAAGACATTAAAGTGAAAGAGAGAAATACCTTTAAAGTTCTTGTTAATAAAAATGACAGGTTACTTTTAAATGGGAAACCCGGTGATATTAGTATGTTGAAAATTAAAGCCAAAGAATTCCTTAGCAATGGTAATTTCAATAACCCGGCTAGCCCTGATGATATGCCTGAAAAGAAAATGGTTGAGATTCCATTATTCGGAGGAGAAGTGTGGATTACAAAAGGGATCATTTCGCTTAAGAACGACCGTGGAACTTCCTACGATATGTACATACAGGTTCAAAATGAGCTGGCTGCTGCAATCCGGGAGTTGAGGGACGATTTATCACAGGACTACTTCGGAATGCGGTTTGATCAATTGACTGACCCCGAAAAAATCAAGGCTGTACAAAAAGCTGTACCTGTGGCAATTTCAGAAGCTGAACCAGAAGATATAGGAGGATAATAATATGGGAAAATTTAGAAAAAAGGGCGGTAAAGGGACACCGGCGATTTCAACAGCGTCATTGCCTGATATTATCTTTATGTTGTTATTCTTTTTCATGGTGACAACTACCATGAGGGAAGCAACCTTACTGGTAAAAATAAAAGCCCCTCAAGCAACAGAAGTGCAGAAGCTGGAGAAGAAATCCCTCGTAAGTTTTATCTATATCGGGCCTCCATTGAAAAAACAATTTGGTACTGAATCACGTATTCAATTGAACGATCAATTTGCAACCGTAAAAGACATTCGTGAATTTATTCAACTGGAAAGAGAATCGAGAGACGAAGCCGACAAAAAGCTTTTAACAACTTCGCTTAAAGTTGATCAATATACCAAAATGGGTATTGTTACCGATGTAAAGCAAGAGCTGCGTGAAGTTGGAGCCTTTAAGATAAACTATTCAACAGCTAAAAAATCATTAGCTAAAAAGTAAATTAGTTTCATAGTTATTGAAAGGGGGATTTTCAAAATCCCCCTTTTTTGTTATTCGGAGTAGCCTGTTTCAGAATTGTAATCCAGGCTATTATTCCTTTTTCTGAATCGAAAGATGATATAGAGGAACGCAGGGATTAAAGCAAAGCTGGAAATGATTACAATGTCATTGCTTGTTGATCCTAAGGTTTCGACATCCGTTTGTATTTTCCCTAATTGGTAAAGATATGCACCGATTACCGTTATTCCATTAAAGAGCAAATGCAAAATAATCGGGATCCAGATTGAGCCTGACCATACATATACATATCCAAACAAAATTCCAAGTACCATTCGAGGAAAGAACCCAAAAAATTGCAAGTGCAGAGCGCTGAATAAAATTGCCGAAAAAATTACAGCACTATGAATGTTTTTTGTCCATTCAATAAGAATTCTTAAAATCACCCCCCTGAAAAGCAATTCTTCACCAAGAGCAGCTACCAGGGCGATGATAAACAGATTGACAAGTAGGCCGCTTATTGTATTAACGTTCAGAAAAGCCTCTGTTAACAAGCTGGCATCCCGTTCAGAGTCCCGCATCCAATCCTCAATTGGTTTGAGAATTTCTGGTAACCGCATGGCTTCGTTGAGGGTAACCATCCAGTTTATTGCCGGAATGGAAACTACTATCAAAAGAATAGAAAGCAGCAGGAATAGAAGATCAGGTTTTTTACCGGCTCTCAAATAATTTATGGGTTTCCTGTTCTCTAAGTATGCATACGCAATTGCCGGGATGATAAATATGCCCAATTGATTTACAACTTGAAAATATTTCAGTATAGCAACGGTTTCGTGATCATTAAAGTCATTCAAATTGCCAAGCCTTAGCAATAGTATCAAATCCAAAAAAGGAATTGCAATAATGATTCCCAATATAACCGAAAACAACAAAGAAACCGCAATAAGCAACAGGACAGTAAATATTTTCAATCCTACGGGTTTATTGTATAAAGTGGGGAGAAAGTCAATCATAATGTATTCCTTGAGCCTTGTAAAATTAACAAAATTGGAGCTAAACGCTATTTATCTTCAGTTTGTTATCATTAAATAATTCATTGATCTCAGTTTCTTCATTTAACAATAAAGCATGCAATCCGCCAACTTTGCGAACTTCAATGTTTTGTATTGAATCATCAATAAAAAGTGTTTCTGCCGGATCAAAACTTTTGTTTTGCCGGATGACAAATAAATATGGATCAAGGTCAGGTTTACGCATCCCAATATCAAATGACCAATATGTTTTCTCAAACAAGGATTGCAGCGGAAATCCAAATTCCAGCTCAAATTTTGGGATGTAAAAATCAAAGTGAATAATGTTAGTGTTGCTAAGTAAAAAAATTCTGTACTTATCTTTTATATTCTTTAAAAGTTCTATTCTCTGTGCTGGATAGCTTCCAATTATCTGGTTCCAGGCATGGTTTAAATCAGCATCGGTCGCAGTCAGCCCTGTAATATTCCGTATCCTGTTCCTGAATTCATCAGGCCCTATTTCCCCTTTTTCAAAAATGCGGAACAAATCGGATTGTGTGGCCTGGTTAAACATCTCCTGGAAATTCTCTAATCCCAGGTCACTAAATGCCTTCTCTACCCTTTGATGGCTGATATTGATAATGACCCCGCCAAAATCGAATATAATGTTTTTTATTTGAAGTATATTGCCTGCACTGTTCATCACAAACATTTTTAATTTTTCTTTTTGAAATTCATTTACAAAGATGTAAATTTGCCCCCCTATTTCAAAGCGATATGATTATTGTTTTAAAGATTTATTACAAATCAAAAATCGTAAATTGAATCGGGCCTATAGCTCAGTTGGTTAGAGCACCTGACTCATAATCAGGTGGTCCCAGGTTCAAGTCCTGGTGGGCCCACGAAAACCGGCGGTATTTAACTATACGCCGGTTTTTTTTGAATGCCTCCATCATCAACCAACTTGAATCCTGCCCATATCTTTGAATTCAGATTCCTCCTGTTAAAGAGTTTTAATCTTTTGGTTATATTATAAAGGTAACAAAGATGTATGTGTTTTAATAGATGATAACTTTTAAAAATTGGAAAGAAAAATTTGCTTTATATTTGTGTAGAGAAAATCACAACAATCGCTTTCATTTAAATTTAAAAATTATGAACCTTAAATTAGTTTACATTCTCATTGCTTTTATATTTCTTATAGGCAGCTCTGTCATTGCACAGGATGTTAAAGAAATTCCGGAAACAGATAATACCGTTCCAGCAATTACCCTGCTGCCGTCACCGGGCGAAGTGTTAAATGCATTAAGTAAAATTGGCCAGGTCGATTGGAGCAATTTGGTTTCATATAATAAGTTTTACAACTACAAAGGACGAAACAGACAGGCACTGAATATTGGAATTCGGGTTGCAGACGCTTTTGTGGCTCTACATGATGAAGATAAGGCCAATTTTGGCGACATGAACAATGTTATCTATAGTTTGTCTGAAGAACTAAGCATTAGCAGTTTAATTGAAGAGCAAAAAAACAAGTTGCAGGAGTTATCACAAAAAGATGATTGGGTACTGCTCATTATTGAGCTTAACACCATGAACGGACAGTTGCAGGAAGAATTGATAAAGCAAAAGGAATACGATATTGTTTTATTATCAAATGTAGGGGCATTTTTTGAAGGCGTTTTTATTATCAGCTCTCATTTTGCAAGTAATTACGATGTCAGTAAAGTGGGATTGCTTAAACAGATTGCTCTGGTAAATTATTATATTGGCGAAATTGATAATAATAAAGAATTGAAGGAAGATGCAACAGTTGATTTTGCTTACAATGGATTAATTCAGATAAAAAGCCTTCTGGATGCCGATGCTGACCTGTCAATTAACACAGTTGGCAGGATGCAGGCAGTAGCCAGCAGTGTGGTTAACTCAATTACCAAATAAAAGTTATTCATAAGAAAAACAGGATCATGAAAAAATCAATTTTATCGATAGTCTTTATTCTATTAATTGCAACTTTATTTGCTCAGAAATCAGAAGAGAACGACCTTAAGGTTTTGATGCAGGACCTGGGGTACTCCTGGTCAGAAACGAAATCAACCAGGCTTATTGAGGGTGAAAGTGAATACTTCTGGCGGACTTTCTATAGCGGAAACGAATATGCCATTTTAGCATTTTCTGAAAATCGCGGAATGTACGACCTGGACCTCTATTTGTATAGCGAAGAGGGTTCTCTTATTGATAATAGCTTGTCGAGGGAAGGGTTTGAGATTATTGAATTTGTTCCGGAGGAAGTAAATCTGATAAAAATTGTCATAAAGAATTTTGAATGTTCCCGGAGCAAGTGGAATACAAGTGCAAGTTTATGATTTTTTATAAATAGTCTGATTTGAACAACTCTACCTTTACGATAAATTTCACAGATGCTCCAATTTGATAAGTATTAAAATGAAATTGTTACAATTTCCGGGGCTATTCATCATTTCAAAAATTATCCGGTGATTTTGTGACAGTGCTTTTATATGAAAAATGTAGATCTAAAAAACACCCTAATTTATGAAATAATTCAACTTTTGCTGTAATGGCCTCAGCAGATGGGAGAATTACAGCTGAAGAAAAGGAATTTGCAAAAAAGTATTTCTATACCCTGTATCCCGAAAGTTTTGCTCACGTTTTGTTCGAGGAGTTTGAGGAAGCTTTTGCTTCAGGCATCAATACGGATAAAATTTTGTCGAGTATTGACAGGCGGTTAAATAATGATGATAAGGTTTTTTTGTTGGTCAAACTGATTGAGTTAATGACAACAGATGAAGTCCATGAATCGGAAAGAAAAGTTTTAGACCTTATTTCAGAAAAGTTTGGTATACCTCATGATTATACTGATTTCCTATTGGATTTAATAAGCGGGAGCCACAATGATGTTTTGCACAACAGAAGCGAGTACTGTAAATTTCTGACAATTTCAGACGATGAATCCGATGGTGATGTGTTCTTGCCTTTTACCGGTCTCAGATTATTGGTGTTGAATATTGGCAAGAGTTTAATTATTGTTCAAATAGATAAAAAAAACAAGGTATTAATTAATGATAAGCCAATAGTTCCGAATTTTGCCTTTAAGATACAGAAAAACAGCCATATCTGGATTGACAATAGATATGATATTTCCTATCAGGACCTGATCTACTATTTCAAGAATCTTCAGGCACCTGAGAGTAGTTTTTATTTGGAGGAAACAAATAAGGATGTAGAAATATGCCAGCTAAGGTCGGATGCGACAATGGTGCTGTGTGAAGTTGAAAAATGCAAGATATTTCTGACTCCTCAAAAGGAAAGTAAGCTATACATCAATGGCCGGTATTCGGATGGGAGGACAATTGTAAATTTTGCTGATAAAATATTTTGGGCCAATTATAAGATCAATTTGAGAACTCTTGTTTTTCAGAGTTTTTTTCAGATAAGTGTAGAGACTAAATTATCAATTGGTAATCTTCGGAAATTTACCATTGGGAATAATCTGGAAAGTACAATAGGTATAGATGATGAACTTGATAAATTGTGGGATTGCCAGGATTGAGCTACTGGAAAAGGCCTATTATATTGATGTAAGGCAATGCCCTCATCATGTCTATGTAAATGATACGAAAGTTACAAAAAAGGCAAGGCTAAACATTAGTGATAATATCAGGATACTAAATTCTATTATTTCCTATAACTCATCGAAAAGAGCGTTTGAGAAAAAGGAATTTGGAATTAATGTATTTTGAGACCAAAGGGATCAAATACCAATTCAGCGACAAAACATTCGTTATTAATGATGTATCGTTTACCGCAAAAAGAGGTGAGTTAATTGGAATTATGGGAACCAGTGGATGTGGAAAAACAACTCTCCTGAATATCTTAAATGGATATTACAAAGCCGCAGGAAGGCAGCGTCATGGCTGATGGATACGACATCCACCAAAACATTGACTTGATAAGTAGCTACATGAGTTATGTTCCAGGATGACTTGTTATTTGAGAATTTGACAGTATTTGAAAACTGTCATTTCAATGCCAAATTACGCTTTCCGGGAAAAGAAAGAAACCATAGAGCTATTGTGGATAGAGTGTTGCACGACATTGGAATGTATGAAAAACGAAATGTAAAGGTTGGCGATCCATTGCATAAGGTACTGAGTGGCGGAGAGCGTAAACGGGTCAACATTGGGTTGGAATTGATTGCTGACAGCAATGTTATACTTCTTGATGAGCCAACCTCCGGATTGTCGTCAAAAGACTCGGAACGAATACTGAAACTGCTTCAAAGCCTGTCTTTTCAGGGAAAAATTATCTATGTCGTAATACATCAGCCAAGTATCAAGCTTTATGAGCTTTTTAATAAATTGGTTTTGCTCGACAAGGGTGGAAAGCTTGCTTACTTTGGATCTCCCTTCAAGGCATTGGAATATTTTCGAAAATACTCTGACAAGCCCAAAATCAGCGAAAATGAAAATGTAATTATTGATCCGGACTTTTTATTGGATACCATCGAACAGCAAATTTCGGATATTGATGGAACAGCTCTTCCGGTAAGGAAATTTTCGCCGGATTTTTGGCAGATCGAATTTGTTAATCACCTTAAAGACATACCAAAGAAGGAGAAAAGAAAACCAGCCGATTCCATAATTCTCAGCCAGCGAAAAACCATTTATGACCATCTGTCGGTTTCGAAAACGCTTTTGCAAAGGAATTTTGTTAATAAATTGAGGGACAAATCAAATCTGATCATTACATTTTTACTTCCTCCTTTCCTGGGCCTTTTTGTTGGAGCTATTTTGCACTACACCCCTGGCAATGAGTATACCTTTTTCGAGAACAAGCACATCGGTACATTTTTATTCCTTTCCATGTTAATTGCTATTTTCCTGGGAATAACAAACAGTGTTGAAGAAATTATAAAAGACCAGAATGTTTTGAATCGGGAAAAGATGCTTAAGATTAGTAGCCTAAGCTATTTGAATTCAAAAATACTTACTCTGATCCCTTTCGCATTTATACAAAATTTGTTGTTTGTTTATGTGGGCTATTTTATTCTTGAAGGAAAGGAGTTTTACCTGGTTTTTACTTTAATTCTTACCGTTATTTCCTTTTGCGGAATTTCCGTTGGATTGTTTATCTCATCCATTCCAAATTTATCATCAAAGGCTGCTATAAATATTATTCCTGTAATACTTATTCCTCAGATTGTATTTGGTGGCGCGTTGATCCAATACCAGGAAATGAACAAACAACTGGTATTTAATGCCAACAGCCCAATCCCTGAGGTTTGCCAGATGATGCCTTCGCGCTGGGGCTTTGAATCACTGGTTACCTATTTGGGTTATAACAACAGCTATCGTGTGGAACAAAGAATGGAAGATGAACTGGAAATTATAAATAACAAAATTAAAAATGCAACGATGGATAATGATATTCAGCTGCTTTTGGAAGAAAGAAATGCCCTGAGAGCTAAAATGGATACCATTAAAATGCTCTATCACGATACACATGGGAACCTGGATATTTCTCAAGCGATAAAAATTGATGGAAACCTTGAATACAAAAATTTTATGGCTGGCAAGACATCCGTTTATCCAATGTTTATTGGCCATAAAACATTACCGGTAATCAACAAGAAAGTCAGTACAGCGGTATACAATAGTATTGTCATCATATTTATGTCCTTGGTAATTAATCTGGTAACCCTAATGATTTTAAAAGTCCGTTTTAAATAACATTCTTATTTGATGAGTTGGATTGACCAGTTGATCCTCTAATACAACCTTTTTTTACTTCTTCAGTATAAGTAATCATATTTATGTAAAATAAAGAGATATGAACAACTCAATATTGTTGGAAGCAACTGTGATCTTTCTTGTCTTATATATAATTATGTCACTGATTGCAGCAAAAATCGGAGCTTCCAGAAGATGTGGTTCGGAAAAAGCATTGTTTTTTAGTATTGTATTTACTCCTTTATTTGGTTTTTTCTATGTTTTTTCATCTCGTCATAAAAACCTGATAAAAATAGTTCACTACAGTTGCCCCAAGTGTGGCCTTGAATATACAGATGGACACAAATACTGCCCGCTTTGTTCACGTGAAGGCGAATTGACGCACTTGCATAAAATCAGTATGATTGCTTACTAGAGATATCTTTTTGATCGAGAAAATGACTTTTTTACAGACAACTATTTTCAATTATTATTAGTCTTCTTTTTCTAATCTTGCAATTAATGGATGTTTTGGAATTTCCGAATTCAGATTTGATTTTAATTGCTGCCCTGGTTTATGTTTTTATGGCATTTACCATAGCGAAAATCGGGTCGGACAGGTCATGTGGGGGGAAAAAGACATTGTTTGTCAGTCTTTTATTTACACCTTTAACCGGCTTGTTTTATACTCTTTCGTTTAAGCCTAAAGATACACTGAAGATCGTCCATTACCGATGCTCCAGTTGCAACCTTGAATATACGACCAATCACAGGTATTGCCCCTCGTGCTTAAAGGATGGCCGAAAAAAGAAACTGGAAAGAATCAGTATGAGAACTTACTGATTTAAATATCCCATTTAGCAATGTATAGATTGTAAACTATAAAATCAACAAGCCTCTCCATTTTATTAATAAACCTTCTCCTGTTTTCCGCTATTTCATCTATTCTGATATGTAAGAATCTTATTATATATTAATGATATTCACCGATTAATAAATTTCTAATTTTTTTTTGAAAATTGTAACCTTTTTTCCCAAATTGAAGTTATACTACACAAATTGATTTTAATTACTAATTTAAAAATATTGATCATGATGAGAAGAAAAAATTTCTTTTTAGTTTTTAGTCTGGCTTTAGTATTTGTTTTTGGAATTACAAACGTAAAAGCACAAATCCATTCAACAACTGGAGGCGGATCGTGGAATGACACCCTTACCTGGGTAAACTGGAAAATCCCTGGACCTGCTGATGACGTTGTTATTGAAGGCCCGGTAGATGTAACCGGTGCAGAATGCCGGAATCTTGTTATTCAACCCAATGGTATACTTCAGAATCGAAGTTATACGAATTATACACTTCGTGTAAATGGAACCGTTACAAATAATGGTATTATCAGGAATTATCCGGGATGGTACAATTTGTATATGACCGTAGGCGGCGATATTATTAACAATGGCGAATGGTCGAATAGTTATACATACCTTACGGGAGATCAGGATCAGACACTTAGTTTTACGAAAGAGTTTGCCGGTTATCGCCTGGAAGATGCCAAGCCTGCCAGCGCTTTGATCGCGAATACTGACCTTACATTTAAAAACACCAAGATTGATTTGAATGGTTCTCAGTTGCGATTGGGACAGGGAGGAAAACTCTATATTTATGGAGAATGGCTTTTCAATGGTCAGATTGGTGGCTCAAGCAGTGAAATCTATTTGCTGGAAAATGCATTTCTTGAAAGGGTAACCCTTGATAATGTATCCATGAAAGGTATCATCAACGTATTCAGCAGTGTTGTGCTGGAAGAAGAAAGCGTGATTGAACTGAAATAAAACATATATCCTCTGCATAAAGAGCAGCTGCCATTAAGAAATTAGTGGTGGCTGTTTTGCATTATTTAACTAATGAATTTAATTTCTTAGTAGATGTTATAATAAATCCTTATTTTTGTATTTAATAGGAACCAAAATCTAAGAAAGATGAAAACTTCAAAAAATTTGTTTGCTTCGTTACATTGTATATGTACATTACTCATCATTGGTATTCTGTTTGCAAATTTTAGCTATGCATTTTCACAGTCCAAAGCGAAATCTGTATTGTCGGATGATTTTTTGTCGATTAATAATTTAATAAAGCTAACGGCCATTGGAAATGGATACAGCGATCAGGCAATCATCGTTTTTGTGCCGGATGCTACAGCTGGTTTTGATCCTGAATACGATGCTTACAAACTTATGGGTATTTATGAAGCGCCACAGTTATATTCGTTCATTCCATGCTGTATCCTTACGGTTAATGCTTTACCGGAAATAACCACAAATCTGAAGGTTCAGCTTGGATTTCAGGTTGGAATTGAAACATCATACACATTAAGTGCAACCGAGCTTTATTCATTCGATCCGGGGGTTACTATACATTTGCTCGATAGTAAGGACAATGTTCTGACCGATTTTATGGTTGATTCTACTTATACTTTCACAGCAAGTCCTGATGATTGTTACGAACGTTTCAGCTTGTTTTTTAACCTTACATCCAACTTTCTTGATCTTAATGTATTTCTTGAAGGCCCGTTCAACAGCGCAGGCATGAATACGGAATTAACTTCAAAGAATTTGATCCCATTGAATCAACCTTACAATGTTGCACCATGGAACTATGCAGGAGCCGAATCTGTTACTTCCATGCCTGATAATGTTGTTGATTGGATTTTACTTGAATTCAGAGATGCTGTTGATGCGGCCACAGCCACCAGTGCAACCACCTTTGGTTGGCAGGCTGCACTGCTTTTTAGCAATGGGAAAGTTAAAGGCCTTGATGGTTGCAATACCATTGATTTCAGCGGATCCATTACAAACAACCTGTTTGTTGTTGTGCACCATCGAAACCATTTGGCTGTAATGTCGGCCAATGCTTTAGTGAAAGCCGGTGGAGTTTATTCCTATGATTTTTCATCAGGTGTTTCACAGGCCTACAATGGAAGCCTGGCACATAAAGATTTAGGAGCTGGTGTTTATGGAATGCTGGGAGGAGATGCGAATTCGGATGGTGTGATAAATGATTCCGATGCAACTGCAGTTTGGTATTCAGAAGCAGGAGAAAACGGATACCTTGCCAGTGATGTGACCCTTGATGGGGAATCGAACAACGTGGATAAAGACGATGTTTGGTATGTGAATGTAAATTCTTATTCTCAGGTTCCATAAATGAAAGATTTGTCTGTGTGAAAAGCTGTCCATGCGGATGGCTTTTTTTTATTTCCATAAATCTGAAATCACATTCACTTTTATATATACTTTTATTTTTTTCTATCGTATAAGGAGTAAATGCGCATCAGGTTATTTTATATTGCAATTCTGTTTCTGCTTTTCTATAATGCATTTGCTCAACCTGTTATAATACCTGACCCTTATAAGAAGTTTGATCAACTGACCAAAAGAGATGGTTTGTCGAACAATTATATATTGGATATTCATCAGGATAAGTCAGGATTTATTTGGATAGCCACCAAGGATGGATTAAACCGCTACGATGGTTATGGATTTAAAACTTTCAACCATGACCCTTATGACTCCTTAAGTATTTCAGATAATTTGATCACTTGTATTAAAAGTGATAATGAGGGTGTTATGTGGGTAGGAACTAAAAATGGGTTGAATAAATTCAACGCTCATAAGGGTAATTTCAATCGTTATTATTTTTCTGATAGTATTCATCATCAAAAAGGGGCCGATTATATACGGGCGATATTACCGGACGATTCTGTAACTGTATGGATAGAAACTGCTGATGGCAAACTTCATAAATTTAATCCTTTGGAGTTGCATTCGCAAAAATATAGCCATGACATGCCGGGGATGATTGATACTTATTTTTACCACACCATATTTAAAGACAGGAATAACGATTTGTGGTTAGGTGGCAGGTATATGGGTATCTATAAATTTGATGTTGATTCCTCGACCTTTTCCTTCTACAGGGAAAATCCTGATGATGCAACAAAGAAAAGAGATAATGATGTGTCAGCCTATTTTGAGGATTCTCAAGGAACCTTTTGGATTAGCGGTATTGATGGATTGTATACCTTCGATACGGAGAATGAATTGTTTGAAAAAATCCTTCCTGTATCAACATTTGGAATACAAGAAGACAAAAATGAGAAATTGTGGCTGGCAACAGGAAATGGGGTGTATCTATTTGATAAAGCTGAAAATGTATTATACCATTTGAGGCATAATGACAACAGTCCTGCTTCGCTGGTAAACGATCATGTCAACAAAGTATTCATCGACAGAAATCAGAACGTTTGGCTTGGAACAACAGATGGAATCAGTATTTATAAACCCTCAAAGAATAAATTTGGTCAAATTTACCACATCCCGGAAAATGATAATACTCCCGTTTCAAATCACATTACAAGCATATTGGAAGATCGCAAATCCAGAATTTGGATTGGCACAGCAAGTGAAGGCCTGGAGTGCTTTGATAAGGATTTTAATAAACTGGTTCAATACCATACAAAAAATCGAAATCCTTATCAGTTGGTATCCAATAAAGTCTCCACCCTAATGGAAGATGATGAGGGTGATGTTTGGGTTGGTTTATGGTCGGGCAGGGGTTTTCATATTGTAAATCCGGATGAAGGAATAAGTAAGCATTTTCACCTGCACAAGAGTTCCCTCAGAGCGGATTGGTATCACGACTTTCTTCAGGATAGCTATGGCAATATATGGATAGGTATTTGGGGAGCACAGGGCCTGTACAGGTTTGATAAGCACGCAGGTAAATTCATGAACGATCGGTTTATTTCATATCTGCCCCATTATAAATATCCTGTTCCTGTACTTGCTCATGATGGTAAAAATATTTGGCTAACGTTTAAAGGGCAGGGCAGATTCTTTTGTCTGAATCCCAAAACCAATCAATACAGGTTTTATAGCCAGGACCATTATTCTTCGTTTGAGTTTTCAGAAATCGCGGATATTTATTCAGATAAAAAAAATAAAGTCTGGTTTCAAACCAATAATGGAATCTATCTTAAAAAAGAGCTTCCATATTATTCTTTCTCGGTTGTGAATGAAAGCTATATGCCCTCCAAAAATCAACTTGATCATAACGAACTGGAAAAATCAACAGGGACCATGGTTCTGTGCTCCATATTGGATGATATGGGAAATTCTTGGATTGGGACGTACCATGGGTTGATTAAAATGCAAAAAGGTTCAGCAGATAAAATTTATCGCTCTTCGGAAAATGGATTGATTAGCGATACCATCTGGTCGTTGGATTATAATTCTCCCGGCGAATTATGGATAGGCACAAACAACGGAATTTGTATGCTGGACATTCAGGAAGATCAATTCATCTCCTTCAACAATCGCAAGGATGTTTATCTTTCGTCGCACCTCATAAGTTTTTTGTTCGAAGATAACAATGGATTTATCTGGGTAGGAACCACCCATAATGGGGTAAACAGGTTAAATACCAAAACTGCTCATATTGATCAGTATCTTTCAAATCCGCAGGATTCAAATGCCTTTTGGGGTACCGAAGCGTCCTGTATTCATCAGGATTCGCGTGGGGTGATATGGATTGGAGGCAATGGCTTGAATGTGTTTGATCCATCAACAGGAAGGTTTTCTCACGTTACCGAATCGGATGGTTTATCCGATAATGAAGTTTGTTGTATCCTGGAAGACAAGTTTGGTTTCCTGTGGATCAGCACGAAATATGGATTATCAAAGTTAAATGTGGCTGATATGACATGTGAGAACTTCTTTGAAAAAGATGGTTTGCCGGATAATGAGTTTTCGAGAGCGGGATTTAAACTTGAAAATGGATTGTTACTTTTTGGCAGTAAAAATGGAATATCAATCATTGACCCTGAAAACATGCATCAGGATGGCCTGCCTCCAAACATTGCACTGACAGACTTTAAAATTTTTGACAAAACGTATGATTTTAACCTTGACGGAAGTGGATCCCTAAATTTGGAATACGACCAGAATTACTTTTCATTTGAGTTTGCTGCCCTTGATTTTTCTGACCCCTTTAAACACATTTGCATACAAACTAGAAGATTTTGACAACGATTGGAATTATACTAGCGGTGCAAATAGAATAGCCAAGTATACAAATGTTGATCCCGGCCGCTATACCTTTCACATTAAGGCAGCCAACATGGATGGTGTTTGGAATGAAACCGGATTATCAGTTTCAGTGGTTATCCGTCCACCATTTTGGAAGACTTTGGTTCTATTTGTTCGAATTTATACTCCTTATTGTTATAATAATATCCATTATTAAATACAGGGAGAAAAAGATGAGGGAGCAAACAAGTTTTTGATGATGGAGCAAAGACTCCTTCGATCGCAAATGAATCCTCATTTTATTTTTAATTCGTTAAGTTCCATTCAGAGTTTTATTTTTGAAAGTAACCCCATTGAAGCGGGCTCCTACCTTTCAAGGTTTGCTGAGTTGATCAGGTCCATATTGTACAATTCAAGAGAGGAGTTTATACCTCTTGAAAAGGAGATAAAAACGCTGCAATATTATTTTGACCTTCAGCAGCTTAGGTATACTAATAAGTTTGATTATGAAATTGACATTGACCCTCTGTTGGAAGTTGAAAGTATTTCTATTCCACCCATGCTGGCTCAGCCATTTATCGAGAATGCAATTGAACACGGAATAAAACACCTTGATGAAAAAGGATTGATTTCGGTTAGTTTTACATTGATGAAGGCCGAAACACTGTTAATGATGGTTGAAGATAACGGGATTGGGATTAAGGCTGCCAGGAGTTTGAAAAACGAAAAAGGGGAGGAGCACAAGTCCCTGGCTACCATTATAACAAAGGAGAGAATAGAAATTTTGAATAAAGGAAAAAGAAAGAAGCTATATTCAATGCAAATAAATGATACTTTTGATTCCAATGGAATGGTAGATGGTACAAGGGTCAAATTTATTATTCCGTTTGTTCAAACTTAATTTAAAATTATAGGTATAACAGGCCAGATAAAAGAGCTTACTAACAACGCTATGAAAATAGTAATAATTGATGATGAGGAAAGGGCAAGAAAAAGCATTGCCGGAATACTGAATTTAAGCAATCACAACATACAACTGGTTGGCGAAGCATTTGATGTTAAATCAGGAATTGATGCAATCAGGGAACATAATCCAGATTTGGTTTTGCTGGATATAAATATGCCTGATGGTACCGGATTCGACCTTCTCAAAAAACTGGATAACATTAATTTTAAAGTTATTTTTATAACAGCCTATGAAGAATTTGCTATCAGGGCCTTTGAATTTTCTGCTATTGATTATATCTTAAAACCGGTCGACCCATCCAAATTGGTTGATGCAATTAACCGGGCAAACCATTTGATTGAGCAGGAAAATATGGGATTAAAACTGAATGCTCTTTTTGCCAACCTCGAAAACTCTGCAAGCGATTGTAAAAAAATTGTGTTAAAAACTGCCGAAAGCATTTATGTGGTTAATACATCGGATGTTATTCGTTCGGAGTCGGATGGAGGTTATACCCGCTTTTTCCTCGTTGATGGAAAGAAAATTCTGGTATCCCGGAACATGAAAGATTTTGAGGAAATGCTGAATGGTTTTGGATTTTTTCGTATTCATCAGTCCCATCTGATCAACCTGAAGTACATTGATCATTACAGTAAAGTTGAAGGGGGGGCTGTTGTAATGAAAGACAATTCTACCCTGCCTTTAGCGCGTCGTAAAAAAGACAGTTTCCTGAAGCTTTTAGAAATGATGTAACCTCTTTCCGAATTTATATTTTCCTGAACCGGATTTATCCTCAAGCCTGCCAGATTTAAATCTCTTCGATCCTTAGCTTGTGTAGCCCGTATATTTGCCTACAAGCAAATAAATGGTAGTATTTTTTAATAAATCAAGGTAAAATGAAGACAAAATTCACACTCGCAACCCTATTGTTATCACTTTTTTTCAGTGTGCTGGTAAATGCACAAGGTGTTTCAATCAATGATGATGGTGCAGACCCGGATGCTTCGGCTATGATGGACATTCAATCTACTGAAAAAGGTTTCTTGCTGCCCCGCATGAACATAGTGGAAATGTACTCTATTGGCAATCCTGCCGTTGGTTTGATCGTCTATTGTACAACCCTTAATAGTTTTTATTATTACAATGGTTCGATATGGGAAAAGATAGTTGCAGGAGAAGACGATGACTGGACAATTGATGGAAACGATATGTATTCCAATAATTCCGGACTTATCGGGATTGGAACGACAACAGTTGTTCCAACCCACAAACTTACCATTGAAAACTCCGCCAACGACAATCTTTTAAGGTTGATTGGAACCGGGTCTTATGGCGAATATGCCAAAATAAATTTTGGCGACGGCGACTATGCCTATATCCAGGAATTTTGGGACGATAAATTGGTCATGAGTGCTAGTAGCGGCCTGGCATTAACATCTAATTTCAACATTGAAGTGGTATCAGGCTATGGAAATATTCAGATGTATACCGCCAGTGGAGGAGTATCAATAAAAGATGATCCATCGGCTGGCGACCCAAGTGCCATTCTTGATGTGAAAAGCTCCACCAAAGGGCTGCTTATCCCCAGGATGTCAACGGAACAAATTGCTGCTATACCAAATCCTGCTGATGGATTGCAGGCTTATAATACCTCCGATGGTTATCTTTATATATTTGTCCAATCAGCAAATGTTTGGAAACAGGTAAGTTATGGCACAGCCGTTATTATTCTTCCCATTCCTGGTTGTGGTGATCCATTGATCGATTCAAGGGATGGACAATCCTACAATACTGTACAAATCAATAACCAGTGCTGGATGGCTGAAAATTTAAATTATGGGACAATGGTAAATACAGGGGCAAACCAATACAATAATAGTTATGTCGAAAAATATTGCTATAACAATAACACAGCATATTGTGACAATCTTGGGGGTTTGTACCAGTGGAATGAAATGATGGATTATACTACCACTCCAGGGGGTCAGGGAATTTGCCCTGATGGTTGGCATGTGCCAACGGATGCAGAATGGTACACCATGGAAAACTTTTTAGACCCAACCGTTTATTCGGGTTCTACAAGTTGGAGAGGAAATGTCGTTGGTCAAAAACTTAAAAGTACAGCTACAGGCGGGTCATATAATTGCCAGTAACCCGGGAACCAATACGTCCGGTTTTACTGCTCTTCCGGGAGGAGTAAGGAATACAAGCGGAGGTTCTTCCGGAAATCCTACAAATGGGGCATTCTGGACATCTACCCCATCAGGAAGTTATTCATATTACAGAGAAATGTACTATGGTTACAATACAGTGTACCGAATTGCAGTTCCAAATATTTTTGGTTTTTCAGTAAGGTGTGTAAAAGACTAAAAAGGAGGTAACGATGAGAACTCTGAGATTCCTTTTAATGCAGATATTGGCTTTTTATAATTATTACCATTTATTCTTTTGGACAAAGTACCTTAACTGTTGCCGATGGGGGAAGATGAACATTGTTTCAGGTACTTCTGTGCAGGAGCAAAATGTAAAGATTGGCATCGGTAGCCAGCTCATTAACCGGGGTGACTTAACAGTGAACGGGGTTCTGGTAAACTATGCCGGAACTCCGGGACTTGTCCTTACAGCCGATGAAAACGGTAATGGATCCTTGCTTCACAGTATTCCCAATGTGCAACATCAATGGAGCAATACCTCACTTCCGAACGCTGGCATCTGGTTTCTTCACCCATGGCAAATGCCACCATAGAAACCTACCTCGACATCTATTTAAAAAGATGGAATGAGGAAGACAGCACCTGGACATATCTCACTCAACCGCTGAGCATTCCTATGGATGCCACTACCGGATATTCAGCCTGGGCATCAAATGGCCTTACCGGAACAACCACCGTGAATTATGAAGGAAACTTAAACAATGGCGATTATCTGGTTCATTTGGCTTATTCACCAGCTAGCAATGCTACCGGTTGGAATCTTTTGGGTAATCCTTATCCTTCTGCCATCGACTGGAATGCTGATAGCAGTTGGAGCAGAACAAATGTTGGTGGCTGGGCCGTGGTATACGACAATGCTACTTTCAGGGGTTGGAATCCTTTTTTAACAGGTTCGCTTAGGAGCTATAATGGAAAAGCAGATGGTATTATTCCGGCTACTCAGGGATTTTGGGTAAGGGCTTATCAGGGTTCCGCAAGCCTTACCATACCTCAAAGTCAGAGGGGGCATCACAGCCAGATGTTTTATAAAAATACCGATGAGAATACGGATATGTACCTGCGGCTGACTGTATCAGCGAATGGTTTTAACGATGAGGCCGTAGTTATTTTTAAAGAAGGGGCAACCGAAAATTTTGATGGTTTATACGACCTGGAGAAAATGTATAATGTGGATGAAGCACCAAACATCTATTCTACAGTAAATGGGGGCAATTTGTATTCTGTAAATGTTATTCCTTCTGATTTTATCAGCGCATCGGATTCTCCTATCATTCCGGTTGGGTTTAAATTGGGTTTGGAAAAGGAATGTACCATTGGTGTTTCAGGATTGATAGCTTTGATCCCTTTACTCCCATTTTCTTGAAGACCTTAAAGAAGGATTGATGGTAAACCTGAGGTATCAAACCTCCATGATTTTTATACCTATCCGTCTGATTATCCAGACCGCTTTCTATTGCATTTTTCGGAACCCAATTCGGTTGAAGATGAACTTTATTCCGAAGTTTCGATATACGCATACAATAAGGTGTATGTAAAAATACCCGCATCCACAAAAGGAGAAAATTTGAGGTGATTGATATGTTGGGAAAAAGTGTTTAGCACTTTTAAAATTTGGAATACAGGAATTAACTAAAGAGTATGTATTTAAATCCGGTTATTATATTGTGAAGGTGAAAACTTCCGATCATTTTGCAACACGTAAGATTTATATTAAAAATTAGTTGTTCATGGATCGTGAGATTTTTTTGGTAATAAATTAAAAATTTATTTACTTGCATCGCAAAGCAAATCAAGAGTATCAAAAAAAATAGGAATCATTTACACCAGAACACCTTGAACAACAGAGTTAGGCCCATGGTTCGTGAGTGTATTTGATTATATACTAAATCTGAACAGATGAAAAAAAAATTAACAAAAATTAGCCTGGGACTTTTATTAATGGTAATGGGCTTATCATTAAATGCACAAATTCATTCTACTTCAAATGGTGGTAACTGGGAGACTACTGCCTGGATAGGAGGCATAATTCCCAGTGCTGCAGATGATGTGGTTATCAATGGCGTTGTTGATTGCAACGGTGGGCCATCCTGCAACAACATCCTCATTACATCGGCTGGTACTATACGAAACGACTATTATTCGGGCAGCCTCACGGTTAATGGAAACATTACCAACAACGGTTCGATTCAAAACTGGTCAAGTGGATTAGCTTTGTATATAAAAGGCGACATAATAAACAACGGAAACTGGGCGGCCTATTATACCAGGCCAAACGGAACTGGAAGTCAAACCATTATTTGTTTGAATGGAAATTATTTTACCGGCAATCAATTTCATAATCAAAAAGTATCCGGGAACCTATATTTCAATGGTACGTTAATTTTGAAAATTGCGGTGTTTATCTTGACAATGCGGATGTTTATTTACTGGCTAACAGTACACTTAATCTGCATAATGGACAATTCAGGAACTGTAATTTGCTGGGAAGCGGTAGCACATCAGTTGTTTTCTCTGAGGAGTTTATAATGTTGATGCAACTACAATCCAGTATACAAGTTTCAATAACCTAACCTTGATGGTGATATGACACTGTATGCTGGTTGCTCAATGCACGGCTTTACGGTTATCAATAATGGGGATTTTACAGAACGATTACTATTCTACAACCACTAACCTCTATGATGATTTCATTAACAACGGAACCATCAGGAGGCTTCTCAAGTGGATTAACCCTTGAAGTTTATGGTAATTTTACCAATAACAATGTGGTTGACAATTATTACCTGAATTTCAGGAGTGATTCCGATCAGCAGATCAGTTTGATGGCAGGAAAACATTTAGCCCGAACTTTTTCAAAGCCTCAAGCACAGCGGATCGATAATAGCATTGACAGATCTTCATTTTACCGATGCTACCGTTGACATGAACTATGATTCTTTGTTTATGCAAAACAATGGTACTATTACACTTTCGAACAGCCACTTTACCGAAGGAAAAGTCCAGGCCCTTGATGCTAAATCAGGCTACTTTACCTACAATAGCTGAGAATAATTCCAGCACGGATTACATGACTCTGACGAATGCCACGCTAACGGGTGAGTTTCAGTGTGGTAGCGCTGTCTATTTTAGAGGGACCACAACCAACAATAGTTTGATGCATAACGATTACTACAACGCTAATCCTGAATTATATGACCTGTTTATAAATAATGGCACCATTCAAAATGAGTCTGGGGGACTTACATTAAAAATATTTGGTGATTTCACAAACAATAATATTATAGAAAACAGTGCCATGGATTTTTACAGGTGACCAGTTTATTTCATTGGCAAGTGGTAAACAGTTTAATCCAACCTATTTTTCAAACACTTCAAACCCACTGGAAAAATTATAGCAAATACCGACCTCTATTTTAACAATACGATAGTCGATTTTAATTACGACACCCTCTTGTTGCAAGACAACGGTAAACTTTCTCTGGATGATGGATACCTTACAGAGTGCTATTTGTTAAGCACCGAAACCAAAGGGTGGCAATTTACAAATTTGGATGGACAATGATGCGAATATTGACTATAGTGAAGTTACGAACCTGAAATATTGGGGACTACTAAAATTGGCCCCAACATTACCTTTCTTGGCGAAATTTTGATTACAGACACCCTGCAAAACGATTACTATGCTTACACCTAAATATTGATGGTAATATTACCAATAATGGTGCTATCAGAAACCAGGCATATGGAGGAGGAGCATTCCGGCTTGATGTTTCCGGGAATATAGTAAACAATGGAATCTGGCAGCAATCCTACACCTATCTCAACGGAAGTACCGATCAGCATGTTACTTGTTTGAATAGCTCAGCATTTTCAGGCTGGCGTTTTTACGTAACGAATAATACAGGTTGGATTTACTTCGATAATGAAGTCAGGTTTGAAAATACAGAAGTAAAGTTTGAAGGAAATAACCTCGAAATCACCTGCCAATTCGCTCCTGTATATTCACGACGGCTCTATTGAAAACTGTAACCTTCATGCCAATGGAGAAACTTCAGTTTACATGGTGAAGGAGTTTATTCGTAGGATGCACCTTTTATAGTTAACACTACACTGCAGGATATTAGGTTTACTGGTGATTGGGGCTGTCCTCAGGAATTACCTTTAATGGAACGATCATCAATGATGGAAGAATGCAAAACGATTATTATACTTATTCGGTTGATGTATATGATAATTTCATAAATAACGGAACCATTCGAAACTATTCCAGTGGCCTTACCATGAAAGTGTATGGAAACTTCACCAACAATGGTGATTGGGCCGGACATACCATCGATTTATATGGTGATGCAGATCAGGAATTATCCTTAGCAGATGGATCGGTTTTCAATCCAACTCATTTTACCAGTTTTAAACCTTCGGGCGATATGATAGCTAATACGGATCTTCGTTTTGTTAATACCATAATAAATCTGGCTGATGACTCATTGGTAATGCAACCATTTGGTGTTCTTTCTATTGACGGACAGTATCTTTTTGGCGGACAAATAAGCCCGCTTCTGGCTACTTTAATCTTTATATGAATAATGGTGCCAACCTCAATGATGTTGACATTTATGAAGCGTCATTATATGGAATAGTGAGTTGCCAGACCGTAAATTTTTATGGTACTACTACCAACTATGGTATCTTTCAAAATGAATATTATACCTTTACGGTTGATGTTTATGGGCCTGGTGAATCACGGAACTATTCGAAATTACAATTCAGCATTTATTTTAAACTGCCACAGCGACATTACCAACAACGAAGTATGGACAAATTATTATACCCAAATGGTTGGAATAGGTGAACAGCATATTCACCTGATGGACGGACACACTATTGACGGCTGATGAAACATTTCAGATGTGCAGAATGGAAGTTATCAATGGTACTGGAATGGATGGGCCATTGTTACACAATTTCCTTATCCTGATTATTTCTCGGGATATAACAATAACAGTACTCATTTTTTAACAATCCCGTTTCATCAAAGGCTGGCTTGGTACATATAATTGCTGGTCAGGCACATGGTCGAGAAATGTCATTGTGGACGAGGTAAGTAGCCCTCCGTCTCGATATCGCAAACTTTGCTTGAAGGGCCATTCAATGGTACCGGAATGAATGCTGATTTCAAATGCCATTATTCCTCCAGCAATCGTTAGGTGGCATTGGCTATAACGGACCGAGCGGTTGCTTCCATTCAAATACTGATATCGTCGACTGGATTGGAGTACAACTTTGTGATGCCCGAATGTAAATCTTGCAACCGAGGCAACGACTATTGCTGGCGGTGCTTTCTTTTATTAAGAACGATGGCGGCATAGTGGGCTTGGATGGATATTCGATGCCTTCTTTCGACCTTACAATAAACAATCAGTTATTTGTTATTCTGTAGCATCGAAACCACCTTCCTGTTGCATCCATGTATCCTCTTGCTCAATCCAGGTGGTATTTATACCTATGATTTCGACCGCAGCCAGCCAGGCTTTGGTGACAACCAAAGCGATTTAGGTGGAGAAAATATGTATGATCAGGAGGCAATGCCAATGGTGATGGCGACATTACAGATTGGACGAGAAGTAAAGCCTGGGTTCCTCAAATTGGACAAACCGGGTATTTATCAGGTGATGTAAACATGGATTCGCAGGTAAACAATCAGGATAAAAATGATATTTGAAGCCCAATTATGGGAAATCAATAATAATTCCTGAATAATAAGGTTAATAGTTGATCCGATGACCTCAAGTCATCGGATCAATATAAATAAAAATTTGCAAATGTTGGCATCTCGCGGGGCGAACTACGCACCTTTCCTTTCGGCGGGAAACAGGTGGTAAAGCACGTCCAGATTGGGCAAGCTTTTTTTTGTGGCTTCTGATTCATAATAGTTTGCTTTTGCTTTATGGCCGATAGAAGTTATTATGAGTGATTTCCAGCCAATCATTATTTAGAATAAACCACTGCTTATTTAGAATAAATTACTTGTTAAGTACGATAATCTCATTTCCTTTGCCCGTTTTTACTGGATATAAACTACCATCTAACTTGTATTCCTGTTGCTTTCTCCAAAGGGGTCTGTTCAGGCCTGCTTATTTCTTCTGGATCTAGTTTGAATTTGAAAATGTAAATTATTGTTAAATTTTTAAAATAGTTATTTATGAAATTCAAAATTTTTGGCCTTTTCATTTTTATGGCCCTTTTACATTTTAATGCAATGGCTTATGAAACCATTTCGTATGCAAACGGAAACAACAACATTACCAACAATACTATGGACATCTGGAACTACCTATTACATTGTAGATAAGGTAGGTGTTTATGATCTTTGCTAACAATTGAAGCGGGGGCGATTATAAAAATTGGCACCGGGTATTTCGATTTTGGTTGGTTTGATGGTTGGCCCCATAATGAATACCCGGGAAGTTTAATTGTAAACGGTATCAGTGGGCGAAAGTTGTTTTTACCAGTATCCATGATAACTCAGTAGGAGAAATCTAGCAGGTTCAACCGGAAACCCTGCCGCTGGCGACTGGAATTCTTTTTGCATTTTGTTGTAATTCGGATTTTGATATTACATATGCTGATTTTTATTATTCATCCGGATATGTGCATGGAACTGATTTCACAGGTTATGGGTGATTTCCATGGAATCAGCTGATCCTTCATCCATCGAACATTGCTGTTTTAACCATTGTAACAATTATGCTTTTATATTGAAACACAAGGTGATTTATCTGCCAGACCATATTGATGTTTTAGACTGCAATCATGCCGTCTGGATTGAATATGGGGGAGATCCTTCCGTCTTCACAAATTTATGGTCCAAACCAATGATCCGTTAATCGCCAGGTTTAAATCAGTATTGCTTCCCGATCTGTCGCCCTGGAATATTTTTACTGAAAACCCACTTGTTGAGGTATTGGGCTACCTAGAAGACAACAGTATTTTCGCCAACGACGATGGTATTGTTTATGTGTTGGAAAATGTCATCGCAAGTAATCTCACCATTACCGAAGGAAGCATAATTAAATTTGAACCCAGCATTTCCAGTGAGCTAATTATTCGGGATGGTGTATTAGATGTGCAGGGGACAAGCACTAATCCAGTAATTTTTACCTCCATTCATGATGACCGTTGGGGTGGAGATTCAAATGGAAACGGAAATGCTACTGAACCTGACCAGGGAAAATGGGCGGGTATAAATATTGATGGCACAGGAAGCAACACTCCAGGCAACGCTTCCTGTGATATGGATTATGCACACATTTATTATGCAGGAGCAAATAACAACGATGCCATTGAATTGCGCGGTTGTAATACGATGCCAAAACTTGAAAATGTCAGGGTTGAAATGAGCAAACGCCATGGGTTGTATTCCATTGATTGTAAACCTCAGATTAAAAGTTGCTCTTTTATCAACAATAAACGCCATGCCATTCATACAATGGATGATGCTTTAATCATTCCACCCCTTTTCTTCAGAAATAACGATACTTATTTTGAGGGTATTGATATTTTTAATGGAGGGACCGATAACTATGTTGCTACCCATTGCGACTGGGGAACCATTGATTCAACGGAGATCGCAGAAAGAGTTTGGGAACAGCATGATGATCCTTCAGTGGGAGAAGTAACATCATGGCCAATTTATCAAAACGATAAGATGGACTATCATAATATTTCGAAAGATGATATTATGAACCAATTCCTGGAACCATATACCTTAACCGAAAACCTTGACGAGGGAAGTATATTTGTTTATATAAGCGGTGAGAATAATCACGGTAAATTTATCATTCAGCAAAAAACCAACGATTCATATTACTTCTGGTGGGAAACCTTTGAAGGTGATTCAACCAAAAGCGTAGGCCATAATCTGATAGTCCCATTTGGAAGTTATGTGGATATGGACCTCGGAATAATCAGTGACCCAGTCAACAATTTGATTTCTGGGTACACTATAATGGTTACATATATGAAAAAACAATACCCACAGTTTGAACCTGTTTAATTATTGTGATTATTTTACCCACAGTGGAACTATTTATGAGCCTGTTACATGGGCAGAAGGAACACACTATATCCCTTCGTCATTTTATGTTTATTACGGTGGCTCTTTAACCATTGAGCCGGGCGCCGTTATAAAATTTGGCCCGGGTGCCGAACTCAATGTAATAGGTGAAATTATCGCCGATGGTACTGAAGATAATCCCATTGTTTTTACCAGTATGGACGACAATAATAACGGTTGCATAATTGACGGTTCGGATGGAATACCAGAACCCGGCGATTGGAAATATATTGAGACCCATGGATATCAAAATCCATTGGCACAGTTCTAATTATTGCCTGATTAGATATGGTGGTGAGGTGTTCAGGATGTTTGAGCCTGTCAAAAGGCCATGGATATGTCAAAAGCAGCATCATCGAGCATAGTGCTTCAAGTGGAATGCACCTGTCCGATTACCAGGATGCTGATGTAGTTTTGAACACCTTTAGCAACAATGCAGCACATGGAATATATTACAGTTATTATGCAAACGTTAATTTCGACTATAATGATTTTTACGGCAACGGACAAAATGCGGTTTATGTTTCAAGCGGTGTCTTAACATCTTACCTTCAGAATAATGAGGCTGCCAATAATGGAATCAATGGTATTGTTATACAATCATTAGCTCCAGGTTACGACCATGTTTTCAGAAATGGGGCCGGATTATACAACAACGATTTCCCGTTCGTTTTCCTGAACGATATCACATTCAATAATAGCGAATACATATATGTATATCCACAAACCCACATGAAATTCAGTCCGGCCGTTAGCATTAATTAACATGAACAGTGGTTCTAAACTGCGGATATATAAACGGGGCTGTTTTAACTTCCCTAAAAGATGACTCATACAGCGGTGACACCAACAACGATGGAAGTGCAACCCAACCTGCTGCCGGCGATTGGGAAGGCCTTTTTATCAATAGCGTTAAAAATGGTGGTCAGGTCGCTTCTTCTACAATTCGGTACGCAGGTACAGCCAGTTACGCAGCCATTAATTATACAAATTTAGGTGGTGGAGAAATAGACGATTGTACAATTGAATATTCACTCGGCCATGGTGTAAAATCTTCCGGTGATAACCTATTGATTGAAAACAATACGATTGGGTAATTGCGAAAAATCAGGTGTTTATCTTTTAGGAATGGATACACTTATTGTTCGCAACAACGACATTTCCAATAATACAGAACACGGAGTTACCATTTATGGAGGTTTACCGCAAGTGAACAACAACACCATTGAACAAAACGGACTGTATCCGATTTATGTTACCAGGTCAAGTGTTTTAAACGGAGAAATATATGGAAACTCCTCAAGCCAAGCTTAATGGAAGAGATTGCCGTGCACAGTCTGAATCTTGACATGAAAAACTCCTTTTACGATCAGGATATGCTACATTATCCTGAATAGCTTTTATGGATGGGGAAGTGCCGATACCCTGGAATTTATGGAGGATGTGATTGTAAAATTTGCTGAAAACACAGGCATTGAAACGCGAAAAACGATCATAGCAAACGAAACCATATTTACTTCTATGAGGATGATTATAAGGGTGGCGACACCAATAACGATGAAGGCGCAACCACCCCTGCACCAGGCGACTGGGCCGGACTTCAAGTTAGTTATGGCGATAGTTATCTGGAACTGAACAATTGCCGTGTAAGGTATGCTGGTAGCGACAGCCCTTCTGCAGGTGGTTTTGAATCAGGGGGAAATGGTGTTATTACCAATTCAAGGATTGAGTCCTGCATTAATGATGGCATTTATTCAACCAATGGTAATGGTGTAGTCAGCAATACTTTTCTATTGAACAATGGCCGTTATGGATTAAATGCAAGCGCTCCTGCTAACACGCTTTTTAACGGCAATGAAATCTTAAACAACGCTAACCATGGAGTGTATATCTACTCGGGCGAAGTCATTATGACCAACAATAATTTTCAGAATAATGGTGGTTATCCGGTATATGCATATTCATCTGCAATTTTTACATCTCCTTTAACGGGCAATACCAGAACTCAGGTAACCTGATGGAAGGTTTTGCCATTAATGGATTGAATACGAATGTTGACCAGGCATTTCATCCATGCTCTACGTGTATCCTTTTATTTTTACAGGAAGCATAAGTTGTTACAGTAATATTATTATGGATTTCAAAAATGGGAGTTGTTGTGAGAAGTTTGAGGTGGATCGTGGTATTGAAACCCGGGGGTCGATTAAAGCCCAACAAGCTATTTTTACATCTGTAAAAGACGATGTTTACGGGGGCGACAGCAATAATGATGGCAGCGCAACTTCACCAGCTCCGGGCGACTGGCGAGGACTGGAAGGCTCTTATGGGGATGCATATTTCGATCTCGAATTAAGAAAGTTCCATTCTTTATGGTGGAAACCTGAATAGTGATGGTTTGATCGCCCTTTCTTACGGGAGTCGTGCCGATTTGAATTCAAACATTCTAAAATATTCAGCCAGAGACGGAATTTATGCCACCAGTAATTGCAATATCAATGCTGTTGGAAATACTATTGGAGAAAACCAAAGGTATGGGATACAAATTCATTCTGCTGATACCATAAATGTAAATGAAAACCCATCCACAACAATGGGAATCATGGCTTGTATTTGGTAAAATAGTGGATGGTATATCTGATAACAATTTTGAAAAACAATAACGGTTATCCTGTTTATTTTTACTCAGGTTGTACAATTAACAACGAATTCCCTGGCAATACAAGTGGCAAAACCTGATGGAGCTTTGCGGTGAATGGCCTGAATTTTTACGAAAACCAGACTTTCCATGCTACCCCGGAATGCCATATATCATTACCAGCACACTAATGAATTACCAAACTGATACCATTTCGTTTTAAGGTTGTGTGGTGAAGTTTACAGACGGGAAAAGACTTTCTTCCCGCGGGCCTATCTTTGGCTTTCAATCGACTTTTACATCCATGAATGACGATACAGAAGGTGGCGACACTAATAACGATGCAGATGCCACAGTGCCTCAACCCGGCGATGGAGCGGGCTTGAATTGGATCATGGAGATGCAAAAATTCATCTTATGAATTGTGAATTGAAATATGGTGGCCATAGCAACCTGAATGCTGCCATATCATTAGAATATGGAGCAACAGCTCACATTTCCTACACCAATGTTTCCAACTCTGGCCATTACGGACTTTACAGCAGTTCCGGATATGTTATGATTAATCACTGTGCCTTCGACAGCATTCAAGATTATGCTGTTTATACACAAAACATGGATTCGCTGGATGTTTACAACAGTAATTTTTCCAATAACACAACGCATTGTTTATATTTATCCAACACACCTGTAGATATTAAGAACAATAACTTTGAGAATAATGGAGGTTTCCCGATTTCAATGTACTCTGCCAAATTAATCCATGCTCTGACTAACAATACAAGTACCGGAAACCAAATGGAAGTGATCCACATTGGCAGCCTTTATAATGATTTTGAACAGCACCTACATAACAGTGGTAACATGCCTTATTACTTTAACAATGATATCCAGGTTTCTTCTGAAGATACAATATTCTTCCACGAAGGAAGTGTGGTCAAATTTGGTACTCATCGACAACTGATTCTGAACAACAAGCCCATGGTTGCCCATGGAGCCATTTTCACATCAATTAATGATGACATTGTATGTGGCGATTCCAACAATGATGGAACAGCAACTCAACCTTCACCTGGCGATTGGGATGGAATCAATGTTGAATATGCAGAAGGCTTCATCAGCCTCAGCGATTGTATAATCAATTACGGTGGTAATGACGTGGCTAACCTATACATGGAACAAGAAGCTGAAGCCCATGTGCAGAACTCTGAAATCCTTAATTCAGTGGGATACGGTATATACAGCTCCGGATCAACAATTGACTTAAAAAAATCCAGCATTTCGCAAAACGCAAACCATGGTATTTCTGCAACAAACACAACTGTATTAAATATTGATAGCTGTCTGATTTCCAATAATGGAAACAATGGCATTTACCAGGGTGGAAATGCTGCCTCCGAGTTATTCATGAGAAACTCGATGCTAACAAATAATGGAAGTTATGGTGTGCAGATTTTTAACGGCATTGTTGATCTTGGCCAGAATGATCCCATGGACAAAGGTTTGAACACCTTTACCGGAAACGACAATGGAAACATCCAGTTGTATAACAACGGATCTGTTGATATCGATGCTTATTACAATAGCTGGGGTTATAATACTGCTTCCGAAATTGATGCCCACATATACGATGATGATGAAAACAGCACCAAAGGGGTAGTTTTCTTCGATCCCTGGTTTGTACCCGAAAACAGGCAATTGCAGCTCTGGGTGAATCTTGAAGGGCCATTCCAGTATAGCGGAATGCAAACCGATTTAAACATGGCAGGATTGATCCCACTGAATCAGCCATACAACGTTGCCCCATGGAATCATAATGGAGGCGAATCAGTTACGGAAATTCCAAATACCAATGTTGTTGATTGGGTTTTGGTTGAGTTAAGAGATGCTGCCGATGCCGCCTCTGCTTTCGAAAGCACTGTAATTGAAAGACAGGCCGCTTTCCTTTTAGCGAATGGAGAAGTTGTTGGATTGGATGGGGCTTCCGCCCTTGAGGTTGAATCAGCTGTTACACAAAGTTTGTTTGTTGTGATAAAACACAGAAATCACCTGGATATCATGTCGAATTTTGCCCTTGTTGAAAGTGCAGGTGTTTATTCCTATGACTTTACCGATGATGCTGAAAAAACATACGGATCAAATTGTGTTGACATGACTGATGGTGATTATGGAATGATCGGTGGCGATGCCAATGCTGATGGAACCATAAACGAACAGGATGATATCCAGGAGTGGTATCCTAATGTTGGTAAATCAGGCTACTATAAAGGCGATGCCAATATGGATGGCCAGGTTAATAATCCTGATAAAAATAATGTTTGGATAATAAATTATAACGGTTCAGCTATTATTCCCGAATAAGTGCTTAAGGTTGTTCCGGTGATGGTCAGTCACCGGGAAAGTCGTTTGTTTTTTTAAACTTTGAGTTGTACAACCCTATTTCTTGTTATATTTGAGGCAGAATTCAGCTTTTAATATGCAAGGGGGAAGATTTAGTTTTTTATTATTCGCTTTCATCTCGTTAGTATTCATCTCGAATATTGCTCATGCAGACAAATTTAAATCCGTTGATGAAATATTGGCCCAAACAGATTCCATAGCTCTTACAAGCAAAGACAGTGCTGTAATTTTTTTGATAAACAGGATAGATCAACAGGAGTATACGAATTCAGAGCTTTTTCAATTATATAGTAAAGCAGGGGAGTTGAATTTTGAAAATCAGTTTTTTGAAGTTTCTGAAAACTATTTTAATCTTTCTTTGGAATTTGTAGATAAACTTGACAATGAAGAAGGCTATGTAAATACCATACTTGATCTTGGCCGAATCCAGCGAAGATTAGGTAATTATGAAAAGGCCCTTCAGTATGATATGGAAGCCTTATCCATCATCGAAAATTCGGATGATAAGAAAAAAAGAGCCCTTGTTTACAATTATATAGGTATCGATCATTATCGTTTTCGTAATTTCAATGAAGCCATTCTTTATTTCACCCAATCAATGAAACTTCGTGAAGAAATATCGGATAGTATTGGCATTGCCGATTGCTACAATAACCTGGGAATGATTTACGATGATGAAGGGGATAAAGAAAAAGCCCTGGAATCATATGAAATGGCTTATGATATTTACGAGCGCTTAAATGAAGCAGACGGACAGGCTGCTACGTATAATAATGTAGCTGGAATCTTCTACCAGAAGAATGACTTAACCAAAGTGATGGAATACATGTTAAAATCGCTGGAGATCCGAAAAAAAGACGGAGATATCCGGAAATTATCTTTCACTTATTTAAATATTGCTTCTGTATATTTCATGATGGGAGATATCGACCAATCGATCACATTTAATCTTGAGGGCTTAAAACTGGCCAGCCAAATTCAAGCTAAATCTCAATTGCGAAGAGCCTATCAGAGCTTATCGGAAGCTTATGCAAAATTGGGGAAATTTGAACAGGCATTTGATTATCATGTATTATTTGCCCGGGTAAACGATTCCATTTTTGAAGAGAACAAGGTACGCTCGATGGCTGAAATGCAAATAAAATACGAATCAGCAAAAAAGGAAATAGAAAATCAACTTTTAAAAAGTGAAAATGAGATCAAATCCAGAAACCAGGTTTGGCTCAGTATAATTGCATTTGTCCTGGTGGCTTTACTCTTGGTACTCATATATTTTTTCAGGCTTCGAAACAAGAGCCTAAAACAGGAAAAATCACTTGCCGAAATTGAAAAAACCAGGAATGAACAACAAAAACAACATTTGCAGGATAAGGTATTTGCTGAAAAGCAAATCAATCAGCTTCAAAAGGACAAGTTTAATACTGATTTGAAACATACGAATCATCAGCTTGCCAACTCAACCTTAAGCCTTATTAATAAAAATGAGGTACTTGGTGAAATTAGGTCGAAGTTAAATTTATTGGCTGAAAAAGGTATTGAAGTTTCGGAGATAAACAGCTATATCAATCAGAATTTAGATATGGATACTGATTGGAAAAAGTTTAAGTTTGAATTTGATGAAGCCCACCCACAATTTTTTGAGAGACTGCATAATTCCTATCCTGATTTAACGGAAACCTATCTGAAAATTTGTGCCTATATCCGCATTGATCTTACATCACGCGAAATTGCTGATTTGCTGAATGTTTCACAATCTGCTATAAATAAAAACAGACAACGCCTACGGAAAATGTTGGCCCTTGAAGCCGAGGCCGATTTGAATGAATTTCTAAAACAATTCTAAAATTCAATTTCAAATCGTAATGAAAAAATTGTAAATTGTACATCAAATCACTCCTGTCCTACCATTTGTCCTACCCCCTTATAAGCCTTTGTCCTACCCAAATATTTGAATAATCTACAAAGCTGGGGTTGTTTTGCATTTTTTTAAAAATCAAAACATCATACAAAAAGCTGGAATCATAAACTTACAGGGGAAATTTGAACAATCAGGTTTTGGATTTTCATGCCTGAAGCAAGCAGCCAATTTAGAGATATCAGGTAAATTCAAATATGTTAGCCCAGAACAGGTGGAGATTATAATAAGCGGTTCCGAATCAGCAATTCAAAGCTTTCATCAGTGGTGTATGACACAAAAAATGACTGTGTCCGGAGATATGCAGTTGTTGTCGGAGGTTAATAAATTCGATGAATTTGAAATAGTTAATCATTTATAAAAACTGATAAAATGAAAAAAAACAACCAATTAAGTAAAGCTACCTTACCTGCGTTAATGAAGCTCAGGGCATTTTTTGTTCAGGGCATTTTTTTATTATTGGTATTATTGAGCCCAAATCCCACAAACCCTCGATTATCAGGGAATGTTAAGATGCTAATGGAATGCCTGTGAACGACACTAAATTCATGGAATTTAGGATTTATAATATTGAAACAGGTGGCACTGCACTCTGGATCGAACAGCACCTGAATGTAAATGTGATTAATGGCCTGTTTGCAGTTGAACTGGATCGGTCAATCCTTTCCTGCCAACAATTTTTTCAATGGATACGGAGACTACATTACATTTTTTGTTGGAGGGGAAGAAATGTCACCCAGGCAGCAGTTTCAGGCTGTACCCTTTTCAATCAGATCAAAAAATGCAGAGTATGCCAATGAAACTGATCAAGCCAATTATGCTTTTGCAGCAGGCAATGCCGACAAATTAGATAATATTAGCAGTGAATTTTTTGTACAACAGGACGCCTCTGAAAATGCCACCATTTCGAGTACTATGTCTGCCAGTGCTTTTGTTGGTGATGGACACTCACCAACTTACCCCCTTCACCTGACAATGACTGGATTGAAAACGGTAATTACGTTTACATCCTCAACGACAGTGTTGGTATTGGCACCGCAAGCCCTGCAGCACCCTTGGATGTATATGGCCACATTTATCAGTCGGGTACAGGAGGTTCTGTTTTTGTGGGACAGGAAGCAGGAAAGAACGATGACTTTTCCAACAATCGAAATGTTTTTATTGGATACCAAACCGGAATAGCAAACACTAGTGGATATTGGAATAATATCATCGGAACACAATCTTTTTGGGTGAATGAAAACGGTAGAGGTAATAATGCTGTGGGTTATCGTACGCTTTTCAGCAATGTTGATGGAAACTATAATACAGCTATTGGGGGTTCTGCCCCTTTGTACTTGAATAGCAGCGGTGATTACAATATAGGGTTAGGTTATTATGCAGCTTATAATAACACTACTGGAGAAAACAATATTGCAATTGGCCAGAATTCTCTTTACGAAAATACAACTGCTCATTCAAACCTAGCCATAGGAGTTAATGCATTATTTGAAAATACTAACATAAACGAAAGCTATGGTTGCTTTAGGGGATTCAGCATTGTATAATAATGGTGATGGTGCAACCTCTTCTTCACATGGCATTCAAAACACTGCAATTGGATCTAAAGCATTATATGCTAACACTACAGGGTATGCAAATACTGCTTTACAGGTTTCAAAGTACTCAATTCAAATATAACAGGAAAGTTTGCGAATACAGGATACGGGAATTACGCTCTTAATAATATTAGCGGAAATGGTAATACCGCAGTTGGATCAGTTGTTCTTAATCACAATAATGGCAATTGGAATACGAGTTTGTTGGTACAGAAGTACTTTATTATAATACTACTGGGAATTACAATACCGCCATAGGTAACAGAGCACTAAATGGGAATACTACCGGTTACTCAAATGTTGCCATTGAAGTTAAAGGCGTTAGAAGAAAATACCATTGAAGCAACCTGGTGGCCATCGGGGATTCTGCATTGTTTAATAATGGTATTGGCGCAACCTCTTCTTCACATGGCATTCAAAACACTTTGCAATTGGTTCTAAAGCATTATATGCTAACACCTTAGGATATTCAAATACAGCAATAGGTTATGAGCAACGCACAATACTTTGGAAATAACAATACAGCTATTGGAGCAGTATCATTAGATACAAACACAACGAGTTATTCAAATACAGCGGTTGGAAGTCCTGTCTTGTTAATAATACAGATGGCCACAACAATTCGAACTTTTGGTATATCAATTTTGTCAATGTTTCAGGAAGATTATAATTGTGCATTTGGATCATATGTATTATCTTATGCTACCGGTAACCAAAATTGTGCTTTTGGGGCTAAAGCTCTTCTGCATATATTACCACCGGTGAGAATAACACCTCTATAGGTAGTTCCTCATAGTGGAAGTAAACAGGAAGTTATAATACAGCGGTTGGCTAGTATGCGTATCAAACAAACTATGGTAATTTTACACGCATGATAATTCAACAGCAATCGGATATGAAGCATCAATTACTTCTTCAAATCAGGTTCGCCTCCCGGAAATTCTTCTGTCACCAGCATCGATTATCGATGGCCGCCAAAATGTGCGGAAAACGTTCCGGGACTGGATTTTATTCTGCAACTCAGGCCGGTGACCTATCATTTGGATATCGATAAACTTAAAAGGCTTCCAGCACATCCCGGATTCTGTACAGAACGAAGCAAAACTAAAAAATATGCGGATGAAAAGTCTGCCATTCAGTATACCGGTTTCATTACTGGGAAGTTGAGGAAGTGGCTGATAGGCTGGGTTTCGATTTCAGTGGTGTGGATAACCATGAAGAGAGTCATTACAGTCTTCGTTATGCAGAGTTTGTGGTGCTCTGGTAAAAGCCATGCAGGAACAACAAACCATCATTGAGCAACAAAACGAGATGATAGAAGAACTTTCAAAACGATTAAGCAAATTGGAACAAAAACATTAAGATCATGAGAAAATTATATACAATTCTTGGTTTATTTATTTGGATGGGATGTTTGCAGGCCCAATATACACTGGAAAGAAGCCACGTCAGTGCAACGGATGGATATCAGTCCAACAGTTCCTACAGTGCAACATCAACCTCACATGCTTACCAGGCACAGACCTACCAAAGCACATCCTTTAGCGGAAATTCAGGATTCCTTCACCCCAACTTACATACCCTGCCACCGGTCATTCAGTCCATCACTGATGTACCCAACGATCAGGGAAAACAGGTGCAAATTATTTGGAACAAATCGGATTATGATGACGAATACTCTACAGATAAATTCTATTCTGTCTGGCGGCAGGATGAAACAAAAGGAATTACTGGCGAGGGTCTTTCAAATCCCAACGATGTGATTCAAGCGCAAAGCGCTTCATTGAAAGAATATTTTTGGTTGTCCGACGGGGAAGTGTGGACATACATCGACACCATTCCTGCATTAAATTATAGCCAGTATAGTTCCGTGGCACCTACGCTATCCGATTCGGTGGCCGGAACTGCTGGTTTTTCTAACTTTAAAATTGTGTTTCATGATCTCTTCGCATTTTATGAATCACAACCCGACTCAGGGTATTCGGTTGACAACCTTGCTCCTGAAGCGCCGGTTTTAGCAGGAATGCTCGATAACGGTATCGTTGAGTTATCATGGAACGCTTCTATTGCCCCCGATTTTCAATATTTTGCTGTTTATCGTTCCTCAGAGGCAGGACCTTTTTCTGGAGAAACCATCGCTTTCACAGTCAACCCGGCCTTTTCTGACAATGAGCCACTGGGTGATACAGTCTGTTACGCCGTAACAGCATTCGATTTCAATGGTAATGAAAGTTTTTTATCAAACATAGCAATGGTTCCTTTGCACAATGAAATCAACTTATCCCTAAAAATCATGCTCGAAGGGCCTTATCAATCGGGCAGTATGCAAAGCGACATAAATGCCATTTTGCCCTTATCCCAACCCTATAATGTATCTCCTTGGAACTATGCAGGAACGGAATCGGTAGCCTTTATGCTAAATAGCCAGATTGTTGATTGGGTTTTGGTTGAACTCAGGGATGCAATGGATGCTGCTTCTGCTTACGAGTCCAGCATTATTGAGCAAAAAGCAGCATTTATTTTGGAAGATGGCGGAATTGTAGACCTGGACGGAATGAGCACTTTAAGCTTTGAAGTCCCAATTGCTAACAACTTGTTTGCTGTAGTTTATCACCGCAATCATTTGCCAGTAATGTCAGCCAATCCAATTCAGGAAACAGGTGGGATCTACACTTATAACTTCACATCTTCTGCTTCACAGGCTTATGGTTCAAACCAGAAAGATCTGGGATTTGGGGATTTCGGTTTGATTGGTGGGGATATGAATGCCGATGGGGTTATAAACCTAAGCGATTATAGCGAGAAATGGATCCAGGAAATAGGGCTAAAAGGCTACTTTGGAGGGGATGCTAATATGGACTCGCAAGTGAATAATCAGGACAAAAATGATATTTGGAAAAATAATTTTGAAAAAAGTCAAAATTTACCTGAATAGATTATAAAATTTTTTATTTTTGAAGCGCGAAGAACAAATAATTAGAGTTTATTGAAAGAATTTGCAAATGTAGCATTTCGTGAATGCGAGCTACTCACCGTTACTTTCGGCGGTAATTGGGTGTTAAGAGCTTGTCCAAATTAGGCAAAAGACTGTTAACTGCGCTCCTAAGTTTTACATTTGGGTTTTCAATATGAACCTTATGGTGTATATTTTTAAATAGGATATCGGATGAGAATCAGAAAAGTTCAATTATACCGGTAAAAAAAAAGGCTCACATCCAGGTCGGACAAGGCTCTTTTTCAATATATTATAAAAGTAAAACTTCACGATTAATTTGGCACTGGCTCACTTTGTAAGGTTGTTGAGCCAAAATCATTTTATCAGTATTGTTGGTTTGCCCGTAAGGTTGTAATCGGCCGATAAGTATCCCGTTTTTCCAACGAGTATTGACCAGAAGTTAGTTTTATCATCTTGTTCAATGATGCCATTGGCGTCTCCATCTCCACTTGCCATACCCCAAAGGTCCGCATCAATTTGTGCAAACCCGTCAATAGTTCCATATATCTTGTCATTAGCATCTGAAAAATTGTAGGTATGGAAAGCACCCACTTTGGTAACCGGATAAGCTGACATTATATCCAGATGATTTCTATGGTGCAAAACCACAAATAAATTCTCATTGATGCTAACATCAAATGCAACTCTTGAAGTTCCATCCAAGCCTACAACGCTGCCATCATTTTTTAGAAAAGCTGCCTGCATTCCAAGGGAGGATCCACTTGTGGCAGCATTTGCAGAGGCAGCATCCCTGATCTCTACCAAAACCCAATCAACAACATCGGCTGGCATAGTAGCAACGTTCTCTGTTCCATTGTAGTTCCAGGGAGCGGTGTTATAAGGTTGATCCAAGGGAAGATGATCAGGGTTCAAGTTTGTTGACATGGCATTGCCGCTTATATATGGCCCCTGCATAAAAACTGTTAAGTCGAGCATCACCGGATTGTAGATCAGCTCAATGTCATCAAAATAGGATTCAGTTCCGAGTGTAGCGTTTTCATCAGCAGTGCTAACAACAATAAGTATGTATTCAGGGTCATTTCCGTTCAAATATGTAAATGGAGCAGAAAATCTTGTCCAGTTGGCGTGGGCATCGGGAATAAGTATTTTGGCTTCAGCAACATAGTTGGTCTTGTTGACATCAGGGCTAATAGCCGTTCCGGTATGGATCACTGCTGAAACCTGAGCAATGTCGCCACCTTCCGGAAAATGTTTTGCCCAGATTACAATGCTATCGGGTTTTTGAGTTAATGGAGTGTTCCATCTGTCATCATTTGGATCTGTAAACGACCAACCCGTTCCTGAAAATTCCGCATGCAATCTTCCATTGGTAACTGTACCGGGTGCTATAACTCCTATAAAAGTATTGGCACTGAAAAGTTTAACTGAATAGCTGCCTGTATGAGCATCTGAACTCCGGTCACAAACCTGTGGTGCAAAAGTACCAAATGCATCTGCTGTTTTAATGGAACTCCATTCCAATGGTTCAACAGTGGCAGACCCTACATTTTCCCAACTTTCATAACCCGGGTTTTCAGGTTGTTGGGCATACGTTGCAGTAATAATTAACATGCTAACTATAACGAATAGTAAATTTCTGTTCATACTAAATAATTTATTTGGTTAATATTGATATGATTAATTATTTCGAAAAATGTAACGCTTAATTTTTAATCAGTTTCTGAGAAATAGTAAGGTTAGTGTTCTCAATTGTACAAATGTAAACACCTTGTGGAAGGTCAACAGGAATTCTGTTTGATCCATTATTATCAATTCGTTTAGTAAATAAGACACGGCCTGAAAGATCCAGAATTTCAAGATTAGAGTTTTCAACAGGAATGTTTTTATCTCCTTTGATGATTAAATTGTTTCCAGAAAAATAAGGAGTCAATGTTTGATCCAGGCTTGTTATTAATGGATGTGTTGTAATGAATTAATTCAAAATCGTCAAGATAAAGCGCTCCCTAAAGAGCATTTGCCGCATCCCCGGCATAAATGGCAAATAAAATATATTCCGGGTGTCATCGTTGAGGTACACAAGGTGCTGAAAATTTAGTCCAGTCAGCTGCTTCCTCGGTGAAGTCTATGTTTGCAATTGCCGCGGATTTGTTTTGCAGCGGATCTGCAATTTAGCGGTGTCAGTATGCAGAACCGCAACAATATGTCCAACATCTCCGGTCGTTGGAAACTTCGCCCAAACATTCAAACTGTCAGGGGAGGCTGGTAAAGAGTGCTAAATTAGAACATCGAGGTCAATTGTAGAAACATGGGCATCGATGGAGGCAAGGTTGCATGAACCCTCCCATTGGTCATGGTGCTCGGGCTACCATCAGGATCGTATCGTTGGACAGAACTTACTAAGTACATCCCTGAATGGGCATCCATACTTTGTTCCAAGTAACGGGATTACCTTATTAATTAGAAACCCACCATCGGATGATTTCAATGAATTCCAATTGACCGGTTCAAAGAAATTGTCAGGCCCAAAACCAATTTCTTCAGGTTTCAAATCGGGGTTGTCCAATTGCTGCTGACGTTTGTAATCAGAAAAACAGAATACTACAGCCACTAACGATGTTAAGATTTTATGATTCATATTTATAGTTTTTGAATACAAATTTATAACGAGAGCAAAAGTATAATTTTTTTTATACAAATCCGGCAGGGATATTTTCCATAGACTGCATACTTACATTTTTTTGTGATTTGTTTAAAAAATTTAACAAAAACTTAACAGCCACTGAATTCAAAAAGGGGTGGAAAATAAGCAGTTATTATTGATATCCCGGCCTGATCGAAATGAGCAGTTGTTAAAAATCCCACTTTTTGAGTGGGACTTTTTTTAGATTTATTTGCGAAGATAGTAGAGTGTTTGTCAATATTTTAGCAAAGATGTCTATGGTTAGTGAAATTTTGCAATAGGCCTCCTTTCTGTTTTGATCTGCTTTACCAATATGACTACTACTTATTTATTTGTGGAATTTAATCCTGAATACATCTTACCGAATACCCAAAGTATTTGTCTTGCTGACCAGAAGTATAAACATGCGAATCGTTATTTATAATGTATAAATTATTGGCACTAACTGCTGCTTGCCTGGTGAAGTCCAGAACCACGCACGACTACCGATGTGTAGAAAGGGAGTAAGCCACAGGTTTCTCTGGCCTGCCATTGTCTTCAGTCTGTAGGCCCACCTGAGCCAGGTTGGCCCCAGCATTGGTAGGCCCACCTGTTGCATTGGTGGTTGTCCATTCCGTACTGGAGGGTAGTACCATCCTTCAGAATATTAAGTCCTTGATTTCCCTTCAGTTGTTGCGTATTGCATCATTTCCCACCATTGATACAAGGCTCCGTATACTTCACACAATCCGGGATTATTGGAATAACAGCCGCTCTCTGAGATGCCATTTGTCGGATTGATTCTCCGTTGCCTCAATCATATTGCCAGGATTGGGGTTTTGAGCCATCCAGCACGTACCTCCCAATTCACGGTATTGTAATACTTTCCATCCCTTGAGTCGAGCAATGGACTCCCACAGTTAAATGCAGTCTGCTTCACGCCGCTTATTTCCACCCAGCCATATCCATCATAATAATTTATTTTCCGGGTATCCGAATTAAAAGAGTGCATGCCATAGTTTGGTCCAGCGATTGCACATCCCGTTCACTGGATGTCACACTTGGTAACCAATCCACGGCTGATTCTTTAGAATGAATACTATAGGGTACATTCAGTAATTGGGATGTACCCATTGCAATATATTACTGCCTCCTGCAGGATCAATATCAATAGCAAAAATTTATTATTGAATCCCCAGTTGATTGTTTCAAAATCTCCACTAACTGGAATTCCCTCTCCAATAATGATATTAACCAAACCAAAAGCATTGGTGGTGGATGAATGGGTTTCCTACCGAGATGGTCCATTTGCCGTAACATCACGGATGCTAATCATAAGGATATATCATAGTTGGTGATTAGGATGCCAGAGTTGTCTCTAACAGCAGCCTGGTATTTAAAGGCTTGTGGACCTAAGAAAAAATGGTGGTGTGACAAGCAAGAATGCCGTTAAGATAAATGTAAACTTTTTCATCGTGATGCCTTTTGATTAAAAATTTGATGAATAAAATTAATAATCTTGAAATCATTATTAAATTATTCAGGAACGCTAGTTTTCTTTTCCCATTGTTTTCTGAGTTTTTGGTTTTGTATGGTTGTCAATTTGGCCATCAATGTAAAATCATAGGGCTCATATCCATGGCTGACCAGCATTTGGATCACAGAAACCCAACTGTCCTGTTGCGTTATTTGCTGATTGTAATCAGCATCACCCCCATCATCCCAAAAATACCGTTTCTAAATCCATCAATGCATCAGTTGTGTACGCAAACTTTGTCGGAAGATTCAGAAAAGTCGCCAATAAGCGGTGAATCGCCATCGGAAATGGGGACGGCTGTCATCACTCCCAAATGATTCCAGTCTTTACAACCATGTAAATATTATCGGTCAGATCAATATCATGTTTCGCTCGGAGTTTGGTTCCATGGATCCTACAACTCTACCATCATTTCGCAAGAAAAAGTGCCCGCCACCAATGAATTAATTTGGCTTCGGTTGCTGTTTCAGGGCCCCCGCAGTTTGTCGAAGTTCAGCAAAACCCAATCTACTATATCGGAAGGAATGGAAGCTACGGTTTCATCACCTTCATAATTCCAGGGTTCTATATTGAAAGGTTGTTGTAATGGGATCAAACCCTGTTCAGCCAAATCTGTATCCATGTCAACTCCGTTATAAGGGCCTTGAAGTTGAACAACCGGATCAATGATAATTCCACTCCCTGATTAAAATATTATGGAAGAATCAACAGGCTCCCTGCTTTTCGAAATATCCATAGTAGTCAACCGATACTGGAACATTCCAAACCAATTCTTCAGATGTTTCACCTGTGAAGTCGGCTGAATTCAAATTCGTCCCATTCCATTTCCATTGATAGGGTGGATCATCTATCATGGCTTCAAAATGAAATTGTCCTGTCATTTCCTTACCGGCTATTAAATAGATAAGTTGATCATCTGTGCCATTCAGATAGGTATGGTAATTTTCCCATACCCCATTATTAATAATATGGCCCACTTACGTTTTTATAGTAAGGCCATAATTCCCATCCTGAATAACACCGTTGTTCACAATGCGTCCATCAACCTGAATGGTAGATGGTATTTGTTCTCGACGGCGTATCCTGTACACTCAATGATTGGGTAAAACTAGTTGTTTGAGCCATCCGATCTGGATTCGCCATATGTGATAACATCAACGGCCCAAAGTCATAATTTCTCGAACTGGGATTCATCGTTTCCTTCAGTTCAAACGGACTCCCCACCCATTGTTCCATTCTCTAAAACAGAGGGGTTCCCCGATATTCCCAGAAATGATAGTCTTTTACCATTTGCCATCAGTAGTTCACAGTCATTGAAATCAACATCCGTTGTGTAAAATGTCCAAGTCGCTTGTTACCGAAACTACTCCCGTTCCTGTTCCTGATTCGAAGTAGGCATAGAAAATTTTGCTCCAGGACCCTGTGAAATTTCATGGGTTCGGTTCTAGCAAGATGGAGTATATCCATTTGACCAAACACCGTTGTTTGTGTTCCGGCAACGTGAATTGTTAAGGTATAGTTGGGATCGGTAATGGTATCATTATTAACAAGGTTTCAGCTAATCGTTAATATTTCGTCGTTATTATAATTTCTAGGGTATGCATTGGTGATGACCTCACCTGTTAGAACAATCATTTGGCATGCACCTGCACAATACCTTCAAGGTAATATTGGAAATGGTGAGGTTTCAGGTCTATCATCTTCCATTAAAAGCGTTCCCATGATTACTGTTAATGTCCCGTTTTGCAAAGTGCCGTTGAAAATACTTAAACTTCCACCTTGCTAACAGGCATTATTAAAGTGCCGCCATTCAGGTCAATCGTTGTATTGGTAAACTTCAGGTCGGTTAGCGCAGTGATGGCCCCTGTTCCTGCCTCTGCCTGGAACTCCTCGCCTTCAAACTTCGCATCTGTGTCCTGGGATAGTGTATGCGTTGATGCACCGGTAAACAGGGTATTGAGATTCGACCACAAACCATTGTTTTCAATATTTCCTGTAACATTTATATCCAGCGAATAGTTGGGATCAGTGATTGTATCGTTATTGGTGATGTTACCATCAATGGTAATTGTTTGATAGCTGTTGTTGTAATTCCTCAGGTAAGCATTGTTTATTATCTCTCCTGTAAATACAATGGAGTTTCCGTGCACCTGAATTATCCCATCTAATGAAACATCGGAAATATTAAGGTTTGCTCCAAGGTCACTCCCATCTTCCATTAACAGTATTCCATGATTACCTGTTAAGGTCCCGTTTTTCAAAGTGCCGTTGAAAATACTCAAACTTCCACCTTTGCTAACAGGCATTATTAAAGTGCCGCCATTCAGGTCAATCGTTGTATTGGTAAACTTCAGGTCGGTTAGCGCAGTGATGGTTCCTGTTCCTGCCTCTGCCTGGAACTCCTCACCTTCAAACTTCGCATCTGTGTCCTGGGATAGTGTATGCGTTGATGCACCGGTAAACAGGGTATTGAGATTCGACCATAATCCATTGTTTTCAATATTTCCTGTAACATTTATATCCAGCGAATAGTTGGGATCAGTGATTGTATCGTTATTGGTAATGTTTCCATCAATGGTAAGGGTTTGATAGCTGTTGTTGTAATTCCTCAGGTAAGCATTGTTTATGATCTCTCCTGTAAATACAATGGAGTTTCCGTGCACCTGAATTATCCCATCTAATGAAACATCTGAAATATTAAGGTTTGCTCCAAGGTCGGCACCATTATCCATAAACAGAATGCCGCCATTCATGTGTAGATCTGCATTTTTTAAAGTTCCGTTGTTCATCCTTAAGGTGTTTGAATAAACAAACTCCAAGCTCCCTCCGGCCAAGTCAATTGTTGTGTTGTTTAACCTCAGATCGCTCAGGGCTTCAATTGCGGAATTGATATCATCATCCTCCAGTCCTGAGGCTGTAAATTCTTTTCCGGCAGCCGCTGAGATAGTTTGGGTCGTTGTTCCTGTAAAATGAATGATTGAGGTTAACCATTCCCCGTTATTAACAATATCCCCTGTAATATAAATATCCAGGTCGAAGTTTGGTTTGGTTATCACACCATTATTGGTAAGGTTACCATCAATGTAAAGGTCAAGATTTGTAAATTGCGGTTTAAATAGGGTGTCCTGAACAATCACGTTTCCGGCAAAGGAAGTTCCTGCATAAATAATGGTTTTTCCGGAAATGGTAAAATCACGAACCAGGATATCATCAAAAAACGCTTCTTCTTCCATTTTAATAGAAAAGCCATTTCCATCCAATTCCACAAAGTTAAAATTAACATCCGTCCCCGAGAAAACAATATCACTGCCCAGATGAATGGTTCCGGTTGTATCAGCTGCCTGGAAATTTTCCCCTGAAAATATAGCACTAGCACCGAACACTACATTGTGTTCGTTATCACCGGTAAACCTCAGTAGATTGCAGGAAGCAATCCCATCATGGGTAAAGTCCCCTTCGAGGTAAATGGTTAAATCGTAGTTTGAATCCTGGATAGTGCCATTGTTGGTAATATCGCCATGTACCACAAGTGTTCTGTTGCCATATTGCCTGTTTATAAGTATAGCTCCGTTTTCAACGGTAATGTTGTTGCATTCGTGAATAGTGCTTTCGTAAATAGTAACTTCCGCACCTGATGTGATTACCACGTCATCCGTTGAACCCGGTACATTTCCTTCTTGCCAGGTTGCCGGATCGTGCCAGTTGCCGCCCACTATGGTTGAATGATAAATATCTGCATAAATTGCAGAAAACAGTACCGTAAAAACTACGGTCAAAACGATTGTAAAAAAATTTGTCTTCATAATTGTATTTTTTAAATTAATATTATCTGGTTAATTCATCAGTTTTCAAACATCAGGTCATCAACACAATACCTGCTCAGGTGAAGTCCACCCTTTGACGGGTTTATGTAAATGACTATTTCAGCGTGGTCAGGAACTTCCGGTGAATAGTATTTTATGGGTATGGAAAACTCCATCCAGCCATGGCTGTTTTTGCAAAAGCCTGCATCTCCTTCTCCAACCGGATTTCCTTTGGCGTATACTTCAATTTCAATTTGGAGCGTGTCGGTGGTAGCGGCCTTTGTAAGGTAATATCCATTTAGACTGCTAATTCGTGTGTTCAGAATAATCTCTTCATCCGACCGCAATATGGCACCGGTAAATGATTGTATCATTTGATCCCAGACAACATTCAGGCAAGCAGCCTGCCCACCTGAATGTCCTTCTGTTTTTTCGATATAGATCATACCCTCCTCATTCAGTGCTTCCCATTTTTCAGGAAATTCGATACCGGCTTTACTGATTGACCAGTCTTCAAAATCTCCATTGGGAATATCCTGAGCCCAAATTGAATTGGCATTGAGCACAAAAAAACAGAGGGTTGCTATTTGCAGGAAATTGAACACAAAAATTAAATTACCAGGTTTCGTGATTGATCATGCTCCCATTTTCATAATATTCCCATGCTTCTCCTGATCCAGAGGCTGTCCAGATAGCCGAAAAGCTTAATACCAACTGACCGTTTGTCCATTCTTTTGCATTTAACGATCCGGAATTATCAGGGTATTGGTTAACCATAATTTCAAGTTCTTCGGGAACATAGAATCTGAAAGTGTCAACATTGTTTTCGGTTGCCCAACTTGTTTCAAATCCCAAACTGTTTGATTCGGGGTCGTATAGTCTGATCATCCCACTTTTACCATCTTGGGATTCTTCTCCATATAAATAGGTAAAGTCAACCAATGGTATACCATCCATTTCGCCATTAAGCACTATCGCCCAGGTTGTCTCGTAGTCATTTTCATTTACTGTTAAAGTTACCGTAAACGATCCGGATTGGTCATTGACCTCCCATGAATATACCCAGGGTGAACCTTCGTTGGTTGATTTGTAATTTCCGCTTTTTTGCGGAGGGACAAACATTCCGGTATATCCAGTGAAGCTATTTGCAATGGCAATATAGCTCATTGATTCCTGTGCTCCCGGATTGGAAGATTGTACCATCTCCTGTGGAACTTCAATAGATTTTCCCTGGAAAGCAGGTGCAGATCCCTGTGTTGTTTCAGGTTCTGTACCATCTTTTTCAGAACATGCAAAGAAAATTCCTGAAAAAACAATAAATACAATTGTTAGTAAATAGTTTAATTTATTCATAACCTTATTGTTATTATACATTTGATTAACAGTTTATGAGGCTAAAATATAACATGAAGAAAGCAGAGTCAATGCTTTGAAGAGTTATTGATTGAATGATAAGAGATGTGTGATGAACCTGTATAAATTCATGTTGAATCATTGCCTGTATTTATTACACAGTTTGAATTCTTGGATGAAGAGGTTTTATAGATTTATTGCAAATTATGTATGTTTTTTGGCATTATGCCCGAATGCAAAAATCTGCATGGATTTGACGTATGTATGGCATTCCATACATTTAGATTTTTTTACGAATCAATAAGAATACATTTATTAAATTTTAAAAAGTTTTGGCTTAAAAAGCTATTTGTTGAATACTTTCTGAATTTCTTACATTCTTAAACGTTGTATTAGCCATCCTTTTTATTTATCAATTCTACATCACTCCTTTTTATAACAATGGTCTATGCCCATAAATCGCCATTACGCTGATTTTTTTGTGTTCAGAATCACAATAATTCCAATCACTCCAAAAAAGGCCATATCAATTATATCCATTAAATGTCGTTTTATAGATTGACCAAATATTAATTCACTATTCACACTATTTAGTGAAATTAATTTTAATCCAGCTATAAGATTTCCAATTGTAGCATCAAATAATTGTTTTAATCCAACAATCCATGTAAATTCAAATATTATTGGAATTATAGCAGGCCACCCACCTATTGAGTATTCACCATCACTATTTGGCTCACCCACAGAGAATATGAAATTAAAATGAAAAGTTATTACTACAGAATAATCTATAAACCCTGCCAAAATTCTCTGTCCAGTATTGGGTTCAGTTCAAATTTCGGATGAAATAATATGAAAGTTCATGGATTGATTTTTTATGTGTGTTATCTTTGTTAAAGGTTTAATCATTATCAGCTGGGTTTATGACTCAATCTATATAAATATCTATTTATCTTTTCTTTTCAGCTTAATTAACTTGTGGTGATATTTTCTTTCAGATAGAGCATGTGATCAATGTTAAACCGTGAGATATTCTTAATTACGAAATCCCAATCTATATTAAACTCCGGAAAAGTTTCAGGGCCTGTGACTTTTAGAAGTTCAGGTTTAACTTCATAAAGTCTCCCGTATTGTGCGTTGAATTTATGATTTGTCATTAAAACCGGACCAGTGGTTTCGCTTAAATCAAAAAGCAAATCCTTTTTATTCCATTGTCTGAAATCATCATTGTTCTTTCTGAATGTTTCTTTAAACCTTTTATGATGAAATGCAATATTTTTATTGTTTGGACGCAAGGAGAAATCAATGTATTTCTCAGCCATTCGGTGCATAATTCCCAATACGCTATATTCAACTAACGGATATTTTGCAATTAAAGAAAATCCACAGGATGAATAGAAATTTCCCCGATGCCATGGACTTCTCCAACCCAAAGGGGCGGCTTCTGTATGAACCAGATCCCATTGGATGATTTGCTTGTTCCCAAGGAGTTTGAGTGTTGGAAGTTTTTTGTGCTGCTCGATTTCCAATACATGCTTTTTGGATGATTCAATGAAATTGGATGGGAGTATATCATCATCATCAAGGTTGGAAGTGATTAAATAATCTGGATTGCCTTGTATGTAGGGTTTTATCCAATCAATGGATTCAATTCTAACAGTTGGATCATACTCCCAGATAAATGCCCGTTTCTTTGGTTTGATTAATGATTTTAACCTTTGCTTGTATTTTTCCGGAAGCTTTTTATCAATGATAACGATCCACGTGAAGTTCTGTGTGGATTGGCATAGAATGCCAGGCAAACAGGTCATTTCAAAAAGCATGATTCTAAAATCAAGATATTTGGGATTTAAAGGATTAACAGTAAAATTAATTCCCATCCAATGAAGGCGTTTGAATGCCTCTTTTCCGCGGAAGCAGAAGAGTGTTATGATGATGTGTTGAATGTTCACCAATCTGTAAGGTTAATAGAATCATTCTATAGTTAACATTGGCCAGGATTTATTAGGACATAAATATAGTAGAATTTGTAATAGAGCCTGATATCTAATGATGAAAACCATATTTCTTTAAATTTTACTATTACTAATCAAACTTTCCAGAATTCTAATTTGATTTGGAGGTGCCGGTATTACAAACCTTTCATCGTTTTTATACAGTTCGCAGGTCTTGGTTTTTCGGTCGGCTTTTGCCAGGAAATCGGTATTGATCACAAAAGATCGGCCAAGCCGGTGAAATTTATTGTTGTTTATAATCTCCTCAACTCTGCCAAGGTTTAACGTAACCACCTCTTTTCGTTCTTTGCTCAGATGAATTTCAGTATAGTTCACATCCGATTCGCAATAGATAATTTCATCGGGCACTATGTAAATGTAACCGGTGCGTGTATTGAAACAAATTTTTTCACGAGAATTAACCATGTTTGACAAAATCTCTACCTTTTTTAAATAGGCTTTTTGCTTTTGCTCACACCGGAACCGCATCAGCGCCTCCTTCAATTCATCAAAAACCACCGGCTTCAGCAAATAATCAAAAGCAGCCACCTTCAATGCGTTGATGGCATAGTCAATATGGGCGGTTACAAAAATTACCGTTGTTTGAATGTTGAATTTCTTCAATTCGTTCACCAATTGAAATCCATCCTTTTCGGGCATTTGTACATCAAGAAATACAACTTCAGGATCTTTTTGAATGATCATCTCCAAGGCTTCGTCCACGCCCGATGCCTTGCCAAGTATCTCCACATTTCCTGCCCGCATTAACAACCGTTCCAAAATGTCGCGTGCTTCCTGCTCATCATCTACAATTAATGCCTTTAATGTTTCCATACTGTCAATTTATAAATCAATGGTTAGGATTACCTTGGTTCCTGATGCATTGCCATTACTATCTGTTAGGTCAATAATCTCCTGTTCGATCACATAACCAAACAGTTTATTGTACAAAGTAAATATTTGCTGAATGATCTGCATCCCTTTGCCGGTGCTTCCTTTGCTCACCTCCGCTGCTTTTTTCCTTCCAATTCCGTTATCTTCAATTTCAATATTTAGCCGCTGGCCATTCGGATGAATTTTTATGTTTAACAATCCTCCCTCTTTCCTGTGCATCAATCCATGTTTAATGGCATTTTCGGCATGGCTTTGCAGGATCATTTTAGGGACTTCTATTTTCAAGTCGGTTTGATCATCCACATTCAAAACAAACTCAAATTTCCCCTTTAAACCTTGTTTTTTGAATTTCGATGTAGTTCTTCACAAATTCAATTTCCTCATCCAGTGTGCGTGAAATTTTTCACTGTCCTGCAGGGTGCTTGATCAGGCGGGCAAAACGGTGAAGTAATCATAAACCGTATCGGGGTCACCTTTGTAAACCAACGACCCCACCATGTTCATGGCATTGAATGCAAAGTGCGGATCAATCTGGTTTTTGATGGTTTTCAATTGCAACTCGATCTTCTTTTTTCTGCGATCGCTTTTTTTCTTTGATTTTGAATAATCCGCCTGATTGAAAAAACCAGAGTCAGAAGGATCAAAACAATCATCAAAGCAATAAACCATAGGGTTTTCCAAAATGGAGGGGTGATGGTAATTTAACCGGGCTTCGTTTGGCCCAGACATTTTCCGAGTTGGTTCCTTTAACCCTGAATACATATTTCCCGGATCGAGGTTTGTATAGGTAGCCGAAGTTTGATTTGACACAAAATTCCAGTCCTGATCAAAGCCTTCCATAAAATATGCATATTGGTTTTTCCTCCGGATTTGTATAATCCAAAGAAGCAAAGTCGAAAGAGAAAACACGCTCACGATAGGATAAAATCAAATGGTCTGCATAGGTGATTTTGGTGGGAAGAAAATAATGGTTGTCAATTTTTTTCAACTCTGACAGTGCTGTTGTTGTTTGCCTGCAAATCTGTGTGAATTTCTACTTCTCTATTGAAAATCCTCGAATTTGGTAAGGATTACAGAAGCGGTTGAAACCGCTCAGCCGGATGCTGTCGGGATGAAACTGTTAAACCCGTTGGCGCCCCCAAAATAAATGGTTCCATCCCCGGCCTGAAAGCGGGCCCCTGATTGAATTCATTTCCCTGTAAACCGAAACTGGCATCGAAACAGGTGATAAGCGGGTGAAAAGGATTGAACATAAGATGAAGGATTGTTTAATTTATTAAGCAACGAATCGTTTAGCCTTGCAATTCCTTTAAAAGTGCTCATCCAGATATCCCCTCGCGAATCTTCCGCCAATCCGAAAATTACATTACTTGGCAGTCCTTCCTGAGTCGTAAAATATGTGAACTGAACCTCCTCATAAGGGTTTTCTACAAGGTTCAAGCCTCCCTGCGTGCCCAACCACATCCTGCCCTTTTGGTCGAAATGGATAACCCAGATGTTGTTGTTTGAAATGCTTTGAGGGTTTTCAGGCGCGTTAATAAATACCTGGAATTGATTTGAAGATTTGTCCAGTTTGCATAATCCACCTTCAAATGTGCCTATCCAAAGATAATTATTCTTATCCAGCGCCAATGATAAAATGGTGTTCGATGAGATGCTAGAACTGTCCTGCAGATCATTTTTGAATACTTCAAACTCACCGGTGCTCTTATCATATTTGTTCAGCCCACCTCCCCGGGTCCCGATCCAGATATTTTCGTCCTCATCTTCCAGAAGAGCCAGTATACGGCTGTTAGAAAGCCCGGAATTGGGTTGCTTATTGGATTGGAATTTTTTGAATTTGCCTGTTGATTTGTTGAATACATTTAACCCGTCTCCATAGGTTCCAATCCAGATATTGTTTTCTGAGTCTTCCAGCAGCGACCAGATAAAATTTCCTGAAATGCTGTTTTCATTTGTTAAACCTGCCTTGTATACAATAAACTTATCCGAACCTGCCTCCAGGCAGTTCAGTCCGCCCCCTTCCGTCCCGACCCATAGCGTGCCCTGACGATCCTGTAAAATCGTATTGACTTTGGATTCGGAAAGGCGAGGGATACTGTTTTCGTCAGCATTGATGGTTTTAAACAAACTCTCCCGGTCTTTTATTTTTAGCAATCCATTACCGGTTCCTGCCCAGGTAGTGCCTTTCCTGATCCTCAAAAAGCACCAGACATTCGTGTTGATTCCGATGCCCTCTGTTTCCGGATCGTAGCAAAGTTTTCTGGCTATCCCGGTTTGCGTATTGAAAATCCGGATGCCATCACGGGTTCCCATCCAAATGGTATTGTGGTCAGATGGCATCAGCGACCAGATCGTTAATTTATCATTCTCCCGTTCCTCGTTGTGTAACGATGTAAACTCCATAGTGGCAGTATCCAGTTGAAGAAAGGTTTCATTGGTCCCGATCCACAGCTTCCCTTCATTGTCCATATTCATTGACCAGACGATCAGGTCGTTTTCATAGCTGTTGGGTTTTTTAATTCTCGTGAATGTTTGGTTGCCATTGTAAAGGGCCAGGCCGTTATTGGTACCCACCCAGATTTTGCCGGATGAATCCACAAACAGGCTGATAACCATGTCCGTTGGCAATGATTTGGGATCGCTGTCATCATGATGAAGGGTTATGAAAGAATTTTCATTGTACGAAAAAATGTTTAATCCCTTATTCGTGCCGGCATAAACATTATTAAAGCGATCGGCTGCCAGTGACCAAATAGTATTTTCTGAAATAGAGGAATTGTCCATGGGATTGTTTTTAAAAACATTGAACTCCCCAGTCCTTTTATTGAGCCGGTTCAACCCTCCGCTCATGGTTCCGGCCCAAATGTATCCCAGACTGTCTTCGCAAAGGGATAGAATATAATTGTTCGAAAGGCTTGTGGTATCGGAAGGTGTATTTTGATAATGGGTGAAATGATAACCATCGTAGACATTTAAACCGTCCTGTGTCCCTATCCAAAGTAATCCATCCTTATCCTGGAGGATGCAATTTATGGTACTTTGGGAGAGGCCTTCGGAAGATGTCAGAATCTTTTGACAACAATGGTTTTGCGCTGCCGAAAAGGACATGGATAAAAAAAAATAAACAACTATGGCTCCAAAATGGAGTAAGCTGATAGAACCTCTTATTTGAATACTAATTCGGGCCAGCATCATTGAATGAATGATCTTCCGGCAAATATATTGAAATAAGTTAGAAGTATAATGAATTTCGATTTGGCATTTAATCAGGAACCTGTGAGGATATCCCGTTATTGTTTAACCAAACATCATTTTTGTCCAAATTATCTGCCTCTCCATCCAGGTTGCTATCGGATTGGTGATAGCCAAATTTACCGGCATCATCAAACCAAATACTGCTTTTATCGGCAGAATTGATTGCCCCGTCGGCATTAAAATCTCCGGCATACATTCCATACTTTCCATTTCCAATATCTTTTTGTGCGCCGGTTCCATAAGCCTGGTTAGCACCAATTGTAAAATCATAAGTATAGTTACCGTCGGATTCAATTAATGGCCCGGCAGACATGATTGATAGATGGTTTCGGTGGTAAACGACAGCAAAAAGATTATCGTTAATTTCATAGTTTAAATAGATCGGGCCGTAGTTATAAGGATTTACAATATCACCGTTTTGTAATAAAAAGGCTGCATATGTTCCTATTCTTGTTCCCGGAACTGCCAATTCAGCCGAAGGTGCATCCCTGAATTCCACCAAAACCCAATCCACAACAGTCGCTTCAGGAGGGGCCGAAATACCTTCCGTGTTCAGGTGGTTCCATGGGGGTGATGTGTATGGATTGGACAACGGAATTAAGAGTTGATTATTTAATCCTGTATTCATGTCCATTCCATTATAGGGTCCTTCAAGAAAAGCCTTTAAATAAACATCTGATCCCCGGCATTCTACTTTGTAATAATCCCAATAACTCGATTGGTTTCCTGAGCAGAACAAACCTGCTTTGCCTGTTGTAAAGGTATTGTCATCAACGTTGAATACCTTTACTCCGTCGATAGCTAAAGCCAGCTGGCCTGAAATGGAATAGATATCGATTTGGTACCATTGATTTTGAACATAGCCCACAGCATCTGACGCCAAGAGGGTTTGTACTCCATTGACCCATTTAATAAGTTGCCTGTAATTTCCCTGTAGATTCCATGTAAACATATACATGTTCTGTTCATCCTGCCAGTCAAAAACCAGTCCGATGTGGTCGTTATCTGTTGACATCAATTCACAGGAAAAAATATAATTTTCCCAGTTAGGGCTTCCTATAATAGCAAAACAACCATCCAGAATACTCGACTGATAATAATTCGATGTTTGCCTTATATTCCCGCTGGCTTCGCTCCATGTTCCGTTTTTTAGCCACCAATAAGGACTAATGGTATTATCCTCAAAACTATCCTCAAACTTCAAACACTGATCATCAGGGTATACTTCAATATAGTCTGTTTTGGTTTCGGTGCTATTACCAAAATGATTGGTTGTAATAAGTGTAACCGTATATGTTCCTGGTAACATATACTGGTGTAGAGGGTTTACTTCAGTACTTGTTTCGGAATCACCAAAATCCCATAGCCAGGTTTGAGGCCCTGAGGTTGATTGGTCCTGAAATTGTACTGATTCACCCTGGAATATAAAGGATTTGTCAGATGTAAATCCTGCAGCCGGAGGTAAATTAGAAATGCAAAAATTGTCAATACCAACGATTTCTCCACCGTTAATAAACTCTGCAGCCAATTGTATTTCGCTGATATAATTAATCAAGGAAGCCCAGTCACCACTTTCAATTGTCCAGCTCGCTTGTTCTATTGGTATACCATACGAATGCCAATGATCGAAAGCAAGCTCCATGCTGCTAATGAAAGGATAGGTTGCTACTCCGCCAGGACCTGATATTTTCATAAAGAAGTCAGGGAGATTGATTGGGCCCGTGACATTTGTTAATAAATAATCAACATGAATTTCGGCATTGTGCCCATCAAGCAACGACCAGTTCCCATGGTATTCAGAAGAGGGAACAGCCAGAGAAACACCAGTACCATCAGTTAATCTAACATATTTCCCGGGATTTCCTCCAGTGCTTTGAATCGAATATCCTCCGGTACCGATGAAAGACCAACCCTCTAAAAGCCCGCTTTCGAAATCAGAACATATAACGGGAGCAAGAGGAATTGAAATAGGTGAGAAGGAGAGAATCACATTGTCAATACGATTCCACTCATCCCCGCTAATGTATTCCATGGTAACGATAAAGCTTGTAACATGTTCGAGAATAGCTGTCCACGTGCCTGATTCGATGTACCAGTTCGATTCATTAAAGTGAACAGAATAAGTGATCCAGTTATCATCAGGAGGTGTTGGGATGGGGTCATAAATGGCTTTGGCCGAACCACCCGGCCCAACAATGCGGAATACAAAATTTGGAGAAACATATCCGCCACCTGCATCATGCAGGAAGATATCTGCGGAAACAGAATCGTTGGTTGTGGCTGCAGACCAGTCTCCAAGAAATTTTACCGGGGCATAAGCCCTGTTCATATCTCCTGTAGCATCATCATTCACCCGGAAACATCCGCCGGGATTTCCAACCCCTGATTCCCAAAAGTAGTCTCCATCACCTTCGGAGTGCCAGTTTTCGGTATCTATATCGAAGGTTGAAGTAATTTGGGAATAAGATAGCAGTGATACAAGAATTGCAGTAGTAAATAAAAAAAGGTGTTTCATTATAGTTTGTTTATTGGTATGGTGTAAAAATAGCAATTTCTTATTGAAATGAGAAAATTATTTTATTGATTTTTCAGAACAAACAATGAATATGTCGTTCAACTAGTCTTATTATGAGAGAATTAGTTGTTCTGCTATTTAACAGATAAGGTCTTCAAAACTCTTAATCAGGAACTTGGGATTCATCTTCAAGGTTGCTATACCAAAAATCATTTTTATCAATATTATCAACCTGGCCATTTAAGTTGAAGTCTTCCGATAAATAGATGGTTTCACCAGCCTGGCTTTGCCAAGAGGATTTATCGGATACGTCAATATAACCATCGCCATTTGCATCGCCGGCCACCATGGCCCAGGTGCCCGGGCTCACTTCTATATACCCTGATATTGTGTAATTCCATGGGCCACCATGTGTGAAATCAATACTAATTGGCCCCGGTGCTTCAAAGCCATAACCGATACTATTAATAATATCAAGATGGTTTCGGTGACGGATTACGAAATAGGTAAAACTGGTACTTTCAAATTCATGAAATTCCAATGGACTAACTCCATCCAATCCTACCACATTTCCATCACTCATTAATAATCCTGCATGGCGATCTGTTATTGCAGTAGCGAATGCATTTGCAGGGACATCTGCCTTTCGGGCTTCGATCAAAATCCAGTCAACCATTCCGGATGGAATTGTAGCCAGGCTTTCTTCTCCATTATAATTATAGGGTGGAATGTTGTAAGGTTGCTGTAATGGAATGTCCGTTAAATTTGAATTCATTCCTGTTCCATTAAATGGACCTTCCAAAAAGACTTGAAGAGAAAGATCGATAGTAAAAATTTCATGTTGGTATTCGTAAGCTCCCATATCAATTCTGAATGCTGAAATCCTATCGTTGTTTCCAAAATCAGTTGAGGGTAAGTTTAATCCTGTGGTATCCGGAGTTCCTGTATTAATGCATGGAGATCCAGAGCCCAGATCATAAATTCCATTTGCAGTTATTTCGAATAGGGGATCAGAATTTATATTTCCTGTACCGGGATAGGAGCCCTCAATATTGCAGTATTCTGCAACAGGTGTACCGCTGTAAGTATTTATTTCATCCGGCGTATTTCCCCAGAGGATCGAATTGGTAAATACTGGATTACTATTGAAATTATAAAGAGCTCCTCCATAATAGTCGTACCCTTCACTAATTACGGTATTATTTGCAATGGTTAGATTGGTGAACACCGGATTTGAAGATTCGGCATAGATACCACCTCCCGGCCCATCTGTAGTTTGATTGTTTGAGACTATTGCATTACAGAAGTGTGGAGTTCCTCCCTGCACAAACATTCCTCCTCCCCGCCTGGATGTGTTGTGGTCGATGAAACAATTTACCAATTCTAAGTTGTTTCCGCCTGATGTATAAATACCGCCTCCCTGATTATCAGCATGATTAAAAAGAATCTCTAAATTTTCGAGCAGCGGGTCGGAATTATAGGATATCCAACAACCACCTCCTGTACCAAAATAGCCACCCACATGTGATAATGCGTTATTCTGCTGGATCGTTGAGTTCTTAAATTGAAAATCGCTGTCCCAACTGCAATAAACCCCTCCGCCATGAGCAGCGGTATTATTAACGATATTCAGTGAATCAAGAATAACATCTGAATAGAAATAGATTCCAATTCCTCCGCCCCGGTAAAGGGCGAAATTGTCGTAGACTTCTGAATCTGTGAGGGTCGCATTTGAATAATCATTGAACATGATTCCTCCACCATTTACATCACACGCATTATCATGAACACTAATTTCTGTTATGTTCGGGTGGCTATGGTTATCGCAGTAAATACCTCCTCCGTCTTTGACAGCAAAATTGCTAAACACTTCAATGTTGGAAATACTTGGCGAGCTTTGATTTTCAAGCCGGATGGCTCCACCATATTCACCATATCCTCCTGGAAATTTACACTATCAATTGAAAATCCTGAATCATTATAACAATACAGCAGTTGATTTTTTTCTTCTCCATAAATGTTTGTTTCATCAATATCCGATCCATGCAGGGATACATAGCTTCTCCAGTTGATTGGGAAAACTTCGCCGGTTGCTCCTTCTGAATAAGTACCTTCATTGAGAAATACCGTGCGAGGATTGCTTTCATCTGCCAGAATTTTCAAACATGCCATATACATGGTTTTAAGTGGCTCCGCTTCAGACGTTCCGGAGTTTTCATCTGAACCAGACATGCTGACATACAGGTCACTATTAACCTGTTCTATGACCCCTTCTTCAATAGTGAAATTAAACTTGTTGAACGGATAAGCGAAATGTTTATTCGGATATAAAACTGTAAAGGTATCAACCATCACTGTCGTTGAGCTTTGATAGCCATTGTAGTAAAAATCAAGACCTGCAGCACCGGCATAGTTTAAATACACCTGATTTTTATTGGAGGCATTAAAAAAGAAATTTCCTCCGGAAGCATAATAAATGGCTCCCCCGAATTGCTCCGCCCGGTTGTTTCGAATTGTGTTTCCGGCGAGGTAAATATTGGATGAATAGGCATTTAAAGCTCCACCGCTGTTAGCCCGATTATTTTGAAAGATATTATTTGTAAGGTATAAATTACCCGTTGAATTTCCATAAAAAGCACCTCCTGTGGGAGAATAATTGTTTTCAAATGCATTATTCAGAAACAGTGGGCCACTTGCACCGGTTGAAAACACAGCTCCTCCGGATAACTCAGCTCGGTTTTTATTAAGCAGACAGTTCTTAACAAGTAAATCCCCTGAACTTTTCACATAAATACCTCCACCCCGGTTGTAATCACTATAGGAATCATGTGCATTACCAAAAGTAATGCGACAATTGACTAGTATAGAGGAGTCCTGTCCGTTGCTTTTCGTATTGATAAATCGCAATCCTCTCCAACCTTCAACAGTATCGGCTGATGCCAATGTGATCTGCTCTGTTTCCGTTCCTTCAGCCAATAGTCTTCCACGGACTTCAAATCGATAATACCCCTGAAAAATCATAGCTACACATGGTTCTATTATAAGTTGATCGGCTGCAGCCAGTACAATATCTCCCTGGACAAAATAAGGGCTTTCAGCACAGGTAAGTGTTCCACTAATATTCCCTCCAGGAATAGTTGTGTAGGTTTGTTCATAGGGCAAGGCACCCATGTCAGACCGGGTTCCATCCGGATCCAACGGAGAGGATGGATCTCCGGTATCAATAGCAGCAGACTTAAGACCGTCGGGTATGGGATAATCAGGCCAGGTTAAATTAAGATCGAACCAGGTTTCATTTGTAAACAATGGATCGGCATTCACATTTCCTGTTCCTGCAAGTCCTCCTTCAACAATGGAATAATGAATGGAATTTGTTCCACTGTCATCAAAAACCTGATCGGGTTCATTATCCCAGATTATCATGTCCTTAATATTTGATGAACAGTTATGTAGATAGATGCCCGCGCCTTCGGTAGCCGTATTGCCAAAAATGGTAGATTTGGAGATTATTGGGCTGCTGTTCCAAAAACTCAGGCCACCACCTGTCACCCCGGTATTTCCATAGTTTAACATGTTTTTAATTAAAATATTGGAATTGGAGGTGCCCATTACTCCCCGGTTTCAACGGTTGCCGTATTAAACCTGACTGTGCTGTTCAGTAAATTGGCTGTGGTATACCCCATAAGTATTGCCCCCGATTCGGCAGTGTTGTTATGGACAAGCAATGAATCCATATCAGCATAACAATAACTCATTTCTATTGCACTTCCATACTGAGCTGAGTTTAAATAAAACTCACTGTTGCTGAGCAAGAAGTTTGCATAGTCTGCATGTAATCCGCCGCCCACTTCAGCAGCCATGTTGCTATGGATCGTATTTTTGCTAATCTGAGGGTGTGATTTAAATATATATATGCCCCCTCCGGTATGTGCTTCACTGTGGCTGATAAGGCATTCCTTTATCACGATATTGGAGCTGTCGACACATGCAATACTGCCTCCATGGATGTGGGCTTTGTTGTATTTGAAAGTGCTGTTCGACACTTCTACTTTTGAAGAATTGGTGCACATTAATGCCCCCCGTTCCAATAAATATCTCCCGGGTAATCGGTATGGTGAGCATTTCCATTGTTTAGCACACAATATTTAAACTTGGAAGTATCCACTGCATGATCATTGGTATTGTATAACCATGGTTCCCCGCCATCCTATTTCCGGATGTGCCGGAATGAATTTGATACTATCGGTTGCTGTTCCAACTGCAGTGATTTGCCCGTATACAATAATTTTATACCGACCGTTGTAAATGATTTCTACCCCTGGTTCAATGATCAGTTGATCAGTGGAGTTTATTATATAATCATGATCCAGGTGATAGGGGCTTCCGGCCAAATCCATTGTGCCATTCAGATTTCCGGCATGTGGATATACATTGACACAGGCTGTTTCATACACATCAAAAGTGTAGACAGAATCGGGTGAAAAGTCATCAATGGAATACCATCCGTCATCGGAACCCGACCAACCCCAATTGCAATGAAACATATCGCCACTGGTGTAGGCATCGAGTATCCAGGCATGGCCAATATCCTCCTGGTTGTCTATGGCTCCATACATTACCGGCCTGTTTTCATCAAGATCTTCTTTCATTTTATCAACCCAGGATATCGGGTAAGTGGATCGTCTTATGCCATCGGCATTGCTATTGAAATAGAAATAAGGCTTTTAAGGCATCACTAACATCGTCCACATCATCCCATCCCCAGGCCCCTGAACCGTCGGGTCCAAAATTCATGTTAACAGAAACTGCACAATGGTACATTAGTTCAGCCAGATCGGAGGAGTGGTTGGTGGGGGAGTTAGGCATGTTGTCAAAATTGTACAATGTTGTATCAAAATTTGCAAATTGTTCATTGTATTCGGGATGGTCTTCCGGTGTATACGAATGACTTCCGGTTCCATGCCACGGATGCTGCCAAAAGTTCAAAACTGGGCCATGGCAGTTGCCACACAGCCAACAGGAACATGTCCTGATATCGTATCCGTGGGATCTTCCGGGCACAAATCGTTATAATATAAACCCTGTCCCCATGCAGTCTGTATTAAAGGTGTCGCACTTTTTATTTTTTGGGGTTGAAAGTTTGCAGAAGGGGCTGAATAGTATTCCCATTCCATAGTCGTTTTTTCATCGGCTTTTCCATTTGCTTTTATGGTTGCATATAGTTGTTTTTTCAGTCGTTTCAGAATATAGAATTCAAACGCCGGAGAATGGTTATTATCATCCCAACCTGCTTTCAAACGAATATCCCAGTATGGGTTTCACGATATCGTTTGCAGCAATCAAGGCGAATCCTTTTTCTGAAAACACAACGGTATAAAAAACGGTTTCTCCATTTTCCAGATGGTCTACAACGTGACTGATACGGATATTCCCGATCGGAATCTCTGCTCTTTCGCTGCATAGGTTTAAAGCAACTATTCTGGCCTGGTTGTGATCCACTTCTTTCGAATAAGTGTAGTTGCAAATGAAAATGGAAAAGGTAAATACCAGGATTAGCAGAAATTGAATTTGAGTTCCCTTCATAGCCTTTAGTATTAAGTGTTAAGGCATTAAAAATACAACTTTATACGGGAAATGAAAAACAGGAATAAGGATTTGGCATGATGCTTATGGTAATTGGTATGTATGAGATAGAATATGGAGTTTCTCAATTTTTCCTTTTGTAAAATAGTATCTTGTCCAAATCATTGTTAATAGAATAAAGAATAAGGTTTGAATCAAAAAGTTACAGAAAAACTTTAGGGTAAAATTTCAATCAATCCTTCATTCTTTCTCCAAATGTCGTTTTTATCTATGTTATCAACCTGTCCATTAAGGCTGTAATCGCTGGATAAATATCCGTTTAAACCTGCTTCAATCAACCAGTGATTATTTTTGTCATCCGAATTTATTAGATCGTTCGCATCTCCATTTCCTCCGATCATGGCAAAGGCCGACCCAAGGTTGTTTTGATTATTTCCAAATGCCTGGCTTGCTGATTCGGTAAAATCATATGAATAAACCCCACCTGATTGAGTTAAAGGATTTGCCGACATAACAGGCAAATGATTCCGGTGCCAGATAACAACAAACAGATCATCATTTAATAAATAAGTAACCGAAAGTTTTGAACTTCCATCTAAGCCGACAACATCACCATTGTTTAAAAGGAATGCAGCCTGCCGTGCAAAGCGCGTGGACTCTGTCGCGGAGGCTGCATTGGGGGCGTCTCTCCCTTCTACAAGTACCCAGTCAATAACCTGATTATTGGGTATAGAAGAAACTGATTCGGGTCCAAAATAATTCCAGGGTAACATATTGTAGGGTTGTCCCAACGGTAATATTCCTATATTGTTCAATTCTGCATTCATATTTATTCCGTTGAAAGGGCCCTCGAGGAAAACAGTAAGGTCAAGCACAAAAGTTGGGATAACCCAATCAATCCGATTGTAAGGGTCATCTTCATAGTTCTCACCTGAAAATGGCCCGGTATAATCGACAAGGGTAATTTGTCCCTGATTAAGGTTTTCTTTATATTATATGCGGCACTGCTATTATCAGGAAAAGAAACTCTGAAATGGACAAGGACTGGTTATTATCAATAGTAAGGAAAGCAGATGAAGCATCGGGATTTATAAAATCCTGAAATGTACAGTTGCTAAAACATAAAGCCGGATCAATGATGGCACCATTTTGGATATGGATGCCATTCAACTCCATTCCCTGGAAAACAGCATTTTCGGCCCGCATGCTTCCACCATTATTAACATCAAATGAATAAGCACCCGATACAGTATTTTTTACAACAGCAGGATACAGGCTACTGCCCATTACTTCAATGAGACCACCAGCGTTTACTTCAATTAAGCCATCGATTTTTAATTCCTTTTGTGCCCCCACATGAAACGTCCCACCGTTGACCACTATCCCTCCTAAAGCAGTTAAAGAAACAGGAGGTGTTACATACCCCTGGTTTACAATGATTGTAGAACCGATGTTTAAACCCGCGGCATTATCACCCGTAAAATTAAATAAAGTTGAAGGGCCATCTTTGTCAATATAAATTGTAGCCCCATAATTACTGCTATTAAAGCTATTGCCCGATACATCCCAAAATGTTGCATCATTGCTTCCGAAGAAACCAAGGATATGCGATCCAAAATCGACATTGGCATTCTCTTCAATGATAAAGTCCGACCAGAAATTATGGCCGTTGCTTGTATCACCATAATCATCTACCATATTTCCGCTATACGCATGAAAATCACCAAGGCATTCGAAGTCTGTATAGTTATAAAGCCCATTTGGGCCGTTATAAAGTGCAAATTCATAAAAACTTTCCATGGTTGCATTTGAAACCAGGAACTGATCGGAACTGCCGTTAAAAGCTACCGTTGACATTCCGGGAGAAAATCCTGTAGTACTTGTATTTGCTGTATTCCCATTGGTCCAGTTTCCTTTTACATTAATTGCAGCAGTTTTGGAGGACTGCACTTCAAAAATGGCATCAAGCTGAATAGTAAGGTCATTGTTAATATTTAGTGTAGAGTTACCCAGACTTAAGCCCCCGGCATTACAATTGAGATTATTTAAAACCGTAATATATTGACCATCACCGATATTTACCCCATTTGCCCCGGTATAAATTTTATCAATATCAAGGTTGAAAAAATAGGAATCTCCAGTAATTTGGGAGGGGTTGAGCCCGAAAAATGAAACTGTTCCTGAAGATGCAGAGAACCCGAAGTCATTTTCTAACCAATCGCCCCCAACCCGAATAATTGAGTTGCTAATGTTTCCGGGTTTGAGAAATCCACCATCTAGAATAACATCATTTAAAACCAGAACATCCGGCGAATCATGAAAGGACATCGTACATCCATAACTATTCAGCCTTAAATCATAAAAATTGTTTCCGGCAGGGCAATAAATATAATATATACCCGGATTACCAATAAACTCCACAACTCCACCGGTAGGTGCGAAAACTCCTGGTGCATCCCCATAACTTGCATGAAAAGCACGGCCGCAACGAATTATTCCTCCGCTCACATTTGTTGTTGAATATTGATTAAACAGGATACTATTGTTGGTAACTTTAAAAAGTCCGTCAGAAAGGGTCAGGTTTCCCATATAATACTCCCAACCCAGATGTTCGGGTCCATCAGAAATTACAGAACCTCCTGAAATTAAAATGGAGGCATTATCGGCACTGCCAAATTCTCCATGTACTAAAACATTACCATCACTCCCACATCCAAAAGACCATTTAGTGTAAAATCCGAATCTATTTAGGGATACCGCCCTTAGCCTTGCTAACGCCATTGCTCTTTTCTTGCTTGATGCTAGCTAGGGCTTCATTTGATTTTGTTGTTTTATATGCATATATTTCGCTGGAAGGGGAGTCAGTAAAACTGCCATGAACCACCATCGTATTATTCTGCATCTCGAAAATATTGTCAGGATTAACAGTAAATGAGCCATTCACCACTATTGCTTCAGAGGCTGCTCCGTTGATATACGTTTTTTGATTGGCATTTTTGTCAATCACCACATTACCATAAGTTGCCGACGGTTCATTATTGGACAGGCCTCCTCGGTTCCTCCCTTACACACAATCGTACTGTTCGTAGATGCATTAAATGAGCAACCATATCCGGGATGCACCCAGCCATAAATATTTATTATTCCGGAAAGAAGATTTGCAGTAGACCCGTTAATAAAGGTAATACTGTTACTATAGTCTTGTCCTGCAGTAAGTACATCAGCACTATTGTCCATGGTGAGTGTCCCCCAAACATTGCAATCACCGTAGACTGTCAACTCATTACCATCTAATTTAAGCTCTCCGTATCTAATCGTCAAATCATTTGTTATTACAACATTGGACCCTAAAACAGATATATTTGATTTTCCTCCATCCGACAATACATTTTTAGATCTTTCGTCAATAACTGGGATAGTGGGGAATATTGAAGAGCCTTTTCCCCCTGACTTGTTAATATAAACATTAAAAAGTGTACACCCATTGCTTTGTGTAATCAGGAAATCATCAGGCCCATAAAATTCAAAGGTTCCTCCTGTAGGTGTAAAGTCGGATCTCTCACCCAAAAAGCCTTTGGATGTTTTTACCGTACCACCGGTAAAATTATCTGTCAGGCTATAGGTAGGTATTATAAATATAAATACCCTGATCACGAAAATCGAGCACCCCTCCACTCATATTTATCACGGCATCTCACATAAGGCCAGTAACTTGGGGTTGTACCGCCATACACATTCATTGTCCCACCACTTATGTATAGTTCACCGTTAAGGTCCACATAGCCATCATAATTTTTCAGGTTTATTGTGCTGTTTTCATTGAGGACATACTTACCATAAATGCCGTTATCAATCAAATCGTTGGCTGTAAATATACCTCCGTTAAAAACGTCGATGGCTCCGGCCGTCCAGTCATAGGCTGCGCAAACCACTGCCGATCCGCTTATGTATAAAGCTCCCGGAGGATTATTGATTTCCAGGATATTGAATACTTCATCCGAACAATATTGGATATTGGTTCCACTAAATATAACCCGTCCGTTTCCCTCATTAAAAGCTCCCGGCCCCACATTATTGGTCCAGTCTCCTTCAACCACAATATTGTTGGTTTGTGCATCAAGTGTTCCACTTTCGATGATCAGATCTCCTGTTGTACGAATACTTCCTCCAAGGGTTAGCCTTGTTGTTGGGCTTATCTTCAGGTGATTGGAAATAACCACTGGAAGAAAACATAAATATAAACTGGCTGGTCCCATCAAAAATAAAAGTACTGAGTTTGTTCACATCCGATAAATAATAGTACCCGCTGTTGTAGAAGTTGCCCCTGCAAACGATATTCTGTTGCGAATCATTAGTAAAACCACTATTGGATTGGATGCCGATATCGCCATTGATAACCAACGGCTGATTAGCATCACTGATAATTTTTAACGTATTGTTGTTCTTGTTTATGTAGATATTATTGAAACTACAAGTTGCAGATTTGGATTTAACCTCACTCAGGTTGTTGCCAATAAAATTTACTGTACCATTGCTTAACTGGGCATTTGATCCTGAGTTAAAAAACCAGTGGCCATAAACCTGAAACAGGCTATTGGCGGTGAAGTTGGCCGTTGAGTTGTTATTCCAATCAACATTGCCATAACATATAATCCCCCCATTGTCATCAACCATGCTCACCAGTTGCCCGAATATAGTCATGTTTCCGTTGGTAGTTAGGGTATTTCCCATGATATAAACACCGGCTCTGTATTAATCGTAAGGTTATTGCATTCCTCATTATTAAATGCAATAATGGGTGGCTGATACCCAACATTGTTAATAATACATTCTCATCAGGAGTGGGTTTGTGTCCAAGTGACCAATTGCCCGCCTGATTCCAGTATGAATTGGATGCTCCTGTCCATTCGTTGGGTACTTTTGCCGTTAGTTCGAAGGAATAATCCTCAACTTCACCATAGGTGGTCGTTCCGCATGGATCGAGACCACTCGTATATTTAATCCGGATCCTCAATCTGTAAAAACCCAATGAAGCCCCTGAAGGCGGCGCAATGGTTGCTGTGTATGGACCGGTTCCGGGACTGCACTAACTGTAATGGATTCATTGGCATCATGAAATCTCGCATCCTGTTCCAGTCTACCCAAATACCACATTCATCTGCACTGTAAACAGGTGGACCATTGGTAACCGTAATTTGTTCTGAACCATTTGCCGGAAATGAAGTGGACAAATTTGTATAGTCAGCATAGCCTGAACACGCTGTACCTTTATAAATGGTCCCAAACTGGACCAGTGAAATAAACTCATCGCAACCCCCAGAAGCGCTGCAATAAACCGGATCGTCCATTCAATTTTAGCAATGCGCGTCAGCCATCCTGAATTGCCAACATATTCATTGGTATACCAAAATGGGTATCATCCGATGGATCAACTGACATGCAGGAATAATCGCCCCAGCGATCAATACCGGTTTGTGAATAGTAACCTTTGACTATTTCACCTTCCGGGATTGCCATAGTATTCAAAGGGTCACTTACTTTTCTTCCGGTATATCGGATGGATGGGTACACAGAACTGCTGGCCACAGAATAGCCCAGTGCCATATCCCCTTGTCCGTTCATAGCAATGCTGGGCATAAAACGGCTGTTTGCATCCGGGGCGTAGGTGCTTTCGCAGTAAACCCACCAGTTTCCACTGGTTCTTCGTAACTCATACCAACGGATACCCCCCATGGTTGGTATTATCAACATCCACGGTATGGCAACAAACCATGGTTTCATGGGTGTCAAATCTGCGGTATTGAGCCCGGTACATCATTTGATTGGAAACGGTAGAAAGCATTTGAGAAGTGCCTGAGTTGTGATACTCCAACGGTATAAGGCCCCATGTCAGAATCAAAAGGCGTTACATTTATGGTTTGTGTCCGGCTGAAGGTGGATGAAGAAGGTGAACTCCAGTTGACATTCAATGTGTAAATCCACAGGCCTGATCGCTACTGCTTGCCGGCCAGGCATCATCGTAAAAATGGATGAACTGGCCAGGTTTCCCGCTCAAAGCAAAATCACCATCGTTATCCAAAGGCAGGATACAATATCCGTAGGTGGGATGCGGATTGTCAAAAGAAACCACAGCTGGGTTCGCATTTCCGGTTAGCATTGCACTCCTGTTAAAAACCCCAACATCATATGTACAACTACCATTGTTATAGCCGAGAGTAATAACCATCGCGCCAAATGCCGTATTTGGCGTAATCAGGCATACCATCCCATGCATACGACCACAAGTAAAAACTACCGGTGGGATCAGACGTGGTTGAAACTGCTATAAATACCCGAAATGGTGAATTAACTTCAAAAATCGATACAAACCATCGATCAGCTATTTCATCGTAAAGAACGATGGGATCAGAAAGCGACCCGGGTTAAATACCGACCAAATTGTATTGAGAGGTAATGGCCCAACCAAGGAATTTCCTTCCTTATCCCAGATTTCATAACTTAAATTAACTCTGAAATAATGATTGGGCCCAACATCGCCCTGTGTGTCAGGAGGTGTGCCATAAGACCCACCGTATTCTCCCCTGAATATTCCATAAAAATTTGTTGTTGGGTTCCACTTCACAGATGAAGTGCCCATTTCCTTTTGCCATGCTTTATCGGGTCCTTTTGGCAATGCTGTTTCTTTATTGGGATAATCGATCTTTTTTCTGTCTGACTCCCTTTCCTCATCAGTCAAAATACTGGTTGATGTTGAAACCATATCCCGCAAAGGCAGGGAAATGCTGAATTGCTCTGGGCCGGAAACTTTTGGATCCGGAGAAGTTGTATTTGTTTTAACATCCAGTATTGTCGATGGGTCAGGACTGGATTCATCATTGTTGTTGCCCATACCCTGAGCAAAAGTGAAGATAGCGCTGAGAATTAAGAAAGCTGCCAGAATGATTTTTACCTTTTTCATTGTAGTTGTTTTTTAGTAACAGCCAAAGTAGCCGCATTTGGGGAGAAGTGCTTGTGGTATTTCTGCAATGGCTTTTGGTATTTCTGCACTTTCAACGGATAAACGGTTTGGAACCGCTAAGCCGGTCCAACGAGATGAATTATCTGGCTGCTTCGCCCGAAATGAATCCAGGGAATTGAAACCCGAAATAGATTAAACCCGTAATCAATATTCAGGATAAATTTTTATCTTTGAAACGCAATACCATTACAAAAACAAGAATAGAAATGAAAAATACGATTGCTTTCCTATTTGCATTGACTATCGGCATGATGGTAAGCTATGCACAAACCGCAGACTTTTGTAGCAAAACCACTGCGAAAACCAATCTCAATATTTCGCACTGGACTACAATTGATCCTGTATCTGAAACCATTAAAATTGAAGGAAGCTCATATGAGTTTGTCGCCGAGGAAGCCAAGCTTTCTCCAGGAACAAATGTGACAAACCACATTACCGATGATGTTTATTTTTCCTCAACCGCAACGATCCTCAAAGGATCTTTGTGTGAGGATGGAAAGGTCATTGGAACGGCTCGTTTTGCTGTAGTGGGAACTTCTCTTGCTGGAATGGCCGAAATTGACCTAGATACGTATAAGTATCGTCCAGATAGTAATGGAAATTATTTCTGGGAAAAACAAGCACCATTTAAGTGTGGGACTGAATGCAACAATGATCATGAAGCACATCAAGGGAGTTCTTCTACTATGATGAATCCTATGGACAATTGTAGCATTGAGTCTATTCAGGACGTTGCCTTCGTAACAGACGACTTATATGCGTCGTACGGAAGCGATCTTGATGCCATTTTGGCGGAGATTTCCCTATCTGACAGTTGGGCATTTGATACCATGGAAGATTCTGGATTTCCAGATATTCAATTTTATCAGGAAAGCGTTCATGTGGTAGACTTTTTAGACACTGGAACACTTGCAAATTATCAACCTTTCACAGACAGTCTTTATGTTTCCCCCGCTGGAACAATCGCTACTATCGCCCAAAATGCAACAACTCCAATTATGGTGTTATATTGTGTCGGTGGTGGTGGTGCTGCTGGCGTTGCCTCTGCAAATACCTACCCAATGCCTCCGGGACAATATTACGATGTTGTCCTAGGAAACAATAATGGCATTGGAAGCTATGTTAAGATTCACGAGTATGGCCATTCCCTCTGGGGAGGACATCACGAAGATCAAGCACCAAATCCGGTAATTTATCGTCGTGCCTTCTTGGGAACCGATGCCACTTGGGGTAACTATGTTACCACTATGGGGCAGGGCAACTTTGGTGGTGGTGTACGTGTACACCGCTTCAGTGATGACGATCCAACGGCTAGTTGGTACAGTGAGACGTTTGAACACACATTTTCTCCTATGGGTAACGCCGATAGGGACATGTGTCGGCGGATTACAGAGGAGTGGAATCGTCCTGGAATTGTCCAAACGATAGATCTTACTCCACAGACTCCCACTATATCATCAGGGGGGCCTACGACCTTCTGCAATGGAGGAAATGTTGTTCTTTCTGTAGATACTCCTGAGGCAGGTGTAACTTACCATTGGAGCAATGGCTCAACTGGAAATAGCATCACTGTTACCTCTTCTGGTAACTACGATTGCTATGGTCAGAATGGTGATTGTACTGGAAATAGTAGCAATACTATTTCTGTGACGGTTCATTCCGTTCCCAATACTCCTGTGATTAGTGCCAACGATCCAACACTTTGTGCTGGTGAAATTTGCACCATTTCGGTAAACACTCCTCAAGGAGGAGTAACTTACCACTGGAGCAATGGCTCAACTGGAAATTCTATCGATGTTACTGAAGCGGGTACGTATACCTGCTACGGTGATAACGGAGATTGCCAATCGGGCAACTCCAATGCCATCACCGTAACCGTTACGGCTATACCACAAACTCCTACCATATCTGCGGGAGGTCCGACGACCTTCTGTAGTGGTGAAAACGTTGTCCTTTCTGTAGATACTCCTGAAGCCAGTGTGACCTATCATTGGTCAAACGGCGCAACGGGGAACTCTATAACGGTTACAACAACCGGGAACTATGATTGTTATGGTCAAAATGGAACCTGTACCGGCGATGACAGCAATGTCATTTCTGTGACGGTTAATCCTACGCCCAATACTCCTGTGATTAGTGCCAACGATCCAACACTTTGTGCTGGTGAAATTTGTACGCTCACGGTAACGAATGCCCAATCGGGCGTGACTTACCACTGGAGTAATGGCTCAACTGGAAATTCTATGGATGTTACTGAAGCGGGTACGTATACCTGCTACGGTGATAATGGAGATTGCCAATCGGACAACTCCAATTCGATTACTGTGACGGTTACTGCTATTCCAACTCAGGCTTACATTTATGCCACAGGCCCCACCGAATTTTGCGAAGGGGAAGATGTTACCCTTGAAGCGGAAACAGCAGGCCATGAAGGGGAAACCTGTTATTGGAGCACCGGCGAAACAGGGAACTATATAATTGTGGCTTCACCGGGGAGTTATACAGCCCATTGGGAAAATGGTGAGTGCATCGGTGAAGAAAGTGAACCGGTTTTTTTAACAATGTATCCTTCGCCCACATCAAATGCCGGGCCCGATCAGTCCATTCTGTATGGGACCACGACAACTTTATCGGGAAGTGGTTCAGGCGGAACAGGTTTTCTTTACTATTTTTGGATGCCCGACGGTATGGTGTTTGACCCGATGGATCCAAACACGGCCACTGTAAACCTCACTGCACCCATTACATTTATTCTGGAAGTTACCGATGAAAATGGATGTGCGGATATGGACGATGTTTTTATTGATGTAACCGGAGGCCCCCTGGGGCTTAACCCAGGTGTAACCCCTGACGCTACTTGTGGTAATACTGAAGTACAATTGTCGGCCAATGCCTTTGGAGGAAGCGAGAATTACAGTTATACCTGGAGTTCAGATCCTGCCGGATTTACCTCTTCGGAAGAAAACCCCACAGACATCCCCATGGAAACCACAACATATTATTGTGAGGTCAATGATGGTAACTTTACAGAAACGGGACAGGTTATTGTGGAGGTTTATGAAGAACCTATTGCAGATGCCGGGCCAGATGCCGGAATCTACGTTGGGGAAACTACCCAGTTGGAAGGGGAAGCCACCGGAGGAAGTGGTGATGTAAGTATTTTATGGGAGGGGGTGAACAATAGTATTCCGATAAGTAATGCTGCTATAGCCAATCCAACTGTTGGGCCATTCCCGCTCGCTGATGTGTATTATTTCGCGATGAATGTTACGGATAATGTTACAAACTGCGTTAACGTTGATACCGTCATGGTAGATGTTATCACCGGTATCGCAGAAAAACGGTCGGGCGAACCAATTATTTATCCGAATCCAACGACCGGTTTCATCGTGGTAATTTTTGGCGAAACACCTGATAAAATAAAAGTGGTAAATGTGATGGGGAAAGAAATTTTTAGTTTAGAACCCCCACAGGCAGAAACCAGAATAGATTTGGGGCAGCAGCCAAATGGATTATACTTTATTGAAGTTTATACCAAAGATGGTTTTACCCTGCACAAGGTGGTGAAGAGTGTAAATGAAAAATGCAAGATCAGGGGATTTTCATAGCATCAGGATAATTACTCTTTCGTCCCTGCAGGACTTATTCAAATAATTATATTTCTTACAACCAATATAGTAACCGTAAAGAGGATAAGGGCTGTCTTATAAGTCAAAGTAAGTGTGATATTGAGCCTGTCAGAAATATGTACCATCCTGGCTATCAAGCATACTTCGACATGCTCAGCATGACCTATAGGTGTTAAAATAGACTTATGAGACATCCTCAAATTTTGGTAGAATAGTTGGCGAAGGAAATTAAGCCCCGGAGGGTCGACATTATTATTAAATTGTATACAGATTGCTTTTCCCTCTGAAAAAGCGGGGTCGCATTGAAGGTGTTGAATGGGCTGCTTCGATTGCATTTACAGTATTTGTAAATCGGAAGGGGATCTTTTTTAAACCAAACTTGAATATGTGGCATCTTAAAATGATAGATTAACGCAACAGTATCATTTTTTTCATAATACTGGCCTGATCAGTTTTTAAACTGTAAATATAAACTCCTTCTGTCAGGCCTGTTCCATTGAACTGTACTGTATGATCACCAGCCATCATAATATCATTGACAACGGTAGTAACCAATGCACCGGATAAATCATATACATTAATCGAAACATATCCTGAAGTTGGAATAAAGTATTCAATTGTGGTTGAGTTGGAAAAAGGGTTTGGATAGTTTTGATACAGTTCAAGGTATGCAGAAGTTTTGGAAAGGGGTTGATCTATACCAACCTGTCCGTTCAGATCAAGGTGAAGCAGCCAAATGTCTTTTTGCCCGGCACCGTAGGATGAAGTCCATCCGCTGACGATTAAACCGCCGTCAAAAGTTTCTTCAACAAAACGGCCCACGTCAGAGCCACTTCCTCCATATGTCCGGGTCCATAATGTATCACCACCTATATCCGTTTTAATCAGCCAGAGGTCGGGATCCCCATCCGGGGATAAAGAAAAGTTAAATCCACAAACGATAAAATCGCTGTCGGCTGTTTCGATAACACAATTCCCAACATCATTGGAAGCCCCGCCAAAAGTTTTCGTCCAGATGGTATCGCCAAACATATCTGTTTTAATCAGATAAACATCCTGGGCCCCTGCTCCATAAGACATTGTATAACCGGTTATGATATAGCCTTCATCATAGGTTTGCTGAACTGAATTGGCCAGCTCGTTCAGGTTGCCCCCATAGGTTTTTGACCACTCCATATCACCAAGGTGATCGGTTTTAATCAACCAGACATCAGCGTTCGAAAACCCGGCAGGTTGTGTATATCCGGTAAGTACAAACCCATCATCCGAAGTTTGAACTCCTGAAAATGCAATGTCGTTATAGTTGCCACCGTAAGTTTTCGACCACAGGGAGTCGCCTGCACTGTTTGTTTTGATCATCCAAAAATCGGAATTACCCGATCCATAGGATTCCGTTGATCCGATTACCACATAACCGTTATCAGCCGTTTGGATTACAGCATTTCCAAAGTCATTGTTTGTTCCACCAAAAGTCTTTGACCACAGGCTATCACCACTTTCATTGGTTTTGATTAACCATACATCAAAATTCCCTGCACCATAAGAAGTGGTATACCCAGTAATAATGAAACCATTATCAAAGGTTTGTTTTACATCCACGCCTGCGTCATTATTGATGCCGCCATAAGTTTTTATCCAAAGTGTTTCGCCGCTGCCATTGATTCTGATCAGGCAAACATCTGTATTCCAGATCCCTGAAGAAATGCTGCCTGTAACAATGTATCCCCCATCGAAGGTTTGATGAACGGTGTAAGCTTCATCGTCATGCTCGTCACCAAAGGTTTTTTCATCGAAGGTAGGTTGTGAAAACCCAGCAAATGAGCCCATCCCAATAACTGAAAACACTATTAGTTTGTATAATTGTTTTTTCATTTAGCCAAATTAATTCCCAATAAGGAAAATGGCTTGTGCTATTTCTGCAAAGCTTATGGTATTTGCGCAATATTGAGATAAATTAATGGTTTCTGCAGAATAGAGATTTATAAATTTTTCACGCACCTGCCTGACGCAGTCAGGGAGTTCGCAGAAGAAATGCTAAGATCGCAAAGTTTCAAATTCCCGAGAAATACCTTTGCGTTCCCTGCGATATACTCAGCGATCTTTGCGAGAAACTATAAAGAATAGTTGTATGATACAAACTAATTTATAATGCTTTATTTCTTTATTCTTGCCTCAGTCGGCGACATCCCAAACTCCTCCTTAAACACCCTGCTGAACCAGGCCGGATCATTAAAGCCCCTTATGAGGCAATTTCGGAAATAGACAGATTGGAAGTTTCGAGCAATTCCCGGGCTTTTTTCAATCTCACTGTCCGGATCAAGAGGGCTGTTGATTTGCCAGAAATGGCTTTCAGTTTTCAGTAAAGTTGACTTTCACTAAAGGTGGACTTCGTTCGCAAGATCGGAAGCATTGAACATCGATTTTTCCAGATTATTTTCAACTATTTGAGATGTTCTCAGGATGAACTGTTCTTCCGGGCTTGCGGGTTTGCCTGAGCCTGCCCTTACTTCCAGTTTGCCATATTTAGCCTGCAATTGCTTGCGAAGCCTGAGCAATTGTTCAAGCCTTACCAACAGCTCCTTTTTATTGAAAGGTTTTGTTAAGAAAGCATCGGCACCTTTTTCATACCCTGAGATCCTGTCGGTATCGGTTACGCGAGCTGTAAGCATGATGACAGGAATATGATCGGTCCGGATATCTTGTTTCAAGGTATTGCATACTTCAAAACCATCTTTGCCCGGCATCATCACGTCGGTGATTACAAGATCAGGAATGAGATCGAAAGCCAATTGCAAGGCCTTTTCACCGTCCGGTGCCCATTTCACTTTGTACTGATTTCTGATAGTGTCACGGATATATCCTGCCACATCGGGATTGTCTTCAGCAATCAAAATAAAAGCTTTTTCCTTATCATTTTCAATCTCTTCATTTGTTTCTTCATCGAGAGTATTGGGAGCAAGACCCAGAAGTTGTGATTTGTCAAAATGATATTGACCCTGGATATCTTTTATAGCTTTCGTGGTAACAGGCAGGTGAACTTCAAATTCACTCCCTTCACTGGTTTTGCTTGACACAGTGATACTTCCACCAATCATTTCTACAATTTCTCGTGTTAAGGAAAGCCCGATTCCGGTCCCTGCAGAATGAATACGACTTGATGACTCCACCTGGTAAAACCTGTCGAATATGCGCTGCAGTTCATTCTCAGGGATACCAATACCTGAATCTTTTACTTTTATGCAGAGAAGATTATTGTCCATTATGTACTTTACATGAACGATGATCTTTCCCTTTGACGGGGTGAATTTAATGGCGTTTGTCAACAGGTTTGTCATCACTTTTGAGAGTTGGTCTGGATCGTAATCCATTTCCAATTCCGTTGTTTCCGCATAAAAAGTCAATTGCAAGTCTTTGGATTCTGCCAGGGATTGATGACTTTCAACAATATACTGTAGCCAGGGAATGATATTGTTCCGTACCGGCTGATAGATCATTTTTCCTGATTCCATCTTTGCCAGGTCGAGCATTTGATTTACCAGTTGCAATAGATTGGTGCTGTTGCGCTGAATGGTTTCCACTTTTCGCTTTAAAGAAGCATGGTCAAGTTTTTGACTTCCTCCGGCCAGGTCAGCTGCCATGCCCATAATCACTGTAATCGGAGTGCGGAATTCATGTGTGATGTTGGCATAGAGTTTTGTTTTTAACTCATCCAGCTCGCGCAATCGCTGGTTTTCACGATTGGCTATCTGACGTTTCATCCGAAACCGGTAAACAAGTACTGTGGTTAAGATAATTATAAAAATGAAAAGAGCGTAAGCCCAGGGTGTTTCCCACCAGGGAAGCCTGATTTTGATGGGCAGTGAAATCAATTCGTTATGACCATGTCCTGATGTTGAAACAGCCCTGATTTCGAGTGTATATCTGCCCGGTGCCAGGTTGGGATAGTAACTTGACTGTCCGGGAATTGCATTTTTCCATTGCTTATCCGATCCAACCAGCTTATGTTGAATGCTTATTCCTTTCTGATAAAGATCATGCGCAGAATAAGTGAATGCGAGGTCATTATGGTTGTGCGAAAAAACAAATTTGTTCTTGGATTCGAATTCAATCTCCTGGTCATTGATCTTAAACGAGGTAAGATACGGTTTAGGTACGGAAAAAGATACCATCAAGCTATCGGGATGAAAAAAGCCGAGGCCATGACGGTAACCAATGGTAATACTGCCATCTTCCAGTAAAAGTAGTTTTCCCGGCAGTAAATTGTTTTTTCCTGACCAACTATCTCGGGTAATGACGCCATAGTTTTCATCAAACAGTGAAATGTCGTTTTCTTTTAAACTTAACCGCAATAAACCTTTATCTGTAAGGCACCACAACCTGTTTTTATGATCCATAACGATATCGGAAATATACTTGGCAGGAAGCGAATCCAACGGGTAAACAAACTGAACTCCCTTTTCCGGGATTTTTGTATCCATAAAACCGATACCTCTTTCAGCTGCAGCTACCCATAAAGTATCTCCCTGATTACTTCCAAAACAAGTAATATCAATAAATTCATCCGTTCCACCAAAATACCTCAACGCTTTTATATCAGCCTTATAAAACCCATAGGAGCCCCCCTTTCTTCTAAACCAGATACGACTATAATTATCAATGAATAGTTCACTAAAATTCGGCAATTCTAAACCTGATCCCAACATATCCGACTCATTTAAAACTTCTTTTACCTCCATTTTATCCAGGTTGAATTGTTGAAGTCCTGCATTGTTTGTGGCAAGCCAGATATTACCCAATGGATCCATCTTAAGATCATTCAAGGTGGGTAACAGGCCTTGTGAAATGTCCAATAATTCAATTTGATAGTCAATTAGATCATATCTGTAAATATGATTACGCGAAAGAAAAAGCAATTGCTCCTGGTCAATCTTTAAGAAACCCGAAATGGTATTCTCAAGGATACTTTTGTTGGGTAAATCTAAACTATGAAACGTAAATGAATTACGGTCAAAAATATGCAATCCTTCACCACGGCCATATCCGATAACGATTTGTTTTTGCTGGGGCAATTCTAACAAAGCTCGGGTTAAGTACCAGTGGTTTTCATCCAGCGGTTTGAAGATAAAATTGCATACCGGTTTTGTTTCGGATTCAATCAAATACACACCATTTTCTGAACCCAACCAAAGATTGTCATTATCCATGAGAAAAAGCTCAAAGGAAACACGCAATCCATTGGGGCTTTTTAAAGATGCAAGGTAATTTATTTCTCCTGATTCGGTATCAAGAATTCCTAAACCTTCAAGGGAGGATACCCAGACCTTGCCTCCGGGGGCTTGTTGATATGGAACCAGCCCTTCCTTTGTCTTGAATTTTCCATTTGCATTTTGACCGATCCGTTTGGAAAACTTTCCTTTTTTGGTGTCAAACAAAACAAGGTCGAAATTCCAGGTACCCAAACAAAGCACCTCATTGTCAAGTGGAATGACCATGTTGAACTGGTTGAGTTCACGGAGGTACAGAGGGTCAGAGTAATAAAACCATTCCATTTGGGTTGTGGTTTTATTAAACTTCAAAAGCCCTCCCAGCGTTGCCACCCAAAGAATATTTTCATGATTGTTATCCTGACAAATATCATGTACTTCATTGATGTTGCGGTGATCCAGGAAAACACCCCTGGGCAGGTTTTCCCTGAATGTATACCTGCCTGAAACCCGGTTGTGTTGATCCATACAGTAAAACCCATTAGCGGTACCCACCCATAACAATCCCTCATTATCGACAAATAGATTATTTACAGGCCCGTATATGTTGTTCTTATAGCTTGCATCCATTTCCGGATTAATGAATTGGCAGGATAGGGGGTCGAATAAGGATACTCCCTGCTGGTGCCCGATGATCAATTGCTTCCGGAAAGGGTCCCAAATAAATGCATTTCGCGAAATATTATCGGCAGGAAGGCTATGGGTATCTGATGCATTGTGTTGAAAAACCGTTGCACTGAAACCATCCCATTTGCAAAAACCCTGGTTTGTTGATATCCATATAAAACCCCGGTCATCTTTTGCGATACCTGAGATAACATTGGAAGGAAGTCCGTCAGCTGTGGAAATATGGCGGTTTGCCAACCCTGAGAGATCAGAACGGCTCGCTGTAAATCCCTGAGCAGTAAGCACAGAGCAGATAAAAACATACCCTGCTAATGGTAAAACTATTTTTTGCAATAAAGTCATTTGATATAAATGCTGAATGCTTTAACAAATTAAAGAAAATAGTTTGACATGGTCTGCCAGATAAATCTTAATTGGGTGCTTTCTTGAAAATTCAACAAGGAATTTTACGATCGAAATCCAAATGGTCTCAATCAGGCTTTCACCTTCACAAACTCCGCATTCTGAACAGCCTTTTTGAATTCCTTTCCGGCCCTGAATTGAACCCGTATATCCTTGATTTTTCTCACGGTTAGTTTGTCTGCCGACACAACCGGATCGGACGAAATGCTGAGGCTGTAAGTGCCGAAATCACCCAGTGAAACATTGTTTCCATCCAACAAATAATCCGTAATGGAATCGAGCAAGGCTTCCACCGCACTAACAACATCAGCTGTGCTGAGTGATGAGCGCAGGGCAATCCGTTCGCAAACCTGCCGGATACTTACGTTGTTCCTTTTGCACAATCGTGCATAATACCTGTATTGGCCGCCTCCTGTACACCGGGTTGTGCCTGGGCGACTGCTTTGTATTTAATAGGCATAGCTTATGTTTTAGTTCAAATGTGCTGTAAAATTAATAAAATAATAGCTATTAATAAAAAATTTAATAGCTATAAAATAGAAATTTAATATATATAAAAAAGAATTTAATAAGTATAAAACATACAATTTAAACTGAAGAAGACAATCTTATAACATTGTATATTTCCAATTTTAACAGCACAAAAAGGAGAATTTGAAAGGGCAAACCGACGGATGTTAATTTATACAATATAGATGTACTGACTACTTAATTTGTTATTTTAGCCAAAGCAACTGACGAAAATCAGTGATCAAAAATTTTTATGATAGCCTTGTGTTACCAGATAACAGCTAATTTGGGGTGTTGTATGTACATTTGGTGGGTATGTAAGGAGTTGGGCAACATACTGAAGAACAAAAAACTATATGTAGAGAAATAATATTATCTTCTTACTTTTGTTAAAACTTAAATTTGAACAATTAAATGACACAGCAGGATAAAGAAAAATATTAAGAGAAGTTTGAAAAGTCAATTAGTGAATTCGTTAAGGATTTAAAAAAATATGTTTCGACAGAAACAGGAGAATGGACAGTAAAGGGATTCATTGATATTTATAAAAATATTTATACAATATCTTCAGACACTAAAATAATTTCAAAAATACTCGAAATTCACATTTTTCCCGAACTATTAAAATTTGCTGAAAAATACGGCTACAAACTAATTTTAGCGGAATTTCAGAACTGGTATCCTGACTTGACAATTATTGATAAAGACAATTCAGATGTAAAATTTGCACTCGACCTAAAAACTACTTTCAGAAGAAACAAAAAAACTGCTGGCTTTACACTTGGCAGTCACGGAGCATATTTCAAGGAAAGAGATAAGAGTAAAAACATTCAATTTCCATATAATCAATATTTAGGTCATTATTGTTTGGGTATCATTTACACAAGAGAGGATTTTGAAGATGATTTAGCCGACACAGAAATTTATCAGGTTCAAGAACTTCAAGAAGAATATGGAGCAAATCACGACCCGATAAAAGATAGACAAGTAACAAATGTTGCCAATCTAAAATCCATTACATCAGTAATCAAAGACTTTGATTTTTTTGCAGCAGAAAAATGGAAAATTGCAAGCGACAGAAGGGGTTCAGGCAATACTGCAAATATCGGGTCAATCAATGATATAAATGACTTAAAAGCTGGTAATGGCGTATTTAGCAAATTGGGTGAAGAATGGTTTGATGAATACCGGATAAATTACGGAACAGCAACGATGATGAAAGATGGGAAAACTGCAAAAGTTAGTAGTATCTGGGATTATCTTGAGTTTAAAGGAAGAAAGACCTTTTTAATAAAGTTGTCGCAAAAGGAGCAAAACGAAAAAGACCAGACCAAGAATGAAAGTAATTACACCACCAATAAAAAGTCAAGGTATCAAGACTAAGTTAGTTCCTTGGATAAACGATCTATTACCCAACAAAAAAGGAAAATGGATTGAGCCATTTTTAGGAACTGGCGTTGTAGCATTCAATATGGGTTTCAAAGAATCACTTCTAAATGATACAAATCCACATATCATTAGATTATACAAAGAAATTCAAAACGGAGCAATAACTCCCACAATCGTTAAAGCATACCTTGAAAAGAAGGGGAAACCCTAAAAAATTCAGGAGATAGTGGCTATGACCATTTCAGATTTATTAAAGACAGGTTTAATAAAAATCCAAATTCACTTGATTTCATTTTTTTATCAAGAGCAGGTTTTAATGGAATGATGAGATTTAATAAAAAAGGAGAATGGAACATTCCGTTTTGCAAAAAGCCAGAAAGGTTTGCCCAAGCATACATTACAAAAATCGTGAATCAGGTTGCAAAAGTTTCACACGTTATTAAACCTGAATGGGAATTTACCAATAAGCAGTTTTCTGAAATAATTCCATTAGCAAATAAAGGAGACATTATTTATTGCGACCCGCCATATTTTGGAAGATATGTGGATTATTACAATGGTTGGAATGAAGATGATGAAGAGTTATTATTTAACCAACTTAAAGAGACAAATGCAAGATTTATTCTGTCGACTTGGCATCATAATGACTATCGGGTAAATGAAATGATTTCAAAATTCTGGACTCATTTTAATATTATTACAAGAGACCACTTTATCATTCTGGCGGAAAAATTGAAAATAGAAGAAGTATTGTTGAAGCTTTGGTTTGTAACTTCGACCTTGACGATGAAATAGCTGAACATAATCATGGAGTAAAAGAAAAACCGAAGCAATTATCAATATTTGAATTTCCGGAGAAAAAAGTACGAACACCCAATATTGTGTATAAGTAATGGCGGGGATTGTAGCATTTTTAAGCTTTCTAACTCGCCTCAAATGTATTGTAGTTTGACAAGTATTCTCCCCGTAATCCGCCACTACCTTTAGATTTGCAAAATATAGTTCTTTGAAAATATGATATTGATGTAATCTTTCTTTTTTACTACTTTTTTCTTTGTTGATAACTCTGATTTTGTTAATAACTTTAAGGCATTTGAATGGGGTGAACTTTTTCCACTACCAGCTGTAAAGAGCTTCTATGAGTATTAGTCCCTATTGTTAGCAGGAACTGTTATTTCCATGTTCTTTGTTCCATGGCTATTGGTAAAGGGATGAATAAAGCTATTTTCTGATACTGTTCAGGAGCAAGTAAACGAGGTCATTGATTTTGGGTTTTGATGGGATAATTGTTTATTCGGATCAATTTATTTCAGGACGAGACACCATAAAAAAAACCCCGACATGATGGTCTGGGGTTTATTCTGGGTTTTAGGGAAGGTAAAACAGAGAGAAGAAGAACAAATTACCCTGTGTTACTGATTTGGTTTCAGGGTAGGGTAGATCTCTTATTGCGGGATTTGGGTCGCAGCCCCAAGATTTTCAGCCCATGAGTCGTTTTTATCCTGATTGTTAATTTCCGTATCCAGGTTAAAATCTGCAAGGTCATAGGTTACAGGAAAACCTGCTTTTGATGTCCATTCATTGTATTTATCATTTATTGTAATTTGTCCATCTTTATTTGAATCTCCGCCCATCATTCCATAAATAGGATCGAGGTTATCTCTCAGGTTTTTGGATGCCAGCGGGCCACCATAAGAGTTCCAGGTATCATAAGTGAAATCGTAAGTATAAACACCGCCCGATTCATTTAAGGCAACAGCTGACATTACAGCCAGGTGGTTCCTGTGATTTATGACAACGAATAAATTGTTTGTAATTTCTTCTGTAAATGTCAGATTGCTTATACCATCCATTCCCACAATTTTTCCATTATTCAGGATCAATCCGGCCATTCTTTTCACCTGGGTAGTTCCGATAGCTTCTGCCGGAGTGGCAGCATCCCTTAGCTCAACAATCACCCAGTCAACGACATCGCTATTGGGAATAGTACCTACAGATTCCGAACCCGGATAAGTCCAGGGATACGATAAATAAGGATGTGACAAAGGCAATGCACCAGCACTATTCAAATGAGTTTCCATTTCTGTACCATTAAAAGGGCCTTCGAGTAAAACGGTTAAATCCAGCTGGTACTCTGTGATGGATTCATCTTCAATAACAAATGCCGGTGAGTTGGTGCCACCTCCATTGGTTGCATAATAGGTTCCTGCATAACCACCGGAAACCGGGTTTAGAAAATAAAGGATTTTGGAGTTTGAATTACCAAAATGAGAAGGATGTAAAGATAGGGGGCCGGTAAACGGACTTCCAAACCATGTGTAAGTACCGGTATAACCGGCATCCAGCCTAAGTTGGCTTTCGATGGCATGGCCGTTTTGTATATGAATGTGCTGCTCTACCCCACCATTGAGCAAGGTGTAATTGTTATTCCATGTGCCATTGTTAAAAATATCCGATTTGGCCTCCACGTAGAGGTAGTAATAATTATTGGAAATGGTACCGTTGTTTTGAATGTCGCCCTGAACGGAAATGGTATAACTGGAATTTCCATAATTTCTCAAGGTGCCTTCATTTGTGAGATCACCGGAAAATGAAACGCTATGACCTGTTTGTACATCGCCATACAATGTAACATCCGGGAAACTGGTATACTGACAAAACGAACCCTGGCCAAAAAATTCGATATCGTTTCCGGCAATGGTAACATCATCAATCCATCCATTTTGAACCGATAGGAGTGCATGATCGGCAAGTGTCAATGTACAACCCTTAAAATCAAGCCTTGAGTCATTGAAAAGCAGGCTGGTTTCTGCTATAATATTTCCGGCCGGTTCATTATTCACAAAATAATAACTACTGAACTCTTCTGTGAAATTTAAAATGTGATCATCGGACCCGAAAAGATAAGTGCCGTTGTTGTTCCACATTCCGTGATTGCTTAAATTTCCACTCAGATTGATGTAAAAATTATAGTAGTTATCCGAAATGGTGCTTTCGTTTATTAGATTTCCAAAAACAGAAAGTGTATAATTGGAATTACCATAATTGGTTAAGGTGCCATGGTTGGTTACGGTTCCATAAAACTCTACCGGGGTAGTCGCAACAAGTATATTTCCATCCAGTTCAATTTCATCCGAAACAATTTTAGTTCGGGCGAAATAGGCATTGTTTATCACTGAAAATTCAAACGGATCACTGGATTTAGCAGCTTCGTTGATCAGCACTGCTTCATTCAGATAACTATTGTCGAGTGTCATTTGATAACCATCCATAAACTTGACGGTATCATTATCCAGGTCAATACTGCTTCCAATGAAATCCAGGCTGGTTTGTGCAATAAAGTAACCATTATCGTTTGTATTATTAAAAAAGGTTATGTTTACCGGGTTATAAAAAAACAGTTGCTGGTTATTATCACCATTCAGATTTACCGTGTGGTTATTCCAGGTTCCATAATTATATACATCGCCTGATATGTTCAGGTATGCATTGTAAGAATTGTTGGTTATGGTCCCCCTATTTATTACACTTCCCGAAACGTTTGCCGTATAATTGCCGTTGTTCCGGTTTCTTAAATTTCCGTTAACGATAAGATTTCCATAGAAATTTACAGGTGCAATGAAAAATTGGATATCATTCATCGTAGATATGGTATCCGCCACAAATTCACATTGCTGGAAATACGAAGCTTGCATATCCAGTATAAATGTATTGGGACTCATGGAGGTTTTCAGGATGTCTGCTTCCAACAAAACACTGTTTTCCAAAGTCAGTTTCATGCCCTGGTCAAAAGCCAGTGTATCGTAATCCAATTCGATGGTTGTTCCATTAAAATGCAGATCAGAGCTGGCTACCAGATTTCCATTTGTACTGAGCTTTTTAAAGTAATAACCGGTAAACGGGGAAGAAAAGTTTAGAACTTGATCCATATCACCATCCAGGGTAGTGTAGTTGTTCGACCATGTACCATTGTGGGTTATATCGCCCGAGCAATTAATACTAAGGTTGTAATAGTTGTTTTGAATGGATCCGTTGTTTACAATGCTACCATTTATGTCTGCGGTATAACTTCCGATGCTTTTGTTCTGGAAGGTTCCTTCAACCCTTACGTTTCCGTTAACTGTAAAGGGTGAAATAAAATCAAAAACATCATTTATCACAACTTCCCCGGCATTGAGCTCCATTATGCGGAAATGGGCTGAATTGGTCAGGTTTATGTTCAATGCATAAGGAGGGTTTGATTCAAATATAACTGCTTCAGTAAAATATCCGCCATTCAGCGCTATCTGGTCTGTTCCGGCTGTCATGTAGAGTGTATCATAATTCAAATCCACGATTGTATTATTGAATGCAAGATGGGTGTTGGCCGATAAAACCCCATCCGGATTTGAATTTGTTAAATTTGCTCCGTCAAAGGCCGTAAAAAAACTCAGGTTCTGGGTTTCGCTACCGTTCAGGTTCGTTGAACCATTACTCCATATTCCGTTATTGGTCAATGCACCTGATATGTAAAGGGTGAGGCTGTAATAATTATCGCGAATTAAGCCGTTGTTTAAAACATCCCCATCGATAATAAGTGCGTAATTTCCAACACTGCTGTTTTGCAGTGTATCAACCACTTCCACCACCACATTCAGGTTGTTGTCAAAAAAATCAACGCCTGTGCGGACCTGAACAATACCATGCAGCCTAGCATAGTCTGTTGCAATGTCGGCATTTTGCAGAAAGGCATTTCCGTGCAAGGTAAAATCGATTTCATTGGCAAGAATATTTACATCCGTAAGATAACCCCCGTCGAGCGAGAAGGATCCATTTCCAAATAATAGATTGGCATAGTTTAGGTCGACCACTGTTCCAATGAATGAAATGGAATTTGAGGTAACATCAATATTATTCGATGCGTTACTGTTGTAAAAGTAACTTCCTGTAAAGGGTTGGGATGCAAAAATTTCCTGTGAGGTGTTATCCGACAGGTAAGTTGCTTGATTTGACCAAACCCCGTTTTGTATTACATTTCCGTATATGTAAAGGGTTAGGGTGTAATAATTATTGGTTATGGTACCCTCATTGGTAATGTCACCATTAACGGAAAGTGCATAATTCCCATTCGATTTGTTTTGCAGGGAAGCTCCCGAAACGATGTAAATATCATTACAACTTGAACCGGTAGTAACAAATACAGGCCCGTTGATTTGTACATCATTGCCTGAGCCCGGAACGATACTTCCTTGCCAGGTGTCAGGGTCATTCCAGTCACCCCCGCTGAGGGTGGACTGAATTTGTGCAGAAATATTGAGCGATACAAAGAGCATGCAAACGATGAGAATGTGCAATGGTGTGAAATGCATAAATGTTTTCATGATAGTTTGTTAGTTTATTTAAGTTATTGATTTAGTCTTGTCAGTGGTATTGACCCTACAAATATAAACATGCATTGGATTTAAAATGGTGAGAATACTGTGTTTAACAAATTTTTAACAAGTTTGCCCGGAGCTTTTCCTTGCCGTTAATAAATTAAAAAAAACGTTGCAGCTGAATTAATTTAATGACTACAGTGCATTTGGACGTTATTTGCAAAGAAGAGGATAATCATTATTCAGAGTTAAGTGTTTGAAGTTCTGGGCTAAACTCATAACTCCGAACCCTAAACTCAGATCTGTTAATCAGGTACCTGGCTTACATAGGTTGTGTTCGGGTACCAATAGTCATTTTTATCCTGGTTGTTGGACTGACCATTCATGTTCAAATCACTGCCGGTATAGCCAGCAACACCTGTCTCACTTTCCCAGACATCTGCTTTATCAAGTTCATTAATTGAGCCATCAGCATTTGCATCACCGCCAATCATCCCATAAAATCCTCCCAAATCTTTTTGGGCGTCTGTTCCATATGCCTGGTTTGAACCTGAGGTAAAATCAAATGAGAATAAACCATCAGTATTTGTCAGGGGTGTTGAAGATAGAATAGAAAGATGGTTTCGGTGATAAATAACAGGGAATAACGAATAAATAGGTGAATACCTAACGCAAAGAAATGAAGTGCCATCAATCCGGTAATGGTACCCATCATTTTTTAACAAACCTGCTTTTGTTGCAATGATGGTACTTGAAATGGCTGAGGCAGCATCAGGTGCATCCCGAAGTTCTACTAAAATCCAATCAACAACATCATTGGGAACTGTTGGAACATTTTCAGAGCCGTTATAAAACCAGGGTGACTGACTGTAGGGCTGTGATAAAGGAAATGAGGGCAGGCCTGTTAATTCCGTATTCATATTTGTTCCGTTAAATGGGCCTTCCAGCATGAGTTTTAGATCCAACAGATGAATGTTGCATTCGTGCAGGGAAGTTATCCCCACGGGATTATTTAGCAGATTATTAAAAGTGATCCAGGATTGCTGGTTGCCTTTCAGCATAAAATCGAGGTATGGCAAAAGATAGGTCAGGACAATACTGTGCTGCACTTCCCGGCTGATGCTGGCTGCCGGATTACAAAACAATTCACCCAACGAACAATTGAAGTTATAATCTGCGAAATAACAATGACCGCCCCCCGTAATTGAAATGAAAGTTTTGCAATCGCTTCCCAAACTGTTATGCATAGGCACCTGGTGGTCAGGAGGAGGAGTTACACAGTCATCACTACCCGAAAAAACAAGGGTTGGGATGGAGACGTTTGTTGCTGCATTGATCGCAGAGGGATTGGTTTCAGCCGCTGCCAATGTGATCATGGTGCTTACATAGGAAATGTTTTCCACGGCCAGAAAAGAGGCCCCACCTCCCATGGAGTGGCCCATAATCGCTGAACTGTCAGCAATATGATTATAGAAAAGTGATCCACTATTCTGGCCTTCCGCTTTTAGTTTATTGATCAAAAATCTCAGGTCTAATCCAAAATTTAAATGGCTCGGAGCTGGAATAATGCTTCCTTCCGTTGTTGGAAAAGCCAAAATATATCCTTCAGGAACCAGTGCTTCCCATATATATTGGTAAGCTGAATAAGCCATAATAAACCCATGGCCGAAGGCAATTACCGGAAACTCACCCTCTGCCAGCGGAACATTTGTACCACTTGAATTTGCAGGATAAAATATTTCTGTTGGGATGGACCGGTTATTTCTTTCAGGATCATTATAAGTCACTGAAGTATTACCGATATTATAAGGCTGCCCAAAGGTTATGAGAGTTATCCCACAAAAAGTAATGAACAGGAATAAGTTTTTTCTATTTGAATTCATTTGCTAAGAGTTAAAGATTAAACTGCCTATGCAAAAATTATTAATGACTCTTTTGCAGGTAACTGTAAAATTACAAAAAAATAATTTAGGTTGGATTTATAGATTTTGAATTTGAGAAATAAGAAAAACCGGCCTTAACGGGATTTTGGATGATTATTGCCAGACAAAAAAATTCAATCTTATATATTTAATACATAATACTGGTGCATAAAATGAAATAAAAAAGCTTGCCCAATAAGGACAAGCTTCAAACCTATTCCTAATCCAAAAAGAAAAAGTGAGCAGCTCGCTTTCGCGTGATGCTACATTTGCAATTTATTGTGAGTTTTTTACACAGCGAACCGAAAACCCAAACCCAAAAGGAGTTGTATGCCGTCCTACCTGTTCACTATTGAATGCCATATACCAGTAGTAATGGTCTGAACCATAATCAGTGGACTGCCAGTAATAACCATAATAACCAAGATAATCAAAATATCCATTGTAATACCGGTAAGCCCCTGGCATTCCGGTAAATCCGCTTTCATTCGTGGCCCCATTATTCGGATTGAGCCAGTGATCTGTTCCCATTTCTTTCATTTTTCCACCTGCATCTGCTCCGCGAAGGCCGGTTCCTGTGCAAGTAACCGTAGGATCAAGGAAGGTGGCCAATGTACAGAATTCTCCATCGGAAGGCAAATGCCAACCATCCGGACAAATTCCCTGTGTTCCTTCAATTGTTGTGTATTGCATAGCCTCTTCCCATTGATAAAGGCCACCGTATTCGTCGCAGTTAATTGTGTTGTTGTCGTAGCAGTATTTCTCCAAAATACCGTTGTCGGTTTGATTATCTCCACTGCCGTTGCTTGTTATCATGGTTCCCACATTCAGATTTTCGGCCATCCAGCACTGATCACCTATCATCACTGTATTATAAGCTTCCCCGTCGCGGTCATCAATAAGTACTCCTCCGCATGCCTGACTCCCTGAGGGGAACATTTGTGATTTACCATAATTGGAATACTGTGATATCATTTTTGTCTTTCTTGTTATCCACTTGAGTATCCATATTGACATCACCTTTGCAGGTAGCCTGCTCTGACCAACTTCATTAATCCATACTTCAGTACCCATCCAACTCGTCAATATTTCCATCAACATTGGCATCACCACCGATCATCGCCCATTTTCCGTTCCCTAAATCACTCTCTTTGATTATCCCCATAAGCCTGTTCTGCTTTCCAGGTAAAATCATAAATGTAATTGCTTCCCGACTGCAAACATGGAGTTTGGGATATTACCGGTAAATGATTTCGATGCCACACAACAACGAATAAATCATTAGTAATTTGCACCTCAAATTCAGGTACTGAACTTCCATCCAGACTAACAATGCTACCATCCTTCAGCAGGAAGAATGCCCCGCCACCAATAGTTGTTTGTTCCGTAGCAGAGTTTACATCCGCCGCATCACGCAGTTCCAGTCCGATCCAGTCCACAACATCTGCATTTGGAATGGCTTCTACTTCTTCCGTCCCGCTATATCCTATCACAGTCAGCGATTGTTGCAAAGGAATTATGGCATTCAGGTCGGTGTTCATTTCGGTACCGTTATAGGGTCCTTCAAGAAAAACGGTTACGTCAACCTGAATGGACTCCTGATGCGAAATGGGGATGTAATAATTGTTTCCATTGTTATTGTCCCATGTATTGTCATAATAATTTATAACAAAGTTAACGGCATCCACTGTTTGTGCAGGATTGTTAAAAGGATTTAGTGTAATGGTGATCATCCCGTTTTCATCCGGACCGGTAAACGGCGATTGAATAGCTGGGCCACCCATGAACAGGAATGAATTTGGCGGCCAGTAGGCCATGTCAGGTGTTTGCCATTCCCAGCCGCTATTTTCAATACCCCAGTGCAAATTACCGCCAATCGAAACTGGCCCGGCAGTAATTGTGATGGCATCGTTTTCTGACGGAAATTCAGGATCCCAGGTCACACTGTACTGAACCGGGTGATCGATATTGATGTGATAATCCTGACCATTGTTGTTGTCCCAGGTATCGTTTTCAAAATAGATCACAAAAGCCAGCCGATCAACCCACTGTGCCGGATCATTAAATGGCCCTATTTGTAACGTATAGGTATTGTTTTGATCGGGGCCTGTGAAAGGTGATTGAATTGCAGGATCAACCAAAACACTACCTTCAGGCCAATAAACATGATCGGGTGTTTGCCACACAAAATTCATATCATTCACACCCCAATGTAACCATGGAGTAGCCACAGGATTGGTTATGGTGATGGTGATCATGTTGTTTTCTGTTGGATTTACCGGATCCCAGGAGATGGAATAACCAACTCCAAATCCATCGTATTTCCACATCCCACCTTCAGAGGCATCTACATTGTTGGCTCCAAGAAATCCGCAAGTTGGGCTTATCCAATCCATAGATCCCATATGAACTCCATGCGTTTCCGGGAAATAGAACCAGTTCTGGCCATTATCAAGGGTATAGCTGGCCCCTGCATCCGATCCATTTCTTCCTGTAATTACATAAGAACCGGGTGTTCCGGGAATGAATTTCAGATCCGTTGTGTGAATATCCCCCGAGTAAAATACCTGGTTCCATGAAGCACCCCCATCCAGTGTTTCGTAGAGTTCGCCATTTGATTTGGAAAGCAGTAAGCCCTCATTTTGATTCTTAAACTCTACAATGCAAATACCGCTCAATGGGGTTTGAACAGCCGTCCAGTTCAGGCCCATGTCAACAGATTTGTATATGCGTCCTTTATTTGTTGGAAACCAGATGGTGTTTCCAACAACGCTAAATAAATCGGATTGGCCATATTCATCTGCAATGGGATCAGGAATGTTGCTTTGGGCCGCACGATTCCAATTGTTTCCACCATCAGTTGTTGTATACACCTCAAAATAACCTTCACTGGGATCACCAAAGCAAACACCGTTGTTCACATCCCAGAAATATACCGTATTGGGGAAGCCACCCAGGCCCTGATCAAATACAGCAGTGGGTTGGTGGTTCCAGGTTATCCCTCCATCAAACGTATGGTATATACCCTGCGGATTTTCGCCCCAATAACGATATGAACATACCCAGGCATTGTTTGCATCCACTGCACAAATGCTGCCGGGTTGAAGCCCGTCATGGTTTGGAAGGCTACCGCTTTGCCAGGTCATTCCGCCATCTACCGTCCGGGTAAATTCATTGACAATAAATTGGTTTTTCCCATCATTGGCAATGGCCCAGGCAGTATTTTCATCAGCGGCAGACATGCTGGTTATAAAAGAATATCGTTTGGTAAATCCATTGGCCTGTTTTTCAAAATCTACAATATTATTATAGATTAAATCACTATAATCTCTGGCATAGATTCCATATTCAAATCCAAAATCATCCGCACGGTTCACACAGATTCCGGTAATGGAAACGGTATTTTCCGGTGCACGTTGGTATCGCAAATCAGAATTGATATGTAATCTGAAATGGGTCGTTGCTGTTGGATCAATAATATCATAATCAACTCCAGCATCAAAACTGTTCCCACCATAAGGAAAATCCACTTGATTGATCCTGACAACTTCAGCTTCGTAATTTTCACCCAAATCATTGATGCTAATCAGTTGGGGTTGTGGCATAGGATTATTCATTGATTTCCTGTTATAATAGCTGATGTTGATCAATTCAAACAAACCATTGTATTCTGTTGTTTCTCCCTGGATCAATAATAAATCTCCCATTCGCAGGTCAGAGACATTTGGATCGTAGATTCCCGCTCCGGCAGTTTCATCCTGAATAAAATGGAGGTTTCCATACTCATTGCCGCAAGTAACAATACCCTCAATGGTCACGATGGTTCCAAGTGGCTCCATTCTTGCTTGTGCAATGCTCATCGGAATGGGATCATCAATATATACAAAATCGTATTTAATAATTGTATCTGTTTCAACTCCTTTTGAAACTACCAAACGGACTGTATATACACCAGGATATTGATAAGTCCATAATGGGTTCTGATCATACGAATCAATACTTCCATCATTCTCAAAATCCCATTGCCATGTTTCGGGTTCGTTCATTGAAAAATCAAAAAACTGAATATCCTGGGGAGCATGACCATACATCTGATCAGCTGTGAAATCAGCCAGCAAATAAGTATCGTAGGGCCAGTTGGTCTGCAGCCAAACAGGATCATTAACATCATCGCCAGCCGATGAACCAAGAAAAGCATTGTAACCATTACCGGTAAGATCATATCCAACCTGGCCGGCCACATCATTCAAACGATAATATGCCAAAAGATCAGCTTCTGTCCCTGAAAGGTAATTGGTCATGTTGGCCTGAATTTCCATTTGAGCCAAACTCCTTGACCAGATCCTAACTTCGTCAATGGCTCCTGAGAAATAGCGGTCCATTGCATTGCTTCGGGTTCCGAAATACAAGGTTGATATTAAGGGGTTATTATCAAATTGTGAAAAACCGACATGAACACCATTAATATACAGGTTGACCTGGTCGCCGAATTTGCTGACAGCGATGTGATTCCATTGATTGAGGTACACGAGATCAGGCCCGGATAAAACATAATTCCAATTATCCCATGCGTATTCGCCAAATACAATTGAACCATCCAGGTTCATTCTGAACTGAACACTATGGTCGCCTATAAAATAAATAATTTCCTGGTAAGTGTCAAAATTCTCTGGTTTGATCCATGCTTCGATGGTGAGGTCTTCAGGATAGATGAAATTGGGTACTTCCACAAAATCATCCACCCCATCAAAATCCAAAGCATAAGAACGCAAATGCTGATTGGGAGAAATGTCAATGTAATCTGTTCTGACAAATGTATCATTTGTAATTCCATTGCCAGCTGTTAACTTAACCGAATACAATCCTCCATCGAAATACCAATGTTCAGGGTTTTGATCATATGAATCTACCATTCCATCGTTTTCAAAATCCCACTCCCAGCTTGTTGGGTTATAGAGGGTTGAGTCGGTGAACTGAACAGCCAGAGGTGCTTCGCCCCACAGGGTGTCGGCTCCGAAATTTACTACCAGTGGAGGGTTAGAAGGATCGTACCAGGGGTTGAAATGAACCTCACCATAAGAAGCATATTCATCATCATCGTAAATATGGGCATCAATTTCGGCTTCGGTATAATAGCCCCAATCGTTGTAATAGGCATTGATCTCTGTGTTGGAAGCATTATAGAGATGTATGTTTCCATTATCATTTCCGATAAATCTATTAAGACCTGCATTTACCAGATTGTTTTGCCCAAGGTCGGTTGGTTTTGAACTTTGAAGATAAATACCATAACCGGTGTTTCCCCGGAAAATACTGTTTCTTATTGATATGCTTGAGTTTGCAATCTGTAATCCTGTGCCATTGGTTGAATCAATAGAACTATGATAGAATCCTGCAGTGTCGGAACTATTGAAATAAACAGCAATGTTGTAATTCAAAAAATAGCCACCAAATCGAATTTTACAATGGTCGAACCAGCCGATTCCATCATAGTCGTTTTGACCGTTCAAGGTAAAACCTCCCCAGTCTGAAGGGGCAGGTGAAGTAGCATTGCCATCTCCATTGAGGTCGTCACCATAAGAATCATCTTTAAGGGAAGTGAAAATGATTGGATTTGCTTCAGTGCCATTGGCATTGATGGTGCCATATATAATAAATCTTGCACCACCAATAGCGCCCTTAATTACTTCACCGGCCGGTATATCCATGATGTATCCGTCGTTGAGTGTAAGTGCGCCAATAATTACATAAGGGAATCCGCAAACCGACTGGGAGAGGGTAATATCCTGGTTGATGGTACCGCTGATCCCGAAGGCATTGATCAGGTTTCCGCTGCCGGTATTACCGGTATAGGTTTTAACATTCACATTTTCGAGGTAAGCTGCATAATTGCCGTTGTTGTTGAACTGGCAATTATTGATTTGCAATGTGTCGTAATAGGCTTCAATTCCATACCCCCATTATTATTGAAAATGCTGTTATCCAGCTCAAGGTATGAAGCGTTTGAGCTTAAACCCATTGACCCGTTGTTCAGGAAACTGTTGTTGCTTGCATCAAGGTGGGCATGTAATGCATATAATCCGTTATTTGCGCTGTATTCCACCACACTGTTTTTAAAATACCCGGCATCAGGATACCTGAAATGAATGGCCGAATAAGAATTCAGGTAATACCCGGCATAGCGTATTTTACAATGGTTGAGCCATCCGTTACCGTCATAATCATTCTGACCGTTCACCGTGAGTCCGCCCCAGTCGCCTGGAGCAGGCAAAGTGGCATTGCCATCACCATTGAGGTCGCCACCATAAGAATCATCTTTCAGGGAAGTGAAAATGATTGGATTTGCTTCAGTGCCATTGGCATTGATGGTGCCATATACACCGATATAAGCCCCACCTGTGGAGCCTTTGATTACTTCGCCGGCCGGAATATCCATGGTGTATCCGTCGTTAATTGTGAGTGCGCCAATAATTACATAGGGGAATCCGCAAACCGATTGTGAGAGCGTAATGTTTTGGTCGATGGTTCCGCTGATCCCGAAGGCATTGATCAGGTTTCCGCTGCCGGTATTACCGGTATAGGTTTTAACATTCACATTTTCGAGGTAAGCTGCATAATTGCCGTTGTTGTTGAACTGGCAATTATTGATTTGCAATGTGTCGTAATAGGCTTCAATTCCATACCCCCCATTATTATTGAAAATGCTGTTATCCAGCTCAAGGTATGAAGCGTTTGAGCTTAAACCCATTGACCCGTTGTTCAGGAAACTGTTGTTGCTTGCATCAAGGTGGGCATGTAATGCATATAATCCGTTATTTGCGCTGTATTCCACCACACTGTTTTTAAAATACCCGGCATCAGGATACCTGAAATGAATGGCCGAATAAGAATTCAGGTAATACCCGGCATAGCGTATTTTACAATGGTTGAGCCATCCGTTACCGTCATAATCATTCTGACCGTTCACCGTGAGTCCGCCCCAGTCGCCTGGAGCAGGCAAAGTGGCATTGCCATCACCATTGAGGTCGCCACCA
>JAWKKM010000015.1:0-134742 GCA_041393255.1 Bacteroidales bacterium | reverse complement strand
TTCATCATAAGATTACCATTTTCAATTATACTTACTCTAATTGAAAGCATAATCTATTTAACAAATAAAAAACCTATTAAAAATTAATATTATGTCACTACAAAAAATTGGAAGAGTTACAGCTGGAAAATCGAGAAAAAGTTATGAAGTATTTTGGAATCCTGCTGATAGAAACGCATATGTAGGTTGGGGAGGACGAACAAATGTTGGAAAAGCAAGTTCAGCATCAGAAGCAATGAATAAAGCGGAAGCATTTCTTTACAATAAATAAAGTAAAGAATAATTTTCAGTCAATAAAGAAATGACAAAGGGAATAGCTAGTAAACAGCTATTTATCGGTTACATATTTGCCCTAATAGGATTTGTAATTGGAGCAAATATTGAAATCCATGAAAATTATATATTATCCATTTTGTTAATGGGTTATATTATATGGGCGGGTTATTGGGGTTGGCAAATATCATCAAAATCAATAAATGAGTTTTTCTCAACAATGATTGTAATTGATAGTAACCTTTACAGATTGTTTTATGAGTTTCTTGTCAAAAAGGTACTTGTATATTGTATCATACTTTCAATAAGTTTGATTATTGGAGTTTGTGGTGGCGCAATCTACAAGCAAATTCAATTAGCCAGGATTGCATATTTTTAGAAATGTTAACCAAATTGAATTAAAATGGCTTCATATGAACAAACCAAATTAGAGCTTTCGGAATTGTTTAAAACATATCCGAATTCATTAAGAATTATTGCAAATGAAAATGATGTTGATACTCTAAATTTTGATAAAGTAATGGAAAAGGGATTCAAGGAATTTTTCTATACTGATGACAACCTAATTAGCTATTTAAAAGAAAAACTTAAAGAAGGATGTGAAATTGCAATTCAACCTTCAGGAAAATACAGTTATTTAATAATTGCATCAAAAGGACTTTTTAAATTTTAAAATTATGATTAAATGGGATTTAAACAAAAGGTTATGGCGAAATGAAAGTTATTTTTTTGGATACTTAACAGCCACAACTTTATTTAATGTTGTATTGGCTGAAAAGCCATATAAATCAAGCGATTTTCTAACTATAGCAAATGAACTTGATGATATTATGCAAGCTTATGAAAAATCAAATGGTCAGATTGAAGACCCAATGTTCTTCTTTGCTTTTGCTACAGTAAACGCACTTTTCCTTCAAATGGAGCAAAAGTCTGATGAAATGGGTTCAGCAAGAATTGGATACGTTGTTAATGGATATAAGGAAGGTTTAACAAAACATGTTCTTTATCCTTCTTATACATCATCTTTGCTTGAAATAATTTTCGACAAGTATTCAATGTTTGCAAATGAAACTGACCAAAAATGGTTAAGGGATAATAAGTACAAATTTGTTCCATATGAAATTAATACAGAAAACTAAAAAATAAAAATTATGGGAAACTATTCTTCAAAACCAACATGTCCTGTTTGTGGCAGCACTGAAACAGTATATTATTGCAGTAATTGCAATAGATATTGGTGTGAGGACCTTGGATGCCCAAATGCTCCATCTATTGTTACTGGTTCATATGGGAATCTTAAATATTCGGATATTAAAGAATGTACAATATGTAAGCGAGTAGGAAATAAGCAACATAATAATTAATTGAACATTTTTTAACAAAGCACGAACGCACAACAGCAAATATAAGTAAACCTGGGCGAAAGAGCAAATAATAGAGTAAGTACTAAAAAAGAAAAATGTAGTTACCTGAAAATTAATGCTCTAAAATCCCAGCCTACCCATATTTGCAACACGTCAGACTGTCTAAAAACTAACAGCAAATTGTTAATAATAACAATCCCCTTTCAATCCTTTATTTTAGCAATTTGAGTATCTTTAAGTATGAAATTTATCAAAGGAACAGACAGAAACCAGGCCGCCCTTTTCCCTGTTTCACTTGAACAATCCGTTGATGAAGATAACGAAGTCCGTATTGTTGATTTGTTTGTTGACAGCCTAAAATTAGAAGATTATGGATTTGAAATGGAATATTGTGAAAACGGCAGGCCAGCCTACCATCCGGGCGATTTACTAAAGCTGTATATCTATGGCTATATGAACAAAGAACGTTCATCGAGGGAGATGGAAAAGATTGCAAACGTAATATTGAAGTTTTATGGTTGATGAAAGGCCTGGCACCCGACCATAATACCATCTCTAACTTCCGCCGGGATAACCCAGAGGCCATAAAGAAAGTATTCAGGGCTACGGTTCAAATGGCCAAACATTTCGATTTAATCGGTGGAAAACTCATCGCCGGTGATAGCACAAAAGCCTCGCGTGGCCCAGAACAGTAAAAAGAACAACTTTAACCAAAAGAAAATTGACAGGCATATTGCATATATTGATAATAAATTAGAAGAGTACAACAAGCAATTGGCCGAAGCAGATCAGGATAATGTGGAGCAGATAAAAAAAGAAATAGAAAAACAAAACCAGCACAAAGACAAGTATAACCAACTTGAAAAACAACTCAAAGAAACCGGAGAGTCCCATAGATCCACTTCCGATCCCGAGAGCCGACAAATGATGATCCGCAACCACATTTCGGAAGTAGCTTACAAATGTACAAACCACTGTAGATGCTAAACACAATATCCCCATTGATTACAAGGTTACCAATGCCAACGATTCAAAGGCCATGGGCAATATGCTGCAGCGGGCTAAAAGCATATTGGGCACCAATGAATTTACAGCCCTTTACGACAAAGGCTATCATACCGGTAGCGAATTTGATATGGCCGAAAAACTGGGCATAGAAGTAATGGTAGCCATTCCTGCAAAGTCAGGATCATCGCAGGCTCCTGACCCTGATTACAATATGGAAAACTTTGATTACGACGAGCAAACCGATTGCTATACATGTCCTGAAGGACATACAATGACAACCAACGGAAACTGGCACAAAGCGAAAAGTGGGGCCATGTTCCAGCAATACAAAACACGCCAGTGTAAACACTGCCCGGCACGGCCAAAATGCACCAAATCAGCAGAAAACGGAAAAGTTATACAACGCCGTAAATATGCACAAAACATTGAAGACAACAAGGCCAGGATTGAAAACAACCCAACAGCCTATAAAAAACGGCAGGCCATAGTAGAGCATCCTTATGGCACCATCAAACGACAGTGGGGATTTAGTTACATATCAACAAAAAAATACAAGATAAGGGCCAGTGCTGATGTGGGGTTGATGTTTGTGGCTTACAATATTCGCCGGATTATGAACATAATAGGGAAAAATGAACTGGAAAAGTACCTGAAAGAGGTAGCTTTTTCTTTTTCCGGCCAAAAACTTCAATTGAGGCCAATTTTCAGTTTCTGTAAAGCGGTCAAATTCATCAGAAGAAATATTGAAGGATTTTTTTATCATTCCCTAAAAAGGCTTAAATTTGATCAATTATTAATTAAACCGGTGGGTTATTAGACGAACTGACGTTACCCAACATAAAAAAGACAAAACGAAGCACTAATAAAATACATACAAAATGAAAAAAATTACTTTTACTCTACAATTGCTAATCCTAATATTAGCAAGCGTTTTTGCTCAAGCACCAAAAACATTCAGGTACCAAGCAATAGCTCGGGATAATACTGGTAACATAATATCAAACCAGGATGTATCATTTCGAGTAAGTATTTTGGGGGGAGAACCTGGAGGAATAATTATTTATACTGAAACACATGATACAACAACCAATGAATTCGGATTGGTAAACATTGAAATTGGAAATGGTGATGCAGATTTTGGAATATTTGAAACTATTGATTGGGGTGGTGATAATTATTTTCTTCAAATTGAAATAGATGAATCAGGTGGTACGAATTATCAATTAATGGGAACTTCGCAATTATTAAGCGTACCTTATGCCAATTATGCAGCTACCACAGGGGATACAACAATGTGGCAAAAGGAATCGGAAAATATTTTCTATAAAAAGGGAAAAGTAGGAATTGGGACGAATTTACCAACTGAGACATTGGATATTTTCGGTAGATTAAAGTTGACAGATGGAACTGAAGGAACAAATAGGGTATTAACTTCCGATGAAAGTGGAAAAGCCAGTTGGGAGAATATAAATGATGTAAACAAAGGATTTACAAATCCCGAATATCCAGATGGAACAGATGGGGTTACTCCTATTGCTAAAAAGGTAAGCCAAACAACAGAATATATAGTACCACAAGGTAAAAACTTTTATATCCTGAATGTTTTCAATGATTACGCCAATAATCAACTTCAAATCAATCATATTCCATTCACAAAAGGATCTTATAACAATGCGGAAAGTGTTAATTCTCTGATGCTGACTAATCCACTAATCGCAGGTGAAGGTGATACAATAAATGGTTCGTCGAATGATTATATTTCTATAAATGGTTATTTGGTCGGCTTGAGTAGCAATAGCGGGGGGCAAACCTTTGTTAATTGCGGTGATTTATTTACAGATGATCGTGATGGGCAAACATATTCAACAGTTCAAATCGGTATGCAATGTTGGATGGCAGAAAATCTCGCTTTTTTACCAAGCGTTAGTCCTGCTAACGTTAGCTCGTTTACCGATCCACCCTACTATGTTTATGGCTATTCCGGGGGAAATGTAATTGAGGCATCTACCGAGGAGAATTATCATAATTATGGAACATTATACAACTGGCCTGCAGCACTTACTGCTTGCCCAGAAAACTGGCATTTACCCACAAATGATGAATGGACATTACTAACTAATAATTTAGGAGGATCAAGTACAGCTGGCGGAAGTATGAAAAGTACACGTACATCTCCAGACCCACACCCTAGATGGAATAGTCCAAACTCAGGTGCATCCAATTCAAGTGGTCTTGGAGTACTTCCTGGTGGCGCTCGCATTTCATACTCTGAATTTACAGGTCTGGGATCTTATTGTCAATTGTGGTCCTCTACAGAAAGTCCTTCAACTAATGTTTGGTATCGTAGATTAGGTGCTTTTCAACAATCGGTAGATGTATATACTAATACTAAAGAATTCGGGTACTCTGTCCGCTGCATAAAGGATTAGAATTCTCATTATATTTTATTTTGACCATAATATTAACATAAAATGAAACTAAAATGAAAAAAATTACTTTCACATTATTGATTGGATTAATTTGTGTTGTGACGATTTTTGCTCAAGCACCAAAAACATTCAAGTACCAAGCTATAGCGCGAGATAATACTGGAAACATCATTTCAAATCAGATTGTTTCATTTCAAATAAGCATAGTGGAGGGAGATGCTGGGGGAATTAGTATATATACTGAAACCCATGACATTACAACCAGTGAGTTTGGGTTGGTAAACCTTGAAATCGGTAATGGTGAACTGGTTTCTGGTACATTTGAAACTATTGATTGGGGCAGTAACAGTTATTTTCTTCAAATAGAGATGGACGAAAACGGAGGAATAAATTATCTGTTACTGGAACATCTCAATTGTTAAGTGTTCCATATGCCAATTTTGCAGCCACAACAGGGGATACATCGATGTGGCAAAAGGAATCGGAAGATATTTTCTATAAAAAGGGAAATGTTGGAATTGGTACAGAATTACCAACTGAAAAACTTGATATTTCCGGTGGATTAAAGTTGGTTGATGGAACCGAAGGAGTGAATAAAGTATTGACTTCAGATGCAACAGGTAAAGCAAGTTGGGAGAATCTGAATGATGTGAATAAAGGGTACACAAATCCGGAATACCCTGATGGAACTGATGGTATAACACCTATTACAGAGAAAGTTAATTCCTCTACAAACTATACTGTACCAACAGGTAAAAATTTATATATACTGAATGTTTTAAGTATGAATGACAATAACAGTTTGGAAATAAATGATAATCCGGTAACCTATGGGTATTATAATTATGGGACCGGGACTTTTTCTCAAAGATTGTCAAATCCCCTGGTTGCTACGCAAGGAGATGTTATAGATGGCTCGGATGCCAATGATATTACTATAAACGGATATTTGGTTGGATTGAGTAGTGGAGGAGGCACAACACCCTTTAATTGTGGAGATATTCTAACCGATATTGATGATAATACGTATAATACTGTTCAAATTGGTACCCAGTGCTGGATGGCCGAGAACCTCAATGTGGGCACAATGATAAACGGTGGCAGCAGCCAAACCGACAATTCTACCATCGAAAAGTATTGTTACAGCAACAACACAACTAATTGCGTCACTTACGGCGGATTGTACCAATGGGACGAAATGATGCAATACGTAACCACCGAAGGCACACAGGGCATTTGCCCCACAGGCTGGCACTTGCCCACCAATGCCGAATGGATGACATTGGAAGAAGAAGTTGAATCAACAGCCGGTGTGAATTGGAACACATTGGGATTTAGGGGCACGGATGCAGGCGGGAATCTCAAAGAAACCGGCACAACCCATTGGAATTCACCAAATACAGGTGCAACCAATTCGAGCGGTTTCACGGGTCTCCCCGGAGGCCAACGGGTCGCGGGATCGTTCTACGATCTCTCGAGCCGCGCCATCTTCTGGTCGTCCAGTGGGGATGGGGCGGAAAATTGGTTCCGGTTCCTGCACTACGATGACGCACGGGTGGGCCGGCACCACGACTATCAGGCGTACGGTTTTAGCGTCCGTTGTGTTAGGGACTGATTGTGCACTGAAGTTTAATCAGATTACAAATGCACATTGTACCATTAAACTGATTGAGCGAACTATAAACAAGATGGTGGCCTGTAAACAATAAAATATTTTTAAGGAAAGAAACGAGCTGTTAAAGATAAACGGAAATTGTACAACAAATAAATAGAGAAATATATTTCTTTGACATATATATATGTTTTATTGATTTGTCGGCATTTTATAAATGAACAGGAAACTATTTTTGAAAAGAAACAATAATTACGTTGGGTAACACGCAATATAAAAAATTGGGCAGAAAGTAGTAAATATGAACACTTTAACATTAAATGAACAGTGTGGTAAATTGAAAGATTGGTGTTTCAAAATGCCCATCTTTTCATATTGCCATCCGTTGGCAGCAATATGAACTAAAAACAAATGCGATGAAAAAAACATTAATTTTCAGCTTAGTACTTTGTGCAGTTTATTCACAAAGTCAGTCGCTGTTTAATAAAATTTATCCCAAACCTGATTGGGATTTTTCTACAGCAGTCATTGAAACAAATGAGAATTCTTATCTCATTGCCTCTTCATCACGGAGTCAGTTCAATTCTGATTATGATATTCTTCTGATGAACATTGACACTATCGGGAATATAATCTGGGAAAAATATCTTGGCCAAAGTAACAAAAAGGAATTTGCCAGCAATATTTGTAGAACAAGTGACGGAGGATACATTATTGGCGGCTCATACAGATATAACAGTGATTACGACACATACATTTTAAAAATCGATTCAAACGGAGATGAGAGTTGGTCACAAAGAGTTAATCCTACATCTCTTTTTGAGGATGGTTATTCTGCCTTCGAAAATGCATCTGGCGAATATATCATTCTAGGAAGTGAAAACCATACCCATATTTACAACCTTAGCAATTCCGGCAACTTAAACTGGAGCGCCCTGCTTCAAAATTTCTCGGGTAAACATATAGAGCAAACCTCAGATGGAGGATATGCATTGATCGGAAGTACTACTAACCCACTTTACAACCAAATCGTTTTGATAAAAACCAATACAGACGGGGATTCAATTTGGTCAAAACAATATGGAGGTGAGGGAGATGATTTTGCCTATGCATTCACATTAACTCCTGATGATGGCTTTCTGATTGCAGCTGCATTTGATTCTCCAATTATTGATGATGATTATTGGACTTTTTTAATCCGAACTGATTCGAGCGGAGATACACTATGGACTAAGCAGTACTCCACTGGAACTCCCTATTATATTCAAAATACAGCCGATGGAGGCTATATATACTCAAGTATTGAATATGTGTATATGCCATTAAATGATATGTACAGGATGGTTATTACCAAAATCAACAGTAATGGAGAAATAGAATGGAATAATACGTTTGATAACAAAAATCTTTATGAGCCAGGTAACAATTTGTTTGAATTGAACGATGGAGGATACTTACTTACAGGACATACAGAAGAAGGTGAAAATGCAGATGTTTTTCTCATTAAACTTGATGCTGAAGGAAATTTTATAACCAGAATAAACACCTTGAAATCTAATGACTTAAATTTTGCATTGAATCCTAATCCTGCAAAGCAGAAAGTAAAAATTACATTGACTGGTGTAACTACATTGGATAAGGTCGAAGTCCAGATATATGATGAATTTGGAAATATGATTAAAAGATTCCAAAGCATAAAATCGAATTACTTAAAATTTGACATTAGTGAGTTGACCCCAGGAATTTATTTTGCAAGACTATTAGGAGGCAATTATGAAATAGAAAGTGTGGTCAAAAAACTTATTATAATAGAATGAAGTCGAGTAGGTAAAGGGGAGTTTCACCCCTAAACCTCTCACAGAACCGTACGTGAACCTCTCGATTCATACGGCTCTTCATGACAAAGACTATCAAGGCGTGAAGCCATGTTGCCAATGCACAAACATATTCGGATAGCTTTGAGCTATTCCCCGAAGGTATTTGTAGGCATTGTACCAATGGCGACGCCTGAATTTTCGATACTTGTTGCGTACCCATTTTACCAAACGCATATTAATGACACGGAAAAGTCTCCGCATCTCGGATTTTCGGAATTTGGAATAGTAGTTTATCCAACCTCGTATCTGGGTGTTGATAAGGCTCTGCTATTCTGCTCAATGGAAAATGAACCCAACGATGAATTTTTCTTTTGAAAATATCATCACTAATCCGGGCTATATTCCGTTGACTTATGGCAGGCGTGAAACCCAGTTTGAGTTTGCCATGCATCTTTGTGATGCGTGGTTTGAAGGTAAACCCTAAGAAGTCAAATTTCTGATAGTAAACCTTGAACGGTGGTTGCTTCTTTTGGTTTCGGCGACAGTAAACGATTTTGGATTTCTCCCTGTTTAGTTCCAGTTTGCAATCTTTCATTCGTTTTGTTATCGCTTCCAAAAGTCGCAATGCCTGTTTGATATGTTGGCAATGCACCACGATATCATCAGCGTATCGCTCAAATACTACATCAGGGTAGTACTTCTCCATCCATTTGTCAAACACTATGTCAAGAAAAATGTTCGCCAGTACAGGGCTGATTACTCCGCCCTGTGGTGTTCCTTTTCCCTGATTTGGCTTGAGTGTTCCATCAGGTAGTTGTACAGGTGCTTTTAGCCAACGCTCGCAATACATCAGGACATGTTTCTTGTCTGTATAGTGGCGCAGTCCTTTCATTAGCAACTCATGGTCTATGTTATCGAAGAAGCCTTTGATGTCCAAGTCTATAACCCAACTGTATTTCATACAATTTATTCGGCATTGCTCTAAAGCATTGTGTGCTGATTTGTTTGGTCGGTAACCAAACGAGTTTGGACTGAACAGGCTGTCAATATCATTTTCCAGTTCTGTTGCTATAACCTGTTGTGCTACCCTATCCGTTACGGTAGGTATTCCCAATGCCCTTTTCTTTCCGTTTGGCTTGGGTATCAATGTCTGACGGACTGGTTTGGGAAAGTAACTCCCGCTTGCCATCCTGTTCCACAATGGGTACAGGTACTTGCGTTTGTTACTTTCCACTTGTGCAGTAGTAATTTTATCTACCCCTGCTTTTCCGCCATTGGCTTTCACTCTTTTGAAAGCCTCAATTACCTGCAACCTCGTTATCGGTTGCGTCTTCTGTTCTTCTACAAAAATCATCCTTAAATCAATTTTAAGTTGTTATACATATTAGAACCTGTCATGTGAAGCCCTTCGCTTGCAGGGTCGTTACTCCTACTCTCTTGGATATTTCCGCTACTACGGCTTCATCCGCCCCAGTACTGTACTTCGCTACTTTTGGCATTTCCTTACAGGTTCTCTGCCGTTTTGCTTACCATTACAGTCCTGGTTCTCCTGTTCCTTATCAGAGCCCATACAGAGGTCTTGCCACCTTTATGCCGTGAAGTGCATAACCAGTTCCAGAAAGAATGCCTTCGGCATAATCAGGTTTCCGTTATGCTTTGTCTCTCAGGGTCGCCCCCTTCGATTTTACTTCAATAAAAGTTATTTTCGACACCTCGATAGTGGTTCATTCTCATTCAACTCCTCTGTCCATACCATACAATTGGTAATCGTACAACTGATTCCAATTGCTTTAACCATGTCGTTCAGCACCAATACTCTTAATATTAGCACCACATGGCGGTTTGACAAATACGCCTGAACATCTTTGCCGATAGTCCAATTCTTAACTGTATTCTCTTTCGTGAGACTTCTGATTTCAACCATGTTGTATTTGGTATCAGCTCGTTTCTGAAAATTCAGTTAAGTCTATCATCTCTGATAAAGTTGTGTTACCATTTCAAAGAACTTTTAAGTATATTTGTATCCTATGGTAACGCAGGACACACAACTGCAACCAACACACGATGATAGCCAATTGGCGCATCCGTATCATCAAGACAAAGACATGAAAGAAATAACATCATACAAATCAACAGAAATCCAGCGAAACAAGCGCCAACTGGCCATATCGCGGGGCCGTTACCGGCAAGTTAAAAAGACTAACAAACAGAATTTAGAATTAAACCATGGATGATAGTGTTTTCAAAATTTCAGATCAAATAAAAACAATTAGTGGTGGCTTTAGACATGTAGCAATTCTAGGAGCAGGAGCTAGTAAGGCATCTTGCATTGACAATCCTGAGAAAACAAATTTGTCAATTCCTTTGATGGATGATTTACCCAAAATTATTGACCTGAAAGATGAATTCAGCGACTTATCAGATGATTTAATAAATCAAAATTTTGAAAATATATTTTCCAATCTTTTTGAAAAAGAACCCAATTCCAAAAGGCTCAATGATATTGAATATAAAATTTATAATTACTTTAATTCTTTGCGACTTCCTGACTCGCCTACTATTTACGATTACTTAGTGTTATCATTGAGGAAAAAAGATTTAATTGCGACATTTAACTGGGATCCATTTTTATGGCAGGCATATGAAAGACAAAGTAGATTTACAAAAAATCTTCCATTACTTTCATTCTTACATGGAAATGTTGCTATTGGTTATTGTGATGAAACAAAAACATTTGGTCCTAATGGTTATCTAAATGCCAAGACAGGAAAACCATTTATTCCCACGAAATTATTATATCCAATTAAGAATAAAGATTATAATTCTAATCCATTTATTAATGCACAATGGAATACTTTATCAAAATTTCTTGAAAAACCGGCACGAGTAACAATCTTCGGATACTCGGCACCTGTCACGGATGTTGAGGCTATTTCGATAATGAAAAAAGCTTGGGGAAATCCAGAAAAAGACCAACAATTAGCACAATTCGAGATTATTGATATTCAGTCAGAAAGAAAATTGACAAATTCTTGGAAGAACTTCATATTTAGTCATCATTACGAAACCACCAATGATTTTTTTAAATCTTCAATAATTCGATTTCCAAGAAGGACAGGAGAAGTATTCAATGCAAGCTATCTAGAAGCAAAATTTTATGAAGAGAACTATCCACCTAAATTTCAGACAATTGAAGAAATGTGGGAGTGGTATAGACCATTTATAATTGAAGAGGAGAAGCAAAATAAATAGTTAAGAATAACCAGCCGGTAATAAATAGAAATATGAGCGGTCTGCAAGACCCAGCGATTATTTCCGGTTGAACTACATCCCGGTCAATTTTCTATGCACTTATCGGGGAGTTTGAATGTTTTTGAACTGTAATATTGAGCACGCAATGGCATGGCCATCTCATCATGCTCACTTTAGGCCCGCAGGAAACCCACCAAAAAAACTGTTTTTCTGGCAAAAACCTACATTTTAGGCAATACAATCCTGGCCCCAAAAAAGAGGGGATATTTTGGATTGGGCCATAAGCTAAAGCAATTTGGATAACAATATGGTTGGAAGGTGTCCCCCTGGCGATCTGATGCGCGGGATTACCTTGATAACAACCATCTTCCCTTTTTTGCAAACAGGACATTGCTGTGGGTCAAAACCGGTTAGCCGTGTGATACGTTCAGCAACAGTCTCCTCTTTTTTAGGGCTGATAAGTGCTTCGATATCCACCTTTTGTTCAGGTACAAATTGTAATTCCTGGTTCCGTATTGTAGTTGGATGATAAATACCGAAGCGGCGTATCTTTACAAAGCGCTTTGGGAGCACATGTATGCAGAACCGCCTTAGGAACTCAACCCCATCCATGGTTACAAGCTTGTTTTGTGCCTTATCGCGGTAATCTTTGGCAATGAAAGTTACTTCCTTGTTGTTGATGTTCAGTATCCGGTGGTTGGTAATGGCCACCCGGTGGGTATATTGCCCAAGATATCGGACCACATGGTCAGGCTTTGCCATTGAAGGCTGGCAGTTTACCACCCATTTGGTGTTATATGCCTTTTGAATATGGGGATTAAAACCTTCGGGTATTCCAACTTTTCTGAGTTTGCGTTTTAGGCTGTCCAGAAATTTGCCCTTAAAGGCATCGCTCAGTTGATGTACCGGGTACAAGAAGCGGCCATTGCCGCCGATATTCTTCCACTGGCCATTTAAACCAATTCCGGCAGCCGGCACAATACAATGTATATGCGGATGGAGCGACAGGTTCTGGCCCCAGGAATGGAGCACGGCAACAGCCCCTGTTAAAACACCGTAATGTGAGTATCCGAAACGATGGAGAGTTTCCCAAACGGCACTAAACAATAACTTGTAGTACAAAGCAGCATCCCACAGGCAAATGGCGTTCAAACAGTGTGGTACGGTAAAGATAATGTGATAATGTTTGACCGCAAGTGTAGACCCGATAAGTTTTTCAATCCATATAGCCTGTTTTGCACTAAGGCATTTGGGGCAATGCCTATCGCCACAACTGTTGTAGCTGTAGCGGATTTCACCGCAATCATCACATGCCTCCTCATGCCCGCCCAGGGAAGCAGTACGGCAGTGCAGGATATTATGCAGCACCTTTGTTTGCTGGGGCGACAGCTTTTCTTTTTCAATAAGCTGACGCCCGAACCTGCGGATTACACCTGCAAGATCAAACTTATGTCTTTTTTCTTCCATAAAGCGTATCAAGCGGGCTATGCGGTTTTACTAGCTCACATTGGGCTACATGCAGGTAAATCATGGTAGTGGTTATTTCGGCATGGCCAAGCAGGTCTTTCAGGGTAACGATGTTCAATCCTTGCTCAAGCAAGTGAGTAGCGTAAGTATGCCGGAGTGTATGCAGGTTTACCCCTTTGCTTATGGACGTTTTTTTGAGGTTCTCGCGCATTACCCACGACAATCCCCGCATACTGTATTGGCTGCCTGGCTGCTTCCCGTTAAATAGCCAGGTGTGGGGGTTCTCGGCCCCAAGGTATTTTTTCAGGCCAAGTGCCATTGTAGGCGAAAGGGGCACGATGCGGTCTTTCTTGTATTTTGACTGCCGGATATGTATGGTCATGCGCTCAAAATCAACATCCGACAACTTTAGGTTGATCACTTCCTGTCCGCGTAACCCGGCAGAATAGATCAGTGTCAGCACAATACGTTGTTTCAGGAGTTTTGGGGCAGCAAACAACTCCTTCAGCTCCGAACGGTTCAGGATAACAGGGAGCTTTGTGTCGCCTTTGAGCGATGGCAATGCAATGGCCTTTTTGTTCATGCCAAGCAAGCGATAATAATATCGCAAACCGTATACCATGTGCTTAAAGCTACTGCGCGATGGTGATTTTGGGTCGCGGGCCAAAGCTGCCAGGTATTCGTTTATTTCATCTTCGCTTACCTGCTCAGGCAACTTCCCGAAATGAACGACACATAATGCAATACGCCTTGTATAGTTATCAAGCGTACTTTTACTCTGGCCACGCAGGGCCACCTGGTTAGAAAGCTTTTTAATAACACTTTCAAATTCTGGAACTGCAATAATTGCACGCTCCAGAATGGTAGGACTTGTTCCTTTTCTCATAACTGTTAATTTTTTAAGTGAATACTAACAGCTATAAAGTTCAGGTAATAATAAAAATTATTGATACTTTTGATAAAAGCTATCCCGTAGGGATTTAGTTCAACAATTTGTATATGGCAGGCGGGGTTTTCAGCGGTCTGTCTAATTAACACCGGTACAAATTGAAAGTGAAGTGCGATGAAACCCGCACTACGCTTATACGGGATCGTTAGCGGTCATGCTATTGAGACAGCCTAAGTCGAATTGTTGGACGATATATAAGCATAAAATCACACTATAGTGCGATTTTGCCAATTTCATATTGCGTTTCAGTAATATACAGACCCATAAATCACAATATAATGTGATTTTGCTTGTGATTTAAAAAATAAATCCTATCTTTGATCCCAAAATCACATTATAATGTTAGTTAAGGCTCTTGGTGAAACCATAAAAAACAGACGAAAGGAGTTACGTATAACTCAACCTCACTTGGCTGAACTGGCAAATGTCAGCACCAACACTCTGTATAAAATAGAACGGGGACAAGGCAATCCTTCTTTAGATGTGCTGAACAAATTGGCTGAAGTGCTGGGAATGGAACTAACCCTTGAAGTGAAAAAGAAACATTGAGTAAATGAGAGCAATGGAAATATATCGCAACGGAACTTTAGTGGGAACGCTGACAGAAGAAAATCGTAAGCATTATGTTTTCAGATATGATGACAATTATTTTAATGATTCCAATATGCCACCAGTAAGTTTGACATTACCTAAAACACAGCAGGAATATAGAAGCAGTTTTTTATTTCCCTTTTTCTTCAATATGCTAAGTGAAGGAGTGAACAGACAATTACAAAGCACACAATTGAGAATAGACGAAGATGATAATTTCGGTTTGCTGGCAGCAACAGCACAATATGATACAATTGGTGCAATAACCGTGAAACCAATAGTGGCAAGATGAACTTACATGAATTAAAATATTGTCCGGGAACATTAGCTGAAGGTTTTTCTACATACAGCCCAAGCTGTTTGCGGAATTTGTTTAGCGGTAAAAAGGTAAACCATGTTTTGCCTTATGAACAGCCCCAAAATAGCGAAGAAGTTGCAGAACAATTCATGGAAAATCGCAAGCGCATATCCATATCGGGTGTGCAGGAAAAATTGAGCTTTCTTTTGGAGAAAAATGCATTGCGATTAACAAAGGAAGGGGAAAAGGGAACATATATCCTCAAGCCGATACCAAGAGATTTGAAAAAGGTTGACCAGGTTCCTGCCAACGAACACCTGACTATGCAAATAGCCAAAAAAGTGTATGGATTGAATACGGCAGAAAACGCTATAATTTTTTTTAAGAATGGTTCACCTGCCTATATCACCAAACGATTTGACGTGAAAGAAAACGGAAATAAATGGGGCATAGAAGATTTTGCAACGCTGGCAGGAAAAACAAAAGACAATGCAGGTGCAAATTTCAAATATGAATACAGCTATGAAGAGGCAGGACAGTTGATAGAAAAATTTGTTCCTGCATGGCGGATAGAAATAGAAAAGTATTTTTCTTTAGTTATTTTCAATTTTCTGTTTTCAAACGGAGATGCTCATTTAAAGAACTTTTCTTTGCTAGAATCTCCCAGTGGAGATTATCTGCTAAGTCCTGCTTATGATTTAGTAAATACAAGGCTACATGTAGACGATACAGATTTTGCATTGGATAAAGGACTGTTTGCAGACGATTATAGAAGTCAGCAATACAAAAAAAGCGGACATCCTTCCAAAAGCGATTTCACAGAACTTGCATTGAGAATTGGAGTTGCTGAAAGCCGAGTTCAGAAACTTTTAAATCCGTTTTTAGAAAAGCAACTTTATGTGGAAACATTAATCAGTCGTTCTTTTTTAACTGAGGCCAACAAGAGAGGGTATTTGCTTATGTATAACACAAAGAGAAATCATTTAATAGCTCAATGAGATTAAAACATGAAGAGATTTTAGAAGCACGAACCGCTAACAAGGGGTTCATAAAATGCTGGATATCTGCGGATTAGGGAACTTTGCCGCTTTTTCGCAGCTTCGTAGCGTGGGTTGTGTTCACTTGGTCACCTGAGTAGAAATGTATCACCTAATTGGCTGTAAGTCATTAACTATTCACATTTTGGTATAAATAAATAATGAGTTTCTCACTCTATACTTATTTCTTTGTAAACTTGCTGAAGGCCTTATAACTGACTTTTAAAATTGTTTGTGTTCACTTGGTCACCTGTGATTTTCGAAAAATCATTATAACGGTATAATATCTTAATCATTTTTGGTCAAAAAATAACTAATTATCAGTTTCATTTATGAATTGTATTTATTGTAAAAAACCATGCATAAAGAAAGGAGTTCGAAACGGAATTCAAAAGCTGTTTTGTAACCATGGCAGAAAGTATCAACAAGAAAAATATATAATATACGAGTTAGTAAGGAAAAGGCAGACCTTATTGTATTATTCAAAAATGAGGGATTAGGAATAAGTTCGATTTCAAGATTGTTATCAATATCAAAATCCACCGTAATAAAATGGATGATAAAAAAACCCAAAGTATTGAATAAGCCACAAGTAGAAGAAACTAACCAGGATTATGAAATAGATGAAATGATAACTTACGTTAGCAAAAAGTCACCTTCGAATTATACTTATTTTGTACTACTCCCAATTGTTAGGACAACTCAAAGCTAATAATTAATTGTTATGATGCCATTTTTATGATAATATTTCTGATTCGGTGGCATCTTTCCGATCTCAGTATGTCTTCGTTTTTCATTGTAAAACTGAATATATTCTTTAACCATTTGGTACAATTCTAACCCACCATTTGGAGGTTTAAATAAATCTTCTCCTGTTTTATCGATCTCCAAAAACGTTCAATATAAACATTGTCAAGAGCACGACCCTTGCTATCCATTGAGATCTTAATTTCATGATCTTTTAATACATCAATGTAATCCTTGGCTGGTGTATTGTGAACCTTGATCAGAATTGTGGATTTCCGGTGCACCATACATCCTGATTGTATCTTCTAATAATTCTTTAACCCATTCTGCTGTCATGGAGTTTGAGGTACTCCAGTTTAATATTTTCCTGCTGTAAATATCAATAATAGCAGCCATGTACATAAATCCCCTGAACATAGGAATGTAGGTTATATCTGTTTGCCAAACCTAGTTTGGGCGTTTAATTTTAACTCCCTTCAACAAGTAAGGGTAACAGCATGTCCGGGTTCCGTTTAGTGGCTTTGGCTTTGCATAAATCGTTCTCAGGTTCATCAATTTATATAATCGCCTTACACGTTTTACGTTTACCCTGTAACCTAAGTCCATATTTAAATAATCAGCCATTCTTTCCACTCCGTAATAAGGGTGATTCATGAATTGCCTGTCGATTGACTCCATCAGCCTATGTTGAGTAAGCCTTTCCCCTTTGGCTTATAGTAAAGTCCTGAACGGTGAATGGAGAGAATAGTACATTGTTCTTTGAGACTGAGTCTTGGATGATTCTTCACAACATTTTGCCTCTTTTGAGTTGTGCTCTATTTGCCCAAGACTTCCTTTTAAAAAATCAATCTCTACTTGCATCTTTCCGATTTTGTTGTAAAGTTTCGAGCTATCTTCTTCCTTATTGTTTGAAGAAGATTTATTTTCAATACAGAATCAGCGTTCTCCAAAAGTTCTTTCTTCCATGCAGTTATCTGATTTGGATGGTGCTCTCGTATTTGGAGGCGAGTTCTTGTAGGGTTGATCGTTCTTTAAGTGCCTCTAAGGCTACTTTGCTCTTAAATTTTGAACTGAATTTTCGTCTGCTTTTTTTCATAGTCGCAAATTTAAAACTTACACTTTAATGTGCTGTCCTAAATTTGGGGAGTACTATAGGGTATCAAAATAATTTTAGAAGCCTAAAAAATTAACCTAGTTATGTTTAAAATAAAGCACACAAATTTATAAAGTCAAGTAAGAGCTAGAAATTAATTGTAAAAACATAAACACCTAGAGTTATGAAAAACGATCCGCTACAATATAATTTGATAAAGTCTTTAAATCCTCAATAAATAAGTTCGAACTTAATCCGGTTGGGGCTACTTCGTCAGACTCTTCAGTATTTTTCACTGAAGAGTCTTTTTTTTGTCCTCTTGTTTCCCTTGCTATTTCTTCAATACAATCGAAAACCAAGTTTTAACTTTTTGTTAGATAGTTTACTTCTTGAATTTTATGTTTCATCTCAAATGTCTTTTATTTTATTGTATTTTGGTTTTCTGATTTTGTATATCAATTCATCCAGGGTTTGGGAGTTTTACTAGCAGCTACTATAAAAAGATCTTTTGAATCAATTAAACGAACATTCAAATTCAATCGATTGCACTAACTGGTGAAAAACAAATTTCAGATTTTTCTGTTGAACCGGGACAGGAGTGATTTTATTTTCATACAAGTAAAAGATAGAAGTATTTTCAAAATACAAAAGGGTATTCTCCCCACACTATTCGATACTTAATAATGAGGTGTTTCCCATCTACCAACATCGACTTTTGGTTAATCAAAAACAGTGAATAGAGGCTTGAGAAACAGACTTTCCGGATAGTTCACCAGAATAAAAAAAAGCCTTGAAAAAAACATTTCAAAGCTTATAAAACTTTGTAGCCCCGGCAGGAATCGAACCTACATCTAAAGTTTAGGAAACTTCCGTTCTATCCATTGAACTACGGGGCCTAAAATTTTCGCAAAAGTAATAAAATCTTTTATTCGCATTGGTGTATTTTTTGGTATAAAAAACGCCTGCATGTTACCAATCGAATAGATTATTTGCGAATTAGTGCTTTTTTGCGAATACAAGCTACTTTTCGCATGTTCAACTTGCTTCTGTATGGATCCCTAATGAAAAACATTTTCAAATTGCTGAAAAAATATACACATGTAATTTTTGGCAAATGCAGCTCTACTTACAATCAAAGCCTTGCAATAGATGATATTCTTCTTCATATTTGAACAGTTACATGTATTCCTTGTTATTGTATAGGTTATTGAGCTCAAATTGAAAAAATTTATCAACTAAAATAATACTATTTCATTGACTGGGAAAACGATTATAGTAACGCTTGTGACGTTGAAAATCATCTTTACCGAATCATCAATAGCATGCCATTTTGTAAAAAGCTTTGTGGACGAAAAGGAGTTCCGGTTAAAAGATATACCAGCCATAGTTAAAAACATGAACAACCACGAACGATGAAAAGAAGGGCAACTTCTAGTTTGTTATTACTTGTATTTAGCTTATCTGCTTTCTCTTTTGCACTTGCTTATGAAGACAATCCAGATTCCCTCAACATTTGGGTTGAAAGTAATATTAATTCAACCAACGACACGAATGAAATTTATAGAAAGGCGCACTTATCTCTTTTTCTTGCTAATAATGAAAACCATGAGGCAGCTTTGATTTCGGCCTACCTGAATTTGGCAGGACTTCATAACAAATACGGACAACTGGATTCCTCAATTTACTATTTCAAGGAATTAAAAAACATTTACAAAAAATGCAGGGAACAATGAAGCTGTAGTTGAAACATGCATTGAACTCACAGGCCTTTACCGATTAAAAGCAGCATATGCTGAATCCATGAAGCAGGTTTATGAGGCTTTGAGTTTTTATGAGAAAGAAAACAATCAGCAGGGAATTGCCTTGTGTTATACACACATTTGTGATTTACTCTACTACGAAAACAAATACGAAGAAAGTGTTGAATATGCGGATAAAGCAATTGCAATACAATCAGAAATCGGTGCTACTGAAGATCTTGCCATTTCCTATCGCTACAAAGCTTCAAGTTTGCTATTTATTGATGGTGAGTTAGATCAAGCCCTATCCACTATTAACAAAGCCATTGATATTTATCGGGAAAAAGGCGAATCAGGAATCCCTTTTCTGGCCAGCCTGAATGGAAGGGGAAATATTTTAAAGTATATGGAGCTCTACGATGAAGCCATATTGGATTATCAGTTTATCTATGAGAAAACCATTGAGATGGGACTGGATCGCTATATTGTCCCATCCATAGCCAATATCGGCCATGTATATATTCTGCAAGGGAAGTACAAACAAGCCCTACCCTATCATCTTAAGGCCATCGATCTTATGAAAGAGTCAGGGAATACAAAAAACCTGTGGGAAAACTATATGCATGTTTCAGATATATACAGCCACCTCGGTGACTATAAAAATGCTTATGAGTATAATATTTTGTATTCAGGGGAATATGCGAAATACCTAAACACCATTATTAAAAGACTTGAAAGTGAGGCCCAAATAAAATATGAAACAGCCAAAAAAGATGAAACGATTAACCTTCAGGAAGAAAAAATAACCAGCCAAAGGAAAATCGAGCTCTTGTATGCAAGCATTGCATTATTGCTAATAATTTCACTAATAGGAATGATGCAAAGCAGGAAGAATATTCGGAGAAAGCAGTTTCAAATTGAAAGATCGAGAGAAGAATTACAACAATCACTTGAAAACCTCAAAGCAGCTCAAGCACAACTGGTTCATGCTGAAAAAATGGCCTCTCTTGGTGAACTCACGGCCGGCATCGCCCATGAGATCCAAAACCCGCTCAACTTCGTCAATAATTTCTCAGAAGTTAACCGCGAGCTGATAGCTGAATTGAAAGAAGAAATTGAAAAGGGGAGCATGGAAGAAGTGAAGGCCATTGCTGGAGATATTGAACAAAATGAGGCAAAGATCAGCCATCACGGCCAACGGGCTGATGCCATCGTGAAAGGCATGCTCCAGCACAGCCGAACAAGTAGCGGAAAGAAGGAACCAACCGATATCAACGCCCTGGCCGATGAATATCTGCGCCTGAGCTATCATGGCCTGCGGGCAAAAGATAAAAGTTTCAATGCTGATTATAAAACAGAGGTTGACCCTAATTTGCCAAAGGTTGAAGTCATATCACAAGAGATTGGAAGGGTGTTGCTGAATTTGATCAACAATGCATTTCACGCCGTTTCGGAGCAGAAAAAAAACCTGGCAGGTTCTGGAAATCTCTCTGGTTTAGATAACGACTACAAACCCACAGTAACCGTCACCACCAAAAATCTCGGAGACCGGATTGAAATTTCAGTGAAAGACAATGGCCCCGGTATCCCGCTTAAAATCAGGGATAAAATCTTCCAGCCCTTTTTTACCACCAAACCCACCGGTGAAGGAACCGGCCTGGGACTGAGTCTTAGTTACGACATCATCACCAAAGGGCATGGTGGAGAACTGAAAGTAGAAACAGAAGAAGGAGAAGGAACTGAATTTATGATTCAAATACCTTTGAAATAATAAAGATTTATGGATCCGAAAAAGAAAAAGACGCTCAATAATGCACACCAGGCCTTTATGGACCTGATGCTGAAAGATTTCCCACTGGAAAGAATGTCTGAGTACATTGCCGGTGACGTCATGGGTTTCGGCACAACACTGCATGAAAAACTCTTTGGATTGGAAGCCCTGGCAGACATTATCCGGCTGCAGCGGGAACAGGGACAGGGTTTGCAAATGAGGTGGGAGATCGAGCCGGTTCACCGGTGGGTTGCAGGCCACGAAAACAATGCTGTTTTCGTTGACGAGGTAAAGCTTCTTATGACTTTGGAGGATAATGAGATAGAGTTGAATCTGCGGCTCACCCTGGTCTTTGACTACCTGCAGGGAACATGGAAGATCATCCACTGGCACGGGTCCAAACCGGAATACGACGAAGGCGGCACCGACACCTGGCATTTGGATGAATGGAAGAAAAAAAACGATGAACTACAACGGCTGGTGGACGAAAAAACAGCCGACCTTGAACGAAAAAACCGGGAACTCGAAATCGAAGCAGCCCTCGAAAGGGTTCGTGCAATCGCCATGAGCATGCAAAAACCGGATGACCTGGCGGATGTTTGTCAAACTATTTCTGAGCAACTGGAAGCATTTAATGTGAAAAACATTCGCAACGTACAGCTTGCCATTATCAACGAGGAACAAAGGAATTACGCCAATTACCAGTATTTTGCCGCCTATTCAAAGCAGGTATTTGAAGAGCCCATGTATGGTGCAAATCCTTCTGCTGATGGAATGGTGAGTGCGATGCAGGAATCGGCCAATTCATTTTTTATTGGAAGTATCCGGGGTGAGGAATTGAAGGAATTTATTGAATGGAGAAAAAAGGATGATCAATTTCCCGATCCGCTGCTCGAAAAGGCAGGTGTTGTTTACTATTATTTTTATTCGATCGGAAAAGGAGGCCTGGGATTAACTACCTACAAGGAAATATCAAATGAGAGTCTGGAGGTTTTCAAACGGTTCCATAAAGTCTTTACACTTGCCTATCAACGTTATAAAGATATCCAACAGGCTTTGGAACAGGCTCGCGAAGCACAGATAGAAGCAGCGCTTGAAAGAGTCAGGGCAAAAAGTTTATCCATGCATTCGAGTAATGAGCTGTCAAACGTGGCATCAGTTTTATTTGAGCAAATGAGAATTTTGGGTGGCGATTTGTTTGCTTTTGGTATCGTGCTTTGCGATAAGGAGAAAAATGAGGTGGAGCAGTGGCACAGCATTGGCGAAGAGGGAATGATGTCTCCTTTCCGTATCCCGGTCGATCTGGATTATATCCACCAGTACAGATACAACCAGTGGAAGGCAGGTGCTGCGCTTTTTTCCATTGAAATTCCTGAGGATTATATTGATAAGCATTTTAAATTGATGTTTGAAATACCTTCCTTTAAGGATTCGATGAACGACGTAGCAGAAAAAGGCATCAACATCACTACGCCCGGTTGGGAGATTGATTATGGAGCCTCGTTTAGCCATGGATATTTATTGGTTTCATCCCTGAGCCCATTTAAGGAAGATTATATATTTCCCCGCTTTGCTAAAGCATTTGAACAGGCTTATATCCGTTTTCTCGACTTGCAAAAAGCCGAAGCACAGGCACGGGAAGCACAAATTGAAGCATCTCTTGAACGGGTTCGTGCCCATGCCATGGGACTCAGGAGAAGCGAAGAATTGAATACCATCATTTCTATTATATTTGAAGAACTCAACAAACTTGGATTGCCGGTTTTTGAATGCTCCATCTTCATCCGTCACGGGGAATCCCGCGATTTCACCTGCTGGAATCTCTCAGAAAGTGCGCGGACAGCCAAAGGTTATCACTTCCCATTCTTTGATCATCCCATCCTGGATAAAGTGCTGGATGCGATCGACCGAAAGGTCCCACTGCATCAGTTCATCATTGATAACAAAGAGTTGAGAGGATACTGCGAATTGATGTTTGAACATACAGATTTTAGGGTTGCACCCAAGGAATATAAGGATTCGGTCGTTTCGCTGGAAAAGCTCCATGTTGCACAGGCGATCATGAATCACGGATTCCTGGAAGTGATTGGCACAGAACCCCTATCTGAAGAACTTACAGGAATTTTAATGCGATTCACCCGGGTGGTCGATCTTACCTACACCCGCTATCTCGACATTCAGGAAGCAGAAACCCGTGCGCAGGAGGCCAGGATAGAAACAGCCTTAGAAAGAGTGCGGAGCAGGTCCATGGGCATGCAAAAAAGCGATGAACTCAATGAGGTGATCCATGTAATTTACGATCAGTTTGTTCAGTTGGGAATGGATGTTGATCATACCGGCATAATTGTCGATTATGAAAAAAGAGATGATATGCTGATCTGGCTGGCCGATCAGAATGGGCCGCTCACAAAAATCTCCATTCCCTATTTCGATTCTCCCCATTGGAACAGCTTTGTGGAAGCCAAAAAGACCGGAAAAGATTTTTTTGCCAACCAACTCGATTTTGAAACCAAAAACGGGTTTTATAAAAAGCTTTTCAAATTCATCCCCGAATTACCGGAAGAGTCGAAGAGGTTCTATCTTGAGTGTCCCGGACTGGCCATATCAACCGTGTTGCTTGACAATGTGGGCCTGTACATCGAGAATTTTTCAGGAAGGCCTTATTCCGATGAAGAGAATAAGATCCTGATGCGCTTCGGCAAAGTTTTTCAGCAATCGTACACGCGCTTTCTCGACCTTGAGAAAGCAGAAGCTCAGGCACGGGGAGCGCGGATTGAAGCTGCACTGGAAAGAGTACGAAGCAGGTCGATGGGTATGCAAAAGAGTGAAGAACTGGCAGACCTCTCTCTCGAACTTGTCAGGCAGGTTCAAGCGCTGGGTGTTGAAACCTGGTTTTGTGCCTTCAATATTTATGACGACCATCCTGATGGTTCAATGGAATGGGGCAGCAACGGTCAGGGAACTTTTCCCAAATACCGGACACCGAGGGAGGGTGTTTTTCTCCGCTATTACGAAGCGGGCCAGAAAGGAGAAAAATTACTAATCAATGAAATCGGCGAAAACGAATGCCCGGCGCACTATGAATATTTGTGCAGCCTGCCGGGCGTGGGTGAGCAACTGCTCAAAATGAAAGATGCCGGAATTCCATTCCCTACATCGCAAATCGATCATGTTGCCTATTTCAAATTCGGCTACATCATTTTTATAACATTTGAACCGGAGCCGGAAGCACATGAGATTTTTATTCGGTTTGCGCATGTATTCGAACAAACATACACGCGCTTTCTCGATCTTCAAAAAGCTGAATTACAGGCACGGGAAGCCCAGATTGAAGCATCCCTCGAAAAGGTGAGAAGGTGTGGCACTCAGCCTTACAGAAATCAGATGAAATGCTTCAGGTAGCCCAGGTAAGCTGTATGAGCAATTGCTGGGCTTGGTTTTAATAACATCCGTAACGCTATCATCGACATAAAAAATGGTGACACTGATACCTTCACCGACTATGACTATTCCCATGAAATGTCCGGCACCATCACACAAATGTCATATCATGATGATCCCACGCTGGAAGGGCAGTTTAAAATGATGGCGAATACTACCGATGATTTCTTCGAACTGATACTTGAAGGCAAAGAACTGGAAGATTTGAAAAAAATGAGAATAAAGAACGGAGAAGCTCCCGATCCCAGACTGGATAAAATTAATGTTCTTACCTATAACCTCTATTCCTTTGGAAATGGTGCCATTGGAATTTCCAATTTCGGGGTGTTGACCGAAGAGGAGAAATCGGTATTGGCCAGATTCAACAATGTCTTCACTTTTGCTTACAAACGATACAGCGACATGGTGCAGGCCGAACATCAGGCACGGGAAGCGCTGGTGGAACTCGCTGGAAAGGATACGGGCACAGGTCACAGCTATGCGGGAATCTTCGGAGTTGCTCGATATTGTGGTAACCATGCAGACCGAATTCAATAAACTGGGACATGAAGCGCACTATTTCTGGCACATGCGCTGGTTGCCTGATAAATACGAAAAAGCGTTAACGAACGCTAAAGGAGACCGTATCGGGAATGTGCTGGAGTTGCCCCGCGGTTTTCATGGATTAAAAAACATGATGGACTGGGAAAAATCGGGTGAGCCTTCTGCGGTTTTTGCTCTTGACACTGACACAGCTGCTGATTATATTGATAAAATGATCAAGCTGGGACGATTCCAGGAGATCGATCATACCGCACCTGGACCGGAGGAGGTGCGGGATATGGGTGGACTTACCTTCGTGATGGCCCGCACCACCCACGGTGAGATTGGCTACACCCTGCCAGGTGAAGTCCCCAATCCACCCAAAGATGATGTAGCCCTCCTGGTTCGTTTTGCCGGCGTTTTCGACCTGGCTTACCGTCGTTTTGAAGACCTAAAAAGTGCAGAACGGCAAAACAGGGAAGCACAGATTGATCTGGCACTCGAAAGGGTCCGTTCAAAAGCTATGGCTATGCATAACTCTGAAGATCTTGGAAAAACAGTGGATACATTCTTCGCAGAGTTAAAAGGATTGAAGGTTACTCCTCATCGATGCGGTGTGGGAATTGTAGATGGAGAAACTCGTATTGTAAATATCCAGGCCATTGATACAAATCCAGATCAAGAATCTAAGAAAATTGTGGGTGACTTAAAGTTGGCAGGTCACCCTGTACTGGATAAAATTTTCGAACACTGGAAAAGCCAGAAAGAGTATTTCCCTGTATTGAGAGGAAGTGAGATTGCTGACTATTACAAGGTAATGGATCCCCAGGTGAAATTCCATGACTATGCGGATGATGAAGTACAGTACGGTTATTATTTTTATTTTAAGGAGGGTGGTGTTTATGCCTGGACAGATACGGCATTGCAGGAACAAGACCTGCAAATTTTCAGGAAATACACCTCTGTTCTTAGCCTGACTTACAGGCGTTATCTGGATTTAAAAGATGCAGAAGCCAAAACGCAGGAAGCCATAAAACAAGCCTCACTCGATCGCATCCGCGGACAGATCGCAAGTATGCGTACCACCGAGGACCTGAAACAGCTAACCCCACTCGTTTGGCGGGAGCTAACAACGCTTGAAGTCCCGTTTTTTCGTTGTGGGATTTTTATCGTAGACGAGAAGAAAAAACATGTGAATGTATACCTTACTACACCGGATGGAAAACCACTAGGTGCACTCGACCTGGATTTTGAGGCCAATGATTTAGCCCGGGCTACTGTGGCAAGCTGGAAGCAAAAGGAAGTGTATCAAACCCATTGGAATCGTGAAGAATTTATCGCCTGGACCAAAGAAATGATGAAACTCGGACAGATCAAAGTTCCGGAAAAATACCAGGGTGCTGAAGAACCTCCGGAATCATTACACCTTCATTTTATTCCCTTTGCACAGGGAATGCTTTATGTAGGTCATCAGATACAACTTGAAGAAGAAAAGATCGACCTGGTGAAATCGCTGGCTGAAGCGTTTTCATTTGCATATGCACGCTACGAGGATTTTGTCGTGCTGGAAGAAGCCAAAGAGCGCGTTGAAAAAGCATTGAGCGATTTGAAAGCCACACAATCGCAACTGGTTCATGCCGAAAAAATGGCTTCGCTTGGTGAACTTACAGCCGGTATTGCGCATGAGATTCAGAATCCCCTGAATTTCGTCAATAATTTTTCGGAAGTCAGCACCGATTTGATTGAAGAATTAAAGGAAGAATTGCAAAATGGCGATACGGAAGAAGTTCAGGCTATTGCCACCGATCTTTTGCAAAACCTCGAAAAGATCACTCATCATGGCAAGCGGGCCAGTAACATTGTAAAAAGTATGCTGGAACATTCCCGTGCAGGTTCCGGTGAGAAGCGACCCACTGATTTAAATGCACTTGCAGACGAATATTTGCGACTTGCTTATCATGGACTTCGGGCAAAGGATAAATCCTTCAATGCAGAATTCAAACTGGAAGTCGACGACAGGTTGCCAAAGATTGAGGTTGTCCCCCAGGACATCGGACGGGTGCTCCTGAACCTCATCAATAATGCTTTCTACGCCTGTGCTGAGCGAAGCCGAAGCGCAGTGAATGAAAGAGCCGGAAAGGGCGGGGCGGATTACAGGCCACTTGTAATGGTCAGCACGAAGAAATTGGGAAATGGCATCGAGATCCTTGTAAAAGACAATGGCCCCGGCATCCCGGATGACGCGAAAGACAAGATATTCCAGCCCTTCTTCACCACCAAACCAACAGGTGAGGGTACTGGCCTTGGTTTGAGCATGAGTTATGATATCATTACCAAAGGTCATGGCGGTAAATTAAAAGTGGATTCGATAGAAGATAAAGGATCAACATTTATTGTACAAATACCAATTAATGATTAATGAAAATAAATAGTTGCATAACAACACTTTTACTGCTTTTTCTCAAAGTGTCTGGATTTTCACAACAAAGCTATCCGGACAGCTTAAAGCAGGCATTGTACAGTTCCCTATCCGACTCAGCCCGGTTTACAATCGCAACAACCCTCCTCATTTATTACCAGGAAGAAAACAGAGACTCAGCTTTGTATTATGCAGATTTTGCGCTGTCTATTGCCAAAAAAAATAATCACACACTTGATGAGGCAAATGCATTGGATAATAAAGGATATATTTTAATGCATCAAAAGAATTTTCCGGAGTCATTTCAAAATCTTCAACAAGCACTTAGTATTGCTGAAAGACCTGAAAATGAAGGGAAAACATGGAATCCTTCGGAACATTCCTTAAAAACCAAAACCCGTTTATTTATCCTGGCCAATATTCACCACGACCTGGGCCATTTGATTGGAAGAACAGGGGATATCAATAAACAGATAGTTCATTACAAAAAAGCCTGGCGGCTGGCGGAAGAGGCGGGAGATGTTAATTTGCTGGGTTATGGTAGTTTTTCTTTATTGGGCCTGGTAAGCATGAACCTTGGATCAGTGTTTATGAATCTTAATAAATTGGATTCAGCATTAACAATGACAGAAAACGCAGTATTAATATTTGACACTTCAGATTTTATGCAATATCAGGCTATTGCAAAATTAAATCTTGGTGAAATATACTACAGGAAAGGGGAAAAACAACTTGCTTATCAGAATTATTTCGACGCAGCGAATATAGGAATGGAACAGAACAATTTATATGCAGCAAGTATGGGATATTCTGCGCTTGCCATGTATTTCCTTGACGAAAAACAGGAAGATTCAAGCTTGTATTATGCCTATCTGGCGGAGGACGTTGTAACTTCAATGAAGTCGAAAAACTATGGATATGTATACGAAATATTATACAGAGCTTATGAATTAAAGGGAAATATTGACAGTGCCTTCAAATACCAGGGACTGGCAATGACATTTAAAGACAGTACATTTCAATCAACCATTACAAGTCTGTCAGATTTCCAGCGGTTGACGCTTAATGAGCAAATCAGGCTGCAGAACCTTGAGAAAGAAAGACTGGAAACACAGGGTAAAATCCGCACCTATTCCCTGCTGGCAGGTCTTTTCCTGATACTTCTTGTAGCCGGGGGATTGTATCGTCAATCGCGTCAAAAGCAAAAAGCGAATAAAATTCTGCAAAATGCATATACAAAATTGCAGGCAACACAGTCGCAACTGATTCATTCAGAAAAACTGGCTTCGTTGGGTGAATTGACGGCCGGAATTGCTCACGAGATTCAAAATCCACTCAACTTCGTCAATAACTTTTCGGAGGTAAACCGTGAACTGATCGCAGAATTGAAAGAAGAAATTGAGAAAGGTGATCTGGAAGAGATCAAAGCCATTGCCGGCGACCTGGAGCAAAACGAAGAAAAGATCAGCCATCATGGCAAACGCGCTGATGGCATCGTGAAAAGCATGCTACAGCACAGCCGAAGCAGTTCAGGACAAAAAGAACCCACCGATATCAATGCCCTGGCTGATGAATATTTGCGATTGGCCTATCACGGTTTGCGAGCAAAGGATAAGTCTTTCAATGCTGATTTTAAACTGGAAGCTGATGAAAACTTACCAAAAGTAAATGCTGTGCCACAGGATATTGGGCGGGTTTTACTAAATCTGATAAATAACGCTTTTCATGCCGTTCAAGAGCGAAACCTGTCAGGTTTTGGAAACCTGACAGGTTTATCGGATCAGGAGAACTACAAACCTACCGTAATCGTGTCAACGAAAAATCTTGGAGACCAAATCGAGATACGTGTAAAAGATAACGGTGGCGGCATCCCGGAAGAGATCAAAGACAAAATCTTCCAGCCCTTTTTTACAACTAAACCCACCGGCGAGGGTACTGGCCTGGGACTGAGTTTAAGCTATGATATAATTAAAGCCCATAATGGAGAAGTTAAAGTTATAAGTAATTTGGGGACAGGAACCGAGTTTATAATGAATTTACCTGTGATGAATGAGATCCATAAACAAAAATAGACCATGAGAAAAATTAACTATTCATATATTATTGGCATATTTCTTTTTGCGACGTTTACTTCCTGCAAACAGGACCTGCAAAATCATGATGACCAGGATCCAACAGCCCACAAGGCTCCTGTAACCAGCTCATTTGAGCTTACGGCTCCCCAACAAATTGATTGGGAGATTGTGGATCCGGAGGATATTCCGCCCCCTCGAACCTACCCGCTGGATATTGATAAATTACCTGTTCGACCTTTTAGCATTAATGAATTCAAAACTATCAAATCTCCAATCAAAGAATCTCCATTGGAATATGATCCTCAGAAGAATATTCCGCTGGAATTTGACACCCTTGCGGTTGAAAAGAAAACATCCATCCTTCCCACGCCGCTGGTCACCATAATGAACAAATTACGCATCCTGAATGGAACGTCTTCAGGGATGTTGCAGCTTTCATCAAGTGAGGGACTGCCCTCGAACGAAATCAGAAAAATGCTACAGAACGAAGACGGGAGCTATTGGATTGCCACATTTGATGGTGGACTTTGTTTGTACAATGGAAAAGACTTATATACCTACGATTACAGAAACATCTGGGATATTGCTTTGGACCAGGGTGGTAAACTTTGGGTGGCCACGGGAAATAATGGAGTCTTCGTGCTGGATTTCAAAAAAAGAACTGAAACTCATTTTCTGGCAAAGAAAACCATCCTTACCCTACTTTGTGATTCTCAGGATAAAATTTGGATGATAGAATGGCGAGAAGCCACCTGGGTTATGGATAGTGAAATGAAGCATTTGCGGCGAATCGCCAATCCCGGATTTGAAAGAGGGTTTCGGTTAATCGAGGATCATGACCACAATATTTGGCTCGGTCATCTCAGTAGCGGCCAAAACGTATTAAGTGTCATCGGGAAAAACCGGGAAAACTATACAGACATCTTGAACCTTGGCCCTGGTCATTTTTTTCAGGATTCAGATCACAGGATGTGGTTATCTAACAGAAATGGAGCCATGGCCATTTCATTAGAAAAACAAACAGCCACTACCATAGACGAAAGAAATGGGTTTTATGGAAATGCGCGTTTATATGAGGAGGATAATCAGGGAAGGTTATGGATGATAAAAAATGATACCATAAAGGTGCTTAGTAAAGATCGTACTCAGATGAAAACAATGGTCACAAATAGTCCTGTTAGTTTACCTCAAAAAATTGGCTGTGTAATGAAAGATGCAAAAGGGGTCATCTGGATAGGTACACTTACTAAGGGTATACTGCTAATAGACCCGGATGGGCCTTTGCCCGAGCATCTCGACGTTTTGAATGGTTTGACCAGTAGTGAAATCTGGAGTTTCGAACAAGATCATCGGGAAAATATTTGGATGGGTTCACGAAACAACATAGATATTTATAATCCTTCAACAGGAACCATTAAAACAATCGGTCAATCCATAGTATGAAGTTGTTAAAAGTTAAAAGTAAATGACTAAATTCTGAAAAATGATTTCCAATTCTCCCCTCTCAGAGAGGGGAAACAGGGGTGTGTCAATATAAAATTTAATCATTTTTCAGTAACTAAGTGTTTCAATGTTTTAACTTTTGACAACTTCTATATAATAATTCAGCTAACAATAGAATTTCGTTCATCAAGGAAATAGAAGAGGATAAAATTTTCGTCGATGGCGTACACGGTTATTATTTAATTGACCGAACCGAAAACGTAATAACCCGATATCTGGATGATGTAAACCTGGCAAACCGGGTATTTGGTGCCCTAAAGGATGAAACAGGGGCTTACTGGTTAAGCTCTTCAAATGGATTAGCGGTGTACAATCCGGAAACAAACAGTTTAAAAATACTCCCGGGGTCATCTCCTCATTTGGACAGCAGATTGGTTATTTGTATTGAAGTTGATGGATCAGGACGTTACTGGGTGGGTACAGATAATGGTCTTGCTATCTTAGACCCCGATAAAAACACCATCCAACATTTGCGGGAAGAGGAAGGTTTATGCCATAACAATATCATGAAGATGATGCAGAGAGAGGATGGTAAATTGTGGGTGGCAACAACGGATGGCCTTTCGGTCATTGATCCTGTCAATCAAACCATCACCAACCTGGGTGAAGCAGAAGGTCTTGTTCCGGATGAACTCTACGATTTACGCGAAAAGGAAGGGACTGTTTACATTGGCAGCGTAAATGGACTTATCCTGGTAACGCCTCCATCCGATCAAAGTACACCCTGGCATTTTTTCAGATATTCAGAAGCACAGGGTTTTCCATCAAATGACTATAAACGAAATGCGGGTTTACTCCTAAATAACGGTCAACTTTGGTTTGGCACATCGCCCAATAATAAATTAACCATTCTGACTCAGGACCCGGTGACAGATACTACGCCAAGTCCGGTTTATATTACCGGTTTGCGTATTCTGGATGAAAACCCTTCCTTCGAAAGTAATGCAGCTTTTCTTTCCTATTTTGAAACAGAAGACACGCTGTTGTCCGGTGTTGGCAAACAAGTTTTTACGAAAAATACGCTTCCACCGGATTCAGGCTATGTTTTTAAAAATAATTTCCAATGGGATAGCCTTTCTATACCTTATAGAATTCCTTTGGGGCTCAAACTTCCCTACAACCAGAATTCCTTAAAGTTCAGCTATACCAACCTAAGTGTACTCAACAGGGATAAGATCGCCTATAGGTACATTTTACAGGGAGCAGATATTTTTTGGGTTTATAATAAGGATATTTCTACTTCAAAAACATATTTTAACCTATCGCCAGGTATGTACACTTTTAAAGTGGAGTCCAAAATAAATAATGGTACATGGAGTACACCTGCTGAATTCAGCTTTACCATTCTACCACCCTGGTGGCAAACCTGGTGGGCTTATGGTATTTACGGTTTATTATTTATCGGCGGCCTTTTAATAGCAGATCGTTTCCAAAAACAACGTCTTATCCGGATTGAAAGACGCAAAGCACAAGTAAGGGAATTAGCCCAGGCAAAAGAGATAGAGAAAGCATACCACGAACTTAAAACGACCCAATCGCAACTCATACAAGCAGAGAAAATGGCCAGCCTTGGCGAGTTGACCGCGGGAATAGCTCATGAAATCCAGAACCCGCTAAACTTTGTCAATAATTTTTCGGAAGTTAACCTTGAATTAATTGGGGAGGCGGAGCAGGAGTTTGATGAAGGAAACCAGGCAGTCGTGAAATTAATTTTGAACGACATTAGGGAAAATGAAAAAAAAATAAGCCATCACGGCAAACGCGCTGATGATATTGTAAAAGGTATGCTCCAGCACAGCCGAACAAGCTCCGGTCAAAAAGAACCAACCGACCTTAACACCCTTGCGGATGAATATTTGAGGCTCGCCTATCATGGTTTGCGCGCCAAGGATAAATCATTCAATGCCGATTTTAAACTGGAAGCGGATGAAAACTTACCAAAAGTAAATGCTGTGCCACAGGATATTGGGCGGGTTTTACTAAATCTGATAAATAACGCTTTTCATGCCGTTCAAGAGCGAAACCTGTCAGGTTTCCAAAACCTGACAGGTTTATCGGATCAGGAGAACTACAAACCTACCGTAATCGTGTCAACGAAAAATCTTGGAGACCAAATCAAGATACGTGTAAAAGATAACGGTGGCGGCATCCCGGAAGAGATCAAAGACAAGATCTTCCAGCCCTTTTTTACCACTAAACCCGCCGGCGAAGGCACAGGCCTTGGATTAAGCATGAGCTATGATATTATTACCAAAGGGCATGGTGGGCAAATCAAAATGGAAACTAAAGAAGGAGAAGGAACAACTTTTATCATACTGCTACCAATGAATTAATTAAATGGTAAATTATACCTGTAAAATCGAAATTTACAATTAATGAAGAATATCAAGAAAATAAAATGGGGAAAAGACATAAAAAACTGATTTATATTTTGTTCCCGCTTTTGTCTTTTTTGGTCGCTTCGTGCAATCCAAACAAGGTTACATCGGAAGGGAGTAGGTTTGATCATAACGACAGCATTAAAGCGCCGTTTATTATTGCCGCAGGAAAACCAGAAATCAATTTGCTGAATGATTTTCCCCCTCCTGAAAAAATAAAGGTCCCAGGCCGGGAATATAAAAACGGGGGAGGTGCTTTATCACGATTAACTTCGTTTCAACCACCCGAAAAAAAGCGAGCTGATTTTTTCATCGACATGCAAAACTTAAATACGGAGCAAGGATTGTCGTTGAGCAGCATCCTTTGTGGGTTCACAGACAGTAAAGGCAATCTCTGGTTTGGCTCCTCGGGTAACGGTGTGAGTAAATACGATGGGAAATCATTTGTAAATTATAATTCCTCCACAGGCCTTATTCATAACCTCATCTATGAAATTACCGAAGATAATAATGGGAATATCTGGTTTGCCACCTTAGGGGGTGTAAGTAAGTTTGATGGGGCTTCCTTTACAAATTTTACAATGAAAGATGGTTTACCGAACAATGATGTCCATGCGATACTGGCCGATAAAGATGGAAATATCTGGATGGGTGCCTGGGATGGCCTAAGCAGATACGATGGCAATTCTTTCTTGAATTTCAATGAAGAAAAGGGATTGCCATCTTCTTACATAAGCGACATTTTCCAGGATCATGATGGCAATGTCTGGTTTGCCACATTTAAGGGGCTCAGTAAATACCTACCAAACTTAACTTCAGACGGGGGCAAACCTTTCATAAACTATACCCATGCCGATGGACTTGTGGATGATTATGCCCGCGTCATAGCCGAAGATAAACACGGCAACCTGTGGATCGGCACCAATAACGGTGTAAGCAGGTTCGACCCGGGCAAGGAAGGAACGGCAGAGGCTTTTATTAATTTCAGTGAAGCCGATGGCTTGATAAAGAATAAGATCATGTGCATATGGATCGACCGGGATGACAACATCTGGTTTGGCACTGGGTCCGGGCTCAGCAGGTATGAACCGGCAACCGGAGGGGAAGGCAAGGGCTCGTTCACCAATTTCACCACAGCGCAGGGACTGTCATACAATATGATCGAATACATTACTGAAGATAACACAGGCAACCTTTGGATATGTACTTTAGGAGGCGGGGTGTGCCGGTATGATGGGGAATACCTGGTCAGTTACACAAAAGCCCAGGGGCTTCCGGATAATCTTATCTTTAGCATAGAAGAGGACGATGACAGCAATATTTGGTTCGGCTCTGAGGATGGGGGACTCATCAAATATAACGGTCAGTATTATGAGATATTTACCACGCAACATGGAATGCCCGATAACCGGATCCCAGACATCCACAGATCCCGCACGGGCGACCTCTGGCTGGGAACGGACTTTGGGCTGAGCAGGTTCAATGGTGAATACTTCACCAATTATACCATGAAACAAGGCCTCATTGACGATGATGTTGTCAGCCTCGCAGAAGACCGTAATGGCAATATCTGGGCGGGTACCTATGAGGCAGGATTAAGTAAATTCGATGGCAAGTCATTCTCCAACTTCACTACGGAGCAGGGATTGGTGCATAACACCGTATGGAGCATATTGCAGGACCGGAATGGCGATCTGTGGTTCGGGACAAGGGGAGGCGTCAGCAAATACGATGGCGAAACTTTTGTGAATTTCACCCGTGATCAGGGTTTGGCAGATAATAAAGTATCTAAAATAGTTGAGGACAGCCATGGCAACCTGCTCATCGGAACCTGGGGCGGCGGAATATCCATATTGCGAAAACACATCCTGGATAAATTGGCTGATCAACCGACACTGCCCGCTCAGCCCGAAATATTTCAAACTTTTTCAACCAGCGAAGGACTGGCAAACGACGTGGTTTATGGTATTTTGGAAGACGAGGCGGGGAATATCATCGTGGGAAGCAGTATGGGATTTACCATCCTAAAAGGGGGGCTGGATCCCACCGGAAAAAACATTGCCAAAAACGGACTTGAGCATTTTAACCAGAAAACCGGTTATCCCATAAAGGATATAGCGAATAACAACAGCATGTTACTGGATAGTAAAGGAAATATCTGGGCAGGAACCGGAGATAAACTGGTGCGATTTGATTATAAAAGTGTACATCGAAATCATAAACCCCTCTCTGTTATTATTAACAGCATAAAAATCAATAACGAAAACGTCAGCTGGCACACTTTGCTCGAGGCTCGTTCAAAGCATTCCGCAACAACCCAAAACAGTACCGGGGTGCCTGCATACATAACGGATGAACTTACCGTATTCGGAAAAAAATTAAATAATATTGAGCGTGACTCACTGGTAAATAAATTCAAAACGGTTCAGTTTGACAGCATCAGACCATTTTATGCCATTCCCGAAAACCTGGTTTTGCCGTTTGCTTTTCATAACATCACCTTCGATTTTCTGGGCATCGAAACCTCAAGGCCCGACATGGTTGAATATCAGTATATGCTTGAAGGATTTGACGAAACCTGGAGCCCGATAAGTAAAAATCATACGGCCAGTTTTAGCAACATTCCCGAAGGAAATTACACCTTTGTGCTTAAAGCCCGAAGTCCCGAAGCGGTTTGGAGCGAACCCATCAGGTATAGTTTTAAAGTACTCCCTCCCTGGTACCGGTCATGGCCGGCATACCTGTTTTACGGTCTGCTTCTGGTAACCGGGATATTCCTGGTTGATCGTTTCCAGCGACAACGCTTGATCAGAAGGGAAAGACAATATGCCCTACAGCGTGAACTGGAGCAAGCTAAACAAATTGAAAAAGCCTACAGCGAGCTAAAATCTACCCAAAAACAACTTATCCATGCCGAAAAGATGGCTTCTTTGGGAGAACTCACCGCAGGTATTGCCCATGAAATTCAAAACCCGTTGAATTTTGTAAAGAATTTTGCCGAAGTTAACAGTGAATTGATTGATGAATTGGAAGAGGAGATCGGAAATGGTAACCTGCAGGAAATAAGCTTGATCGCTAAAGATATCAAGGATAACGAAGAGAAAATAATCCTTCACAGCAAACGGGCCGAATCCATCGTAAAAAGCATGCTTCTTCACAGTAGGGGAACTAGCGGACAAAAAGAGCCAACAAATATAAATACCCTCTGTGATGAATTTTTGCGTCTTTCATTTCATGGATTTCGCGCGAAAGATAAAACCTTTAGTGCTGATTTTAAACTGGATGCCGATCCTGAACTACCAAATATAAACGTGGTCCCGCAAGACATCGGACGGGTACTGCTGAACCTGATCAATAACGCATTCTTCGCAGTTACCGAAAAAGCTAGAAAGAATAAAAGTGGTTTTAGCCCGGAAGTGATTGTAAAAACAAAATTGGTTAAAAACAAAATAGAGATCAGGATTGTTGATAATGGGGACGGAATACCAAATGATATTAAGGAAAAAATCTTCCAGCCGTTTTTCACCACTAAACCTACCGGACAAGGAACAGGGCTGGGATTGAGCATGAGTTCTGATATTATCAAAGCAAATGGAGGGGAACTGAAAGTTGAAACAGAGCCTGGGAAGGGTACAGAATTTATTATTTCATTGGAAATTTAAAATTATGAAGTTACGGAGATCGATCATATCAATTCTTTTGTTTACCGGAATTTTTCCTTTCACAGGTTTCATAGCGGTTGGTCAGCGTGCGCAAATAAGTGATACCAAACGCATTCATCAACTCAATGATCAGGCTTACCATTATTATTACTTTTCAAATCTCGATAGCTGTAAATTTTTCGCCTTACAGGCATTACGATGGTCCGATAAATTACTCGGGTTGGATTCCGTGAAAAATAATTCAGCTTTATTAAAGCGATGTAAAAACTTAAAAGCCATCAGTCTTACCAACTTCGCCAGGGGAATCGAAAATAAAAACATAACAGCAGCCCGCGACACGTTAACGAAAGCCCTGGATTTGGTAAAGGAAACCGGCAATAAGATAGAAGAAGCCTCCATTTATACAGCCTTTGGAACCATGTATGATTTCAATGGACAAAGTGAACTTGCTATACAAAACCATACAAAAGCTCTGGAACTGATCCGGGAATACGGAAGCAGGTCGGAATATGCCATGAAATTAACCGACCTTGCTGTAGCTCTCAGGAGCAATGGCAGTTATGGAGATGCACTTGATAAACTGATGGAATCACTGAGTATCAGCAGGGAATTAGAGGATACAACAACCATCATTGAAACCCTGCTTGCCATGGGTTTTGTTTATGCTTTTGTGGAACAATGGGATGATGCCCTGAGCAGTCAGCAAGAGGCGTTGAAAATATTCAGATTGATGAACGATTCATCCGGCATTGCCAGAATATATAACGACATGGGAGTGACCAATATGATCGCAGGGAACCTGGATGAAGCCCTCAGGTTGCACCGGGCTGCCCTGGCCATTCGTTTGAATTCAACAGAATACTACGGTATATTTGCCAACTTTGTATACATCGGGCAAATCCCAAGATTTTTCGGATTATGAGGTGCTGTGGAGAATTATCAAACAGGCCTGGAATTTGCTAAAAAATCAGGGTATAAGATAAGTATTGTGGATGGACACTTGTCGCTGGGAGGGGCCTACATGAAATTGCCCGATCATGAAAAAGCACTTCATCAGTATGAGGCAGCGATCAAACTGAGCAGAGAAATAAATGACCTTACCGGGGAAGCAAGAGCTTGCATGCAGATTGCTAAAATTTACATCGGTAGGGATGATCACATTACGGCACTCGACTGGATAAAACAAGCCGGAAAAGCCGCTCCGAAATCCAATCTTAAATTTCTTGAGGAAATCTACCAAAGCCTGGCCGAATCGTATTATAAAATCGGTGATCCTGAAAATGCATATAAGTATATTTTAAAATACAGCGAAGCAAAAGATTCGGTAATAAATGCCGAAAATCTTGAAAAAATTGCCCAACTGACCAACAAGCTGGAATTTGAAACCAGAATGGCACTCCAGAAAGAGAGCAATGAAAAAATGATGGCACTCCAGCAGGTGAAGATCAACCGGGAACGTTTAACACGTAACATTTTTTTGCTGGGAATGTTGCTGGCAGTGGGATTGGTGATCATCATTTTTGTAAGATTCATGGAAAAGAAAAAACTGAACCGCCGGCTCAATGAAACCCTGGATAATCTTCGCGCCACACAAAGCCAGCTGGTACATGCTGAAAAGATGGCATCCCTTGGGGAACTCACTGCAGGCATTGCTCATGAAATACAGAACCCGCTTAACTTTGTCAATAATTTTTCGGAGGTGAGTGTCGATTTAATCAACGACCTCAGGGAGGAAATGGCCAAAGGGGATCAGGAAGAGGTAGATGCTATTTCGAATGATCTGCAACAAAACCTGGAGAAGATCAAAGAACACGGAAAACGCGCGAGCAATATTGTAAAAGGCATGCTGGAACATTCGCGAAGCGGCAGCAGTGAAAAAGTGCCAACGGACCTCAATGCATTGGCCAATGAATTTTTGCGATTAGCTTACCACGGTTTGCGGGCAAAAAACAAATCGTTCAATGCCGATTTAAAAACGGATTTTGATGAGGAACTTCCTGTGATAAACGTTGTGCCCCAGGATATAGGAAGGGTTCTGCTTAATTTGATTAATAATGCTTTTTATGCCGTGGCTGAAAAGAAGAAATTGTCAGGATTGGATTATAAACCAACTGTTACTGTCAGCACAAAAAAAACAATTGACACGGTTGAAGTGTTTATACATGATAATGGAAACGGAATACCCCAAAAAGTACTGGATAAAATATTCCAACCCTTTTTCACCACCAAGCCGACCGGAGAAGGAACAGGGCTTGGTCTATCAATGTCGTACGATATAATAACCAAAGGGCACGGAGGGCAATTGAACGTAGAAACCATAGAGCGTGAAGAAACTGAATTTATTATTGTTCTTCCTCTCAACTCAAACAAACATAAACAGGATGCTTAGAAAACTCAACATAGTTATATTGGTTCTATTCCTTCCATCAGTAATGCCTTTGATGGCGCAACTCGATCCCAACAAGATCACACAATATGATGAACTGAAAGGAACTCCGATCTTTGACATCCTCCCCGACAGCCGGGGAAATATCTGGATCGGCACACAGAGTGGGCTGGTAAGGTTTGATGGCTATGAATACAAACGCTATCACCCCGACCTGAACGATTCGACTACCATGGGGGAATTACTCACCTATGTGCTTCATGAGGATGATCAAGGGTACATCTGGATCGGTAGCCAGGAGGCCGTTTACAGGTATAATCCCGAATACGAATCGTTCACCCGGTTTCCATTCGGAGCGTTCATCGATAACGAAGGTATGTTCCAGACTTTTGTTGCAAATATTACAGATAACCATCGTGGCAGGGTTTATTTTGGGATCGCCTCTTCATACAACACGCCGGGTTCTCATACCGTGTTTTATTATGACCTGAAAGAAAACCAGATGATGCGTTATGAATCCGGGGACAGCTTACGGAGTACTTTTTTCAGTTGCACCGGTCCCGATGGCAATATATGGCTGATTGACTGGTCTGGCTTTTATAAAATTGATACCTTGAATATGCTTCATCGGGTCACCATGCCCGAAGATGCCATGAACCAGATCGATGAACCGGTATATGCCACAGGACTGGCAATCGACTCATCAGGGGTTTTATGGACTACAACGAACATGTCCGGATTGTATAGTTTTAATCCTCATTCAAATGAATTTACAAATTGGGAACCCGAAATTCCTTTTGAAGGGGAAGTCTTCAATAGCTATACCCAGATGCACTTTGACGGGGAACAGCACCTGTGGATCGCCAGTCAGCAGGGACTTATGCAGTTTGATCCTGGTACTCGGAAAATTGAGGTTTTTGAACCGGGTTCCACGGATCGGCTGTTGCGCGACCGGTACTCGGCAGTGGTGGGTGACAGGTTTGGGAACCTATGGATCGGCACCGAGTCGATGGGGTTGCTGATGTATAATCCGCGAAACCTGCTCAATTCATTCAAATGGGATGAAAACGATCCCTCCACCATAACCACAGGCTGGACCGTCCGTATGCTGGAATCCAAAACCGGTGAATTATGGGTTGCCACCCGGGGTAGCGGTGTCAATACCGGAATTAACTGCATTGACCTCGATCATCATAAAGTGAAACCCTACTTGTATGCTGATATCGATCCGAGTATTAGCTGGTATAACATACCTGGTGAGATCTACACGGGGACTCTGCTTATCGAATCATCCTTCAGGCAGTTTGGATTACTCAACCTGCATACCCTACAGTTCAGGGATACGGTTATTGAACAAATCAGCGATTCGGTATCGCTGAACACCATTTACACCGATACCCGCGAGAACTTATGGTTTTGCAAGTTACAATGGGCTGTTTATGCAACCCCAAGGCAGGGCAGAAAAGCACCGTTTCGACCTGTCGGGATTACCCGGGTCTGTGTACAATTCCAACATCGTAACCAACGTATTTGAAAGTCTGTTGCACGGGCTATGGATCATCACCGATTTAGGCCTTTTTCTTTATGATTACAAAAGCGGTTCCATTTCCAGGCACGCGTATGACCCGGACAAAGGCGATATCTTACGGTCGCAGGACATCAATTCTTTTTATGAAAGTCCCGATGGCATTGCCTGGGTAGGAACCTGGCAGGGTGGTCTGAGCCGCTATGATGTGGCCAGCGGCGACATTAAAACTTACACAACCAACGATGGTCTGCCTTCCATGAGCATACAGGGCATCCTCGGCGATGAAAAAAACCAGGCATTGTGGCTCAGTACATTCAACGGTATCAGCCGGTTCAGCCTGCCGGATGAGCAGTTTAATAATTTTTCATTAAAAGATGGCATCCAGGGCCTTTTGTATGCCGACGGCCAATACATAAAAACATCTTCAGGTTATTTCCTGTTTGGCGGGAATAACGGGATGCTTCTACTTCAAGCCGGAAGATATTTCCCGGAATTCAATGCCACCGGTCACTTATATCTCTCATTTTAATATAGGTGATCATACGATTTCCCATTGACCCAAATTATAATGAGAAGAAAGGCAGTATCGGATCCATCGAGCTGACTTATTCCGAAAACAATATTTCCATTGACTACAGGGGCATACAATACGACGATCCGGCAAAAAACAAGTTTTCCTATATGCTCGAAAATTATGATAAGTCATGGCGGGTGGTAGGTAATCAACGGTCAGCATTTTATTACAACCTTCCTCCCGGCAGTTATACCTTTAAACTAAAGGCAGCCAATAGCCATGGCGTTTGGAATAAAGAGCCGGTAACCCTCAATTTTACGATCAATCCACCTTTAGGTGGAGAACCTGAGTGAGCCTATGCCCATCTATGGGATATTGGTTATTTCGGCAATTGTAGTTTTCGACCGTATCCGCAAAAGGCAATTACTGGAAAAGGAAAGAAGACTGGCCAAGGAAAAAGAACTGGAGCAGGCCAAAGAAATCGAGAAAGCATATACCGAACTGAAAGCGACGCAATCCCAGCTCATCCAATCCGAAAAATGGCAAGCCTTGGAGAACTTACTGCCGGTATTGCGCATGAAATACAAAACCCCCTGAATTTCGTGAACAATTTCTCGGAGGTGAGTGTTGATTTGATTATTGAGATGAATGAGGAAATAGAAACCGGCCATACCAATGAAGTTAAGTCCATCGCAAATGATCTGAAACAAAACCTTGAAAAGATCAGCCACCATGGCAAGCGGGCAAGCAGCATTGTAAAAGGGATGCTGGAGCACTCAAGGGCCGGTGATGGCCACAAAGAACCAACCGATATTAACGCTCTGGCCGATGAATATTTGAGGCTGGCCTACCATGGATTAAGGGCTAAGGACAAATCCTTTATCGCTGACTTTAAAACCGATCTGGAAAATGATTTGCCTAGAATAAAAGTAGTCCCTCAAGATATTGGCAGGGTGCTACTTAATTTGATCAATAATGCTTTTTACGCAGTAAATGAAAAAAGGAAAGAAGGACTGCGGGACTATATTCCATCAGTAATACTAAGTTCTAAAAAACTGGAAAACAATATTGAGATCAGGGTGAAAGATAATGGCAATGGGATCCCGGCCAAAATGCTGGATAAAATATTTCAGCCATTTTTTACGACCAAACCTACGGGAGAAGGAACCGGTCTCGGATTATCCTTATCGTACGACATTATTTCCAAAGGCCACAATGGGGAATTAAAAGTAAAAACAGAAGAGGGAAAAGGTACCGAGTTTATAATTGTTTTACCTGAAAAATAAATCTAAGATCATATGAAAATTTTAGTAGTTGACGACGAAAAAGATATTCAACCATTGTTTGAACAACGGTTTAGAAAAGAAATAAAAAATGGTGAAATAGAGTTTGTATTTGCCCACTCGGGTGAGGATGCACTAAAATACCTCGGCAACAACAACCACGAAGCCGTGTTGATTCTTTCCGACATCAATATGCCCGGGATGAGTGGATTGGAACTGTTGGGAAAGATCAAAGAAGAGTATAAAACACCTCCTCCTATGGTTATGATGATCACGGCTTATGGCGACAAGGAGAATTACAATACAGCGATGAAGCTGGGAGCCGATGATTTTATTACCAAGCCGGTTGATTTTACCCTGTTAAAAGAAAAAATTAAATCCCTGTAAAAATGGCAAAAATATTAGTAGTAGACGACGAAACCGATCTTCAGGTTCTGATCAAACAAAAGTTCCGTAAACACATACGGAACAGCCACTATGAATTTGTATTTGCATTAAATGGCCATGATGCCCTGAATCAGTTGCAGGAACATCCTGATGTAGACCTGAGTGCTCAGTGACATCAATATGCCCGAAATGGATGGCCTCACCTTGCTTTCAAAAATCAGCGAAAAACATTCCATGCTAAAGTCTGTAATCGTTTCAGCCTATGGCGATATGGAGAACATCCGAACAGCCATGAACAGGGGTGCCTTTGACTTCGTGACAAAACCGGTTGACTTCAACGACCTGGAAGCTAACCATCGAAAAAACCATGAAGCATGTGCTTCAGATCCGGGAGACCTTAAAAGCCATTAAAGAGAACAACATTCTGAAAATGTATGTGGACGAAACGGTGCTCAATTTCATGGATACCAGGGAATTTGAATCCTCGATCATGAAAAATGAAACCGTTGAAGTTACTGTTGCTTTCATTGACATTTGCAGTTTTACTTCCATCAGCGAAAACGAGACACCCGATACGGTTGTGCAATTATTGAATAATTATTTTGATGTGATGGTAAAGCAGATCATCGGTCACTGCCAGGGGCTTTGTTGATAAATTTATCGGCGATGCCATCATGGCCGTTTTCCGTGGTGATCACCATTTGGACCGGGCCATTGATGCCTGCCTGGCCATCCGGAAAGAGATTGAAAACCAGCCTCCCTTTTCAGAACATGTTTCTTTTAAACCCAATGTATCCATCGGTATCCATTGGGGTGAGGTTGTTTCAGGCAACATCGGCTCTGTAAGCCTAAAACGGCTTGATTATACGGTTATTGGTGATGTGGTAAATACGGCATCGCGCCTGGAATCAGCTGCAAAGCCAGGCCAGGTTGTTATCAATGAGGCTTCCTACGAAAAAGTTAAAGAATATTTTCAGTGCAACAAAGTGGGAGAAGTTAGCCTGAAAAACAAATCAAAACCAATGGTAATTTATGAAGTGATTGAATAAGGCTAATAAACAATCTCAATTATGGCTTACGATGAACATTTAGGAGAGCGGATACGACAGATCATGCTATCGAAAAAAGCAAATTTCTTCGAAAAAAATGATGGGTGGTTTGATCTTTATGGTCAATAAAAAAATGTGTTGCGGAATCCACATTGATAAAAAATATGGGGACAGTCTTTTAATGGCTAAAATTGGGGAAGTAGCCTATCATCAAGAAATTGACAAAGAAGCCTGTTTGCCGATGGATTTCACCGGCAGGCCAATGAGAGGTTTTATTTTTATCACACCAAGGGGTTTTGATATGGATACCGATTTAGAATATTGATAAACAGAGCGCTCGATTTCAATAACCAAAATACATAAACACAATGGATAAAGCACTTCAAACAATGATTGACAATATGCCCGAGAAAACAGGCAAGTCATTAGCAGAATGGAAACAAGTACTGAAAGCAAAACACTTTGCCAAACATTCGGAAGCAGTGAAATTCCTGAAAGAAGAACACGGTGTAACACATGGTTTCGCAAATACAATTGTGGTCCTTTCAAAGGAAGAAAATGAATCACCGGATGATTTGGTAGAAAAACAATACAAAGGAAAAAGAAAACCTTAAACCCATTTATGAAAAGTTAATTGCTACTGTTAAGAAACTCGGGCCTGATGTTGCAATAGCTCCCAAAAAAGAAAGTGTCAGTATCATTCGCAAAAAACAATTTGTATTGATAAAACCAGCGACAAAGACAAGAATTGATCTGGGGTTTAAACTAACAGGGAAAGAACAAACAGAGCGTTTGGGAAACTCAGGCCCATTTGGAACGATGTGCACACACAGGGTACAAATTTCAGATTTGAAAGAAATTGATTCTGAACTTCTAAATTGGATAACTGAAGCCTACGAAAAAGCAAAAATAAATTGCTTATGTTTGGATAAAATAAACATCCTCATTACAAACACCAATTAAATTCACGAACTTCAATTAACTGGAAAAATATGAAAACAATTGTTTACACAAAATACGGGCCCCCTCATGTTCTTCAGCTCGAAGAGTTAGATAAGCCTACTCCCAGAGAAAACGAGGTTCTGATTAAAATCCATGCAACAACAGTTACAGCTACAGAATGTACTTTTTCGAAAGGCAAACCTTATATGGCAAGACTATTCATGGGATTGTTCAAACCCAAAATTACGACCCTGGGTGAGGAATTAGCCGGTGAAATTGAAGCCGTCGGAAAAGAAGTAAAATTATTCAAAAAAGGAGATCAGGTCTTTGGAACTGCAGGCCCCAAATTTGGTGCAAATGCTGAATATTTATGTGTACCCGAACATGGCGTCCTGGCTAAAAAACCAAACAATACAACCCATGAAGAAGCCGCTTCAGCGTGGATGGGTTTTCAACTGCGCTGCCCTTCTTAAGAGATACAGGAAAGATAAAAAGCGGACAGCAAGTTCTTATTTATGGGGCTTCAGGAAGCATCGGTTCGGCTGCTGTTCAGATTGCCCGTTACTTTGGTGCAGAAGTTACCGCTGTTTGCAGCACGGCAAATATAGAATTAGTCAAATCCTAGGGCGCATAAGGCAATTGACTATACGAAAGAAGACTTTACCAGATCCGTCCAGGCTTACGATATTATATTTGACACAGTGGGCAAAACTTCTTTTTCAAAATGTAAAAACTCGCTATCGCAACAAGGTATCTTTCTTGAGGCCGGTATTGAATGGGTATTATGCCTCACGTATTATGGACTTTATTGTTCGGAAGCAAAAGGCAAAAATAGCAGCAACCGGTTTAAGGCCCCCAAAAGAAAGGACCAAAGACTTGAAGTTTCTTAAGGAACTCATGGAAGCCGGAAAAAATAAAACCGGTTATTGACAGGAGCTATCCGCTGAAACAAATTGCAGTAGCGCATGAATATGTTGAAAAGGTCATAAAAGGGACAATGGTAATTAATGTTGTAGATTAGATATGAAAAAACGATCTGTTAAAATACTCAAATCTTCGTCGGTCGCTATTTAACCTGCCTGATTTGGCTAAAAGAAATATTCAATGTTTTTTCGTAATACCGGATTTGTTTCATTTCGGCAGTGGTCACCAGTGACAATGAAACTCCCTTTTTACCGGCGCGGGCAGTTCTTCCGCTTCGGTGGGTATAATATTCGTCTTTGTCGGGCAACTGGTAGTGAACAACAAACGAAAGCCCTTCCACATCAATACCCCTTGCAGCAATGTCGGTTGCAATGAGCAATTGCAAACTTCCATTTTTGAACGCCCGCATCGCCTTATCCCTTTCCTTTTGCAACAAATCACCGTGAATGGCATCGGCAGCTATTCTTTTTGCAATGAGTTGTTTGGCAAGTTTCTGTGCACTGACTTTGGTTTTGCAAAACACCAAGCCCCTGTTTCCTTTCTCTGAATTCAAAAACTGGAGAAGAACAAACAGCTTTTCGTTTTCTTCACAAATCAGGAATTTATGTTCGATATTTTTGTTTACCACATTCCGGCCACTCACTTCTAAACGGTGTGCCGTTTCCGACATATGGTCGTTTACTATTTGTTTTATCCCCTCGGGCATGGTTGCCGAAAAGAGCCATTTATTCTCAACTTTTGATAAAAAACCCAGTATCTGATCTAGCTCCTTTTTAAATCCCAAACTGAGCATTTCGTCGGCTTCATCCAACACAACCGTTTTGACATGGCTTAAATCCAGTGCTTTTCTTTTTACCAGGTCGATCAACCTTCCGGGAGTGGCTACCACGATATGGGTGGGCCTTGTCAGGGCATATACCTGTTTATCAATCTGAGCACCCCCATAAACAGCCTCGACAAAAATTTTATCAGAATATTTTGTAAACCTGAACAACTGTTTGGCTATTTGCTGCCCAAGCTCCCTTGTCGGGCAAAGAATAAGCCCCTGTATCACCTGGCGGCCCGCATCTATTTTCTGGAGCATGGGAAGGCCAAAAGCCGCCGTTTTTCCCGTTCCGGTTTGGGCTTGTCCAACCAAGTCTGTATCGGATGCCATAAGCAAAGGGATGACCTTGGCTTGGATTTCGGTTGGAGTAATAATATTAAGCTCGTTTAAGCCCTTGATAAATTTGCGGTTAATGCCCAGTTCTTCAAAGTTGTTCAAAATGATTGCTTATTAATGTGTGGCAAAAGTACAGATAAAACCATGTGCAAATACCAAATCAATCAAATCACTTTCAGGCAGCTACAGAAAACTCCTGTTTTTCAAGAAACATCCTTTGGGAATTAAATCAACCCCTTCCGTTTCAACATGGCATTTGGATCCGGTTCTTTACCCCTGAACTGAATGTATAATTTCATGGGATCATCCGTACCTCCTTTTTCCAAAACATTTTCCCTAAAAGCTTTGGCCGTTTTTTGATCAAACAGACTGGTTTCCTTAAAAGCTTGAAATGCATCGGCATCCAACACTTCAGCCCACTGATAGCTGTAATAACCGGATGAATAACCTCCGGAAAAAATATGTGAGAAATAGGGAGACCGGTAACGAACAACGATCTCGGGGATCAAACCAATTTTATCCATTGCTTCTTTTTCAAAAGCCAGTGTTTCTTTCAACTCAGGTTCTGATAAAGTGTGCCATGCCATATCAAGGTAAGCAGCAGCGGTAAATTCAACGGTTGCAAATCCCTGATTAAAATGCGAGCCTGGCTTCCATCTTATCAATAAGATCCTGCGGGATGGGTTCACCCGTTTCGTAGTGCTTTGCATAAGATTGCAATACGGTAGGTTCTGCGGCCCAGTTTTCCATAATTTGGGAAGGAAGCTCCACAAAATCCCTGGAAACAGAAGTACCTGAAAGCATCTCATAAGTACAATCGGACAGCATCCCGTGTAAGGCATGGCCAAACTCATGGAACATGGTACTCACTTCATCAAATGTCAGCAGGGATGGCTTATCGGCTGTAGGTTTTGAAAAATTCATCACCATGGTAATAACCGGGGTGATATTCTGTCCATTAACTTTATATTGTTTGCGGTAACTGCTCATCCATGCTCCTGACCGTTTGCTGGCACGCGGATGAAAATCCATGATCAAAACCGACTGATGTGTTCCATCAAAATCAAACACCTCAAAAGTACGGGCATCCACATGAGGTTTGGGCATATCGAAACGCTCAACAAAGGTGAGACCATATAACTGGGTAGCCACATCAAACATCCTTTCCTAACATGTTCCAATTCAAAATAAGGTTTTAACAATCCATCATCCAAATCATACTTCTGCTTGCGCAATTTTTCCGCATAGTACCACCAATCCCACGCTTCAAGCTGAAAATCATTTCCTTCGGCAGCAATCATTTTTTGCAATTCAACCGCTTCAGCTTTTGCCATTGGCAACGCAGCATCCCAAACCTGGTCCATCAAAGCATAAACCTGGTCGGGTGTCCTGGCCATGTTTACATCAAGGATAAAATCGGCATGGGTTTTATAACCCAATAGGTTAGCCCGCTCAACCCGCAGCTTTGCAATTTTAGCAGCAATCTCTTTATTGTCATGATCATTGTCATTATTACCACGGTTGATATAACCTTTGAAAATCACTTCGCGCAGGTCCCTGTTATCTGCATATTGCAGGAAAGGTATCATACTTGGATTATTCAGTGTAAAAAGCCATTGGCCTTCCATTCCGGCAGCTTTTGCATCAGAAGCCCCCATATCTTTTACAAAATCAGGCAAACCCGACAAATCTTCTTTATTCTCAATGATCAATTTAAAGTCGTTGGTTTCTGCAAGCAGATTTTCTCCAAACTGCACACTTAAAACGGATAATTCCTTATTGATTTCACGAAATTTTTCCTTTTGTTCTTCTTGCAGGTTCGCTCCACCCCTTACAAAATTTTTGTAGGTCTTATCCAATAAAGTGAGTTGCTCGGTATTCAAACCCAACTCATTTTGCTTTTCGTACAACACTTTTACCCGTTCAAATAAATTCTCATTCAAACTGATATTATCGCGGTGCGCAGATAACATAGGCGCAACCTCTTTGCTAATGGCCTGTATGGATTCGTTGGTATTGGCCGAGGAAAGATTATAAAATACACTACTCACCTTGGTAAGTAATTCACTGCTTAAATCCATAGCCACCAAGGTATTTTCAAAGGTCGGAGGTTCAGGATTATTGGCAATGGCATTAATTACATCGCTTTGTTGTTTCATGCCCTCTTTGAAAGCAGGAAGAAAATCCTCGTTCTCTATTTTATCGAACGGAGGAACTTCGAACGGAGTTCCATACTCCGTATAAAAAGGGTTCGTATCTGTTTGCATCTGTTGTTGATTAGTGTTACATGAAATAGTTAACAATCCCAAAGCAAGAATGATCAAAAAATTTTTCATCTGTATCTATTTTGATTTTTAATTTATTACCCACACGGCAAATTTAGAAATCTTTTATTGCCGTGAAAACTTTTTGTTAACGAAATAACAATAAACTTTTAAAAAAAACTCATTATTGGTAAGTTCGGCTCACAACAGAAATGATTTTAATAACAAATGCCCTATTTGCCATCTAAACGAATTGTCTTAGCTTTGTATGTTGTTTTCTGAATTCATTAATTATAAAGAAACATTAAATGCAAACACCTCTTGTTGAGTTTTCGCCGGCCAAAATGAAAGCCCTTGTGGAAAGCTTTACCCCCGAACGCCTTGCTACTTTCCTCGATGTAACCGATCTAAGCGCCGATACGCAGGAACCCAAAATGGCTAAAATTGCCGGCTGGGCAAAAACCTATAATTGCGCATCGGTGTGTGTAAACCCCGTGGAGGCAACCGATGTAATGCCCGCCTTACTGCAGGGTTCTGACATTAACGAATGCTATGTGATCGACTTTCCATTGGGCAAAATGGACATCGAAATGAAAGCGGCCCTGACAGCACATACCGTTAAAAAAAGCCGTGAAATCAGGGGTGAAGGAAATGGCAAGATTGACCTCGATATGGTGATCAATGTAGGCCGGTTTAAAAAAGATAAAACCTATGCCCTCGCTGAGATCAATGCAGTTGTAGAAGCGGCCGATGGGGAACACGTAAAAGTGATTGTACGTTCGGCCTGAATTAACGGAAGAAGAACTGTATTCAGTTTCAGAAATTGTTGCAGAATCCAATGCCCATTTTATAAAAAATTCTACGGGTATGGATGCCTACGGCGCCATGCCCGAACACATTCGCATTATGCGAGAGGTGGTTGGAAATCATAAAGGCGTTAAAGCTGCCGGGGGAATTTCTGATGCCATGACAACCTTGCGCTTAATTTATGCCGGCGCAGCGGATGAAGAACTTCAAACTCCTGAACTATTTCGGTTAGGCACAAGCAAACCATTGACCATTATTACCTCAATGGGATGGCTTAGGCACAATACCGACGACTGGATCAATGCCGGAATAATACCTTGCACCATATGCCCCTTTCACCATACTTCAAAATTAAGAGTTGAAATTCGTGAAGCCAGCAACAAACGTTGCCAAACATGTAAGTTTAAGGAATACAGGAAACATAAAGAATTTTAGAACAAACATTATGGAAACTATAAAAGGTGGATACTTCAACCGATTACTCAGGGTAAACCTAACTGATCATACTTATAAAACAGAAGAAATACCTGAAAAGCTATTGTTGAATTTTATAGGCGGAAGGGGCCTGGCATCCAAAATCCTGTTTGACGAAGTCCCAGCCGGTGCGGATGCAATGGGATTCGAAAACAAACTCATCTTTGCCACCGGCCCGCTCACAGGGATCAATGCACCCACCACCAGCCGGTTTGCTATTGTGGCCAAATCACCACTTACCGGTACGATCGGTGGCTGCAGTTCAGGAGGCCATTTCGGGATAGATTTAAAATCTGCCGGATATGATGTGCTTGTAATCGAAGGGATTTCAAGCAACCCATGCTACCTTTACATTGTTGATGATAAAGTGGAAATCAGGGAAGCTTCCAATCTTTGGGGAAAAAATACACACAACACAACCGATATACTGTTGGCAGAAACCGATCCAAAAGCAGGGATTGCCTGCATCGGCCCATCAGGCGAAAACAAACAATTGATAGCTGCCATTATGAATGAAAAAAACCATGCTGCCGGCCGCGGTGGATTGGGAGCTGTAATGGGTTCAAAAAACCTGAAAGCAGTTGTGGTGAGTGGTAATAATAAAACTCCAATTGAAGATAAAGAGGTGGTTGACCGTGCCATTAAACAATGGCGGACATTTGTAGGAGAGGCTCCACTGACAAAAGATGTTCTGAAAGAATACGGCACCCCTGCACTGGTAAATACCATTAATCATGATGGGTCATTTCCATCCTACAATTTCCAGGAAGGTGTATTTAATGATGCAGAATCCATTTCGGGGGAAACCTTTAAGGAACTCTACTTTGTAAAGCGGCAGCCCTGTGCCAGTTGTCCCATTGCTTGTGCACGTATCACCGCCACACCGGAACGCGAAGGTAAAGGGCCTGAGTTTGAAACCATATGGTCGTTTGGTGCTTCATGCGGAGTGAATAATCTGGAAAAGATCATCCATGCCAATTACAATTGTAATGAGTATGGAGTTGATACCATTTCTGCCGGAAACACCATCGCCTGCGCTATGGAGTTATCAGAAAAGGGATATTTACCCGAATCGGTCATGCTACAAATCAGGAAGGATATTGGCAAGGATTTGAAATTTAGTGATGAAGAGGCCATTGTAAAATTGAGTGAGTTGATCGGAAAAAATGAAGGTTTTGGAAAAGAGCTTAGCCAGGGAAGTGCCCTTTTGGCTGAAAAGTACGGACATCCTGAATTGGCCATGCATGTAAAAGGACTGGAATTACCGGCCTATGATCCAAGAGGTTTCCACGGAATGAGCCTCACCCTTTCGACCAATAACCGGGGGGGTTGCCATTTGCGCTCCTACCTTGTCAGCACCGAAGCATTATCAACACCGTTTGCCATAAACCGTTTTGAGAAAAAAGGAAAAGCCGGCCTGGCTAAGCTATATCAGGATTTAACAACGACGATTGATTCCATGGTGGCCTGCCTGTTCACCTCTTTTGCTTTGAATCCTGATTTGTATGCCCAATTGGTGGGATCGGTAATGGGAATTGAAATGACCGGTGAAGATCTATTAAAAACCGGCGAAAGAATTTGGACCATTGAGCGTTTGTTTAATCTACGTGAAGGCAAATCAAGAGCAGATGATACTTTGCCCGACAGGGTTCTGAACCAGCCTTTTGCTTCCGGATTGTCAAAAGGGTATAAAATTGAATTTGAGGAATTGTTGGATGAATACTACGAAGTTCGGGGCTGGACAAACGAGGGAATTCCAACCCCTAAAAAATTGGAAGAACTTGAATTAAATAAAGAGGCTAAATTTCTGCGTCTTTAAATTCATTTAAATTGATCCGGAGCGCTGAACACACTGATTTAATGGGTAAATACTGATATTGAATTGAAAAACTGCAGCTATTTGTCAAATCCGGGTTGGGTTATCAGTATTCGATTAGCTGTATGATGATTATCGAATACTAAAATCAACCACAATGGAAAAACTTCTGAACCAATTCCATAACCCTTTCCGGTTTATTTTCCACCTCTTTCCTTAAATTGCTATCGTTGAATGACCTGAGATACCTTGTAATCCCTTCAATGATACCTTCGCTGAAGACATTGTATTTCAAAAGAATGTCCTTTTGTTTTTCAAGATTATCTGCCGATTCGGAACAGGATGCAGGCAAATGACGAAGCTTCAGGGCTTTTTTATCATCATTAAAAATATCCACATCCACATAAGTATCCTCCGCATAGTTAAGGGCATTCTTCATTTCGAGCCCATGCCTTGCAGCGACTACAAGGCTTGCCATTAAAGTATAAATATCAGCTGAACCATCGGATGCACGATATTCAACGGTTTGCTTATCAAGAAGGCTTTATCATTCATGGATTGGCATCTTGAAACATATCTACCTTTCCAGTCCATCCAAGAAATCTTACAAGTATCACCGACTGATTGCGGTCTCCCAGCAAAATGTTGGTTGGGGCTCTTAAGGGAGGGACCAATTCCAAAGAGTTGGGTTGAGGTTTCCAAAGCAGCATAAATAATTAAGAAAGCCGGCAATGAGTTTTTTGCAGTGTCTGTCAGTTTACCCTTTTTCACCATCATGTTTTGTCCATCCTTAATGAGTTTGTATGCACATGCAATCCACTGCCTGCTTCCCACAGTAATTTTTGGGGGTTATCAGTTAATCCATATTGGTAGGCCAGAGTCCGGATGATCCATTTGGCACCATGAGCTCTGTCACCACTTATATCAGTAGGTAAAAAATTCGATTTCATTTTGTTCATAAAGCAAGTCACTAACCGTAAAATTTCAAACTTCCGAGTGTCCATTTTATCAATTCACCTCCTGCTTCAGCAATGGCCAACATGGCTTCCCCCGAAACAACGTTCACCCTCATGGTAAAATAAGGTCGGTGGCCCGGAAACGCCATGATATATAATATCCGCCCACCCATGGTACATGTAATATAACCTGTTCTTTCCTTCAATACCTGATGCGCCTTTTTCAAAATATATTGAGGCGAACTTTCAAGCGGTTCGCCATCCTCGCAGGCGAACAAAGAATATCAATGGTAGGCACAGTTGAAAACGGATTGACAAAAGCCGTTTTATAACGTGGAATTACATAGAGATCACTCGAGCCAGCCTCAATAAACGGAAATAAACTGGAACTATCAACACGTTTACCATAGGTGAGAATATCATCGAGGTGTTGCTTGCTATTGATGACGAAATTAAGTGTTTTCAACCTTCCGTCCCAGCCACAATACCGGAAGTTGACCATCGATATATCATGGTCTTCGATGTAATGGACGAACCGCTTAGTCAAAAGTTTTCTGAAGGTTTATATTGAGGCATTAACCAACGGACTCGGTCTTTACCGTGTACTAATCATCTCATCATTTTTCGTATAAATAAACTTAATTATTTTTTTGAAACAAAAATGGAAATTCAATGTAAAGATAATGCCGTCGCTTTTAAATGAATTTTTTGACACAATCAAATTTACCCATTGGTATTAAAAAAAGGCTGGTCGAATTAACCAGCCTTTCAATATCTTTAAAATGATCCTCTTAATTAACAATCATTTTCTTGTAACTTTTGTTTCACCAGCGTATACAGTATAGAAATATACTCCGGACCAGATCACCATCAATTTAATTGCACTTCTGTTCGCTGGCAGTACATATCCTGCATCAACAGTTTGAACTGACCTGTCCCATCAAGTGTTTACAACTTCCAATTTAAGGTTGGTGGCTTGCCTTTAGCATTTACCCAATAGAGTTAAACCGGTAAACGGGTTAGGCATTTTGAGCAACATCCGTATCCAATACAGGTGCGTTGTTCTCCTCAATCCAACGTAAAGATCCATTTTATCGACTTTCATAAAACGGATAAAATTTCGCTATACGGATCCCCTATCGCCCCTGACGGCAAGCCCTGGCTCTGTATCAGCCTGATATACCAGGTACAAATAATCATCGCTTGTCGAAGCAACAGATGGGAAAACACACTCATCAAAATATGGATAAGGTCAGACGAAAGGTCAACAAATGGCCCCCAGAAATCACCATTGGGTGAATAACGGCCCCAAATATGACGATAATTCTGCGCTCGTTATCATAGGTTTCAGTAACCGGAAGCCCACACCACATAAATCTGATTGTTATCATCTACCAGAATTTGAGGCATACTGGATAATCCCAATTGATAAACAGCAATATCATCAAATAAAATATCAATTTTCCATTGTTATTTACATCCTGTCCAGCCGATCAGGCTATAGTCATCTTCAAGTTCTGGAATATTCACAATCAGAGAATGGGCATAATGCATTTACATCGTTTGAGAAAACTGGCCTGTCTTCGTTCCAGTAGCCGATACCACCAACACCCGGGAACCATGATTGTTCCGACCCGTCAGCAGATAAAGCCCGTTATACTAAATACAACATGAACTTTTCCACTTTGGTCGAAGGCCAGGCTATGCGCTCCTAATCAGCACAGTAGAAGGTATCAGTAGGGGGTTCCCGCCCACAATGGGTAAGGGTTTTCCCAAATAATGGTTTGTGTCCAGGTATCACCTCCATCGGTTGATTTCATTAAGGAAAAGCCCGCTCAGGGCTCTCCCCACAGAAAGTGCCACATTATCTGCTTAAACTTAAATTTCATGTTATTCAATGTACCATCGAAGTATAATGAGTGCTACTCAGTTCTCAACAAATGGTTGTCAATATCCATATTGTTCCACCATCCATCGAATGAATAAAGCACCATCAATACCTTGATAGACAACACCACCATTGGCAACAGGCAAAGCTAAATGGATCGAATGGATGCTGAGAATTGTTAACTTCAGCGCCACCGGTAGTCATACGCGGCCATGCTAAACCCGCTGCACACTTGGGCCTTCAATTAAACTCGTCCAGTCGCCGGTTCCTTTATCCATACGCTTGTTAAAAACCAAACCTTCTAAAACAGCACCGGCATAGTGAGCAACATTGATCTCCCCGTTTTCACCGTAGGCTGCATAAGCAGGCCAGCCATTCCGGTCAGATTCAATGCGTTCGGTAGCATAATCACCCCAGGCGTTGCCATCAAAATAATTGTATCCGTCCCACGGTCTCCGGCGAAATTTGGATAGTCAAAACCCAGTGTATAAACAGCTCCAATTGTGCCATCATCGTAAACAAAAATACGGTTCTGCATACTGGAGTTGGATTGCAAGTCATAATAGGTATTTCCAATGATCTCTTCCTCAGGTGGGAAAAACGCTTTGTTAGCAGGAAGTGCTTCATGACTTAAGTTCATGGTTTCCATAGTGGGTTGTACCCTTTCAATTGCCTGATTGCGTACATCCTTCGAAATGGTCGTTTTTTGCGCGAAAGTAACAGTGCAAAGCCAGAGCCAGGCCTATAAGTAACAGTTTTTTCATAATCATTTTTTTTAATGGTGAGAAATAAATATTATCTGTCTTTAAAATATCTATTAAAAAAATAAATAGTGAGCAAAGGTAATAAGTTTCCGGAGGAATTTCAACAATTATCAGTTTACGGTTGAATTAAATCAGTTTACGGTTGAACTGATTTTTTTTCAGGTACTTGAATTACAGATATCTTAGAACTAAAAAAACCACACAAAAAACAAAAGCAGAAACAGTATTAAACCCTTTTTATTCAACAATCATTTTCCGGGTTATTGCTGATGAACCTGCTTTTACCGTATAAAAATACAAACCCGGATTGAGTGTGCTGCCATCAACTTCAATTTTATTCATCCCGGGCAAAACAAAACCAACATCAATGGTTTTTACTTTTTGTCCCATTACGTTTGCAACTTCCAATGTCAGGTTGGTAGCTTTCCTCACGTTCACACCAATGGTAGTTTTATCATTAAAAGGGTTGGGTACATTTTGTAATACATCAGCGTCCACATTGGGATTGGGAAATTCATTTTCTTCGATGGATACACCTAATATGGGTACTTTCATAAACCGGATAGTATTTTCGATATAGGGATCTTCATCACCTTTGACAGCAAGCCCTGGTTCATGATCATATTGGTAAACCAGGTAAAAATCATTATCGCTCCAGGTAGCAACGGAAGGAAAAACAAATTCATTAAAAGGGTGCAACGGATCGGGGGAAAGGTCATAGAATGGCTCCCAAAAATCTCCATCGGATGAAAAACGTACCCATAAATGTCGGTAGTTTTGTATACCATTATCATAGATTTCTGTAACCGATGAAAACGCAACACAAATGCGAGAATTATGGTCAATATGAATCTGGGGCATACTTGAAAACCCGAGGTAATAGGTTCCCCAGTCATCCAGAACATCAATTTCGCCGTTGTTGTTTATGTCCTGTGTCCAGCCAATCAAACTGTAATCATCAATAAGCTCAGAATCGGGACAATTAGCATAAGGACAAAGTGCATTTATGTTGTTTGAAAATGTTGGCCTGTCCTCATTCCAGTAACCAATACCACCCACGCCCGGAAACCAAAACTGTGCCGTACCATCGACAGAAAGCGCACGGTTGATGCCAAACACAACATGCACCATACCATCCGGATCAAAAGCAAAATGATGGGCTCCATCAGCACAATAAAAAGTATCGGTCGGTGTCCCGTTCCACATCGGGTAAGGATGCTCCCAAATAATGGTTTTCACCCAATTATCTCCTCCGTCAGTTGATTTGAAAAGCATCAGGTCGCACCAGGGATCACCCACAAGAATGGCCACATTATTGTCTTGTGCCTGTATTTCGTAGGTGTCACCCGCAATTCCTGTATATTCATTTGATGTCATCCCTTCAAGAATTACATTTTGCTGTACCCAGGTTGCTCCTCCATCAGTTGATTGTGAGTAAAGTAATGCGCCCTCCATTCCCTGGTATAAGACATTTAGCGGGGTAAGTGCTAACATATGAATAACCGAATGATCAACGCCCCCGGTTGCTATTCGGGGCCATAATATGGTCTCGCAACCGTCTGGGCCGGGGAAAATTGTTTCATTCCAATCGCCAGACCCTTTGTTGACCCGGGTTAAGATCATAAGGCCTTCATCTGTCCCTCCGGAAAGGTGTGACACAACAATTTCTCCATTTTCATGGAGTGCAGAATATGCTTAGCCATCCGGTGCGCTGACTTTCAATTTTTCCGCCCGGCCATTCGCCCCATGTAAGTTCCATCAAAATAATTGTAGCCTGTTCCACGGTCACTGTTGAAATTCGGATAATCAAAGCCCAGGTAAATACAAACAAAAGCACTGATCCTTGTATGCAAAAATTCGGTTTTGCATACCATAATTACTGAAGGTTCTACAAGTATACCCGATGATTTCTCCTCAGGAGCCAATAATCAACAGCAGAAGGCAATGCTACATGACTGAAATTATGGGTTTCCAATACCGGTTGAATTTGGTGCGGATTGATCGCGCAAAGCTCTTCTGGACATGAAGCATTTTTTGTTGTGCAAGGACAGAGATACTGCAAATGTCAGCATCAGGCCAAATAGTAATAATCGTCGTATATTTGTCATTTTTGGTGAGAAAAATAATTATCTATCCGAATATTTGTAATAAAACCGGTTTAGCAAAATTGGCTTCTAATGTACAAAATTAAAACCGGCAAATCAACAAAAAAAAGTTAACGGTAAAATTAATCAGTTTAAGGTAAGAGAGGAAATATTGGATAAGCAATCTCAGCAAACTTTTTTTAAAAGGCACAGTTTCGTCAAACAATTTTCGGTAGGTAATATGCTTTTTGCCCGACTGTTCAAGCGCCTCACATGGATAGCTTTCATTTTCGGATTAAAATCAGTTAAACCACAGAAATTTCCAATTCTTTGTAATGAAGCCTCCTTTTTCAATGAACTATAATTGCCAAAAGAGTGCCGACTTATTCCGGCTCCTGGAATTTTGGTATTACACCCATGATTGTAACTCGGCTGCGATTGATTATTCTACTGTTCTTTAAAAACAGGAATCTAAATTTATTCAACCTGTTTAGTTTTCCATTAAAAGTTTGAATACCTTATTACGTCGGCAGCATTACTAGAAAAGCAATGTTTCATTTTCATGGTGATAAACAACCAAATAATTCCTTCAACAAGCAGGTTATCTGTTTTTTCAAATGTACTTCGAACCTTTTCGACGGTGAGTGGTGGAAGTGTTCATGATGTACCCAGGCGGCATTATGTATCTCAACAATATCTTTAGTAAATTTTTCAAACTGGGTTTTTCGAATATGCTCAAAAGTGTCCAGGCTTACGGATAACCCATTCGGCAATTTTCCAGAAGCGTTCAGGAAAGGGTTTCCGGACATCCAGATGCTTCGATTCCTGCTCAAAAAAGGTTTAAAACCATAGGCCTCAAACAGATCAACATAATAGGGTGGATTGTAATTCATCCCCAAAGCAGGGGTGCGGAAACCCTCACTAGCAAACCTCAATACCTATCGTTTTCACCAAAGTTAACCGGGCCGTCCATTGCCCCCATCCCTTTTTTCAAAGCCATTCTTGTCCGGCGTCAAACAATAGGAAGGCGCCTTCCCATTATTGACACACTCGAAAAGCCTATTCCTCCTGCTGGTGGGTCATACTTTTTTGCTTTTTCAGTATTGTAAAACGCAGCTATCCGCCCAATCAGGTTTCCATTATCATCCTTCAACACCCAGCGAATCGCTTCGCCATCTTTGTAATAAGCATTTACATTCGGGTCGAAAATGGCAGCAACGATCGTATCCAGAGGGCAAACCCAGTTCTGATCATCCCGGTATATCAAACGGGCAACATCTAAAAAATCAGTCTCAGACTTCTTATTATCTACTACAACCAGTTTCATTAGAACACGTCATTTCTACTTGCAAAAACAATTTATCCCTACAAAAATAGTGTTTCAGGATTAAACCCAAAATGATTTGCACAAAATCTCATTTTGGATAACACACTTAATGAAGGATGATGTCGTTTACTATGGATGATTCTGATTATATTTGCGGCTGCGATTAAAGACATAACGGATTGAAAAAGATATACTGGTTGGTGGTGAAATCCTACCTCGGGCCATTGGTAATGACCTTCTTTATTTCATTGTTCATCCTACTGATGCAATTTTTATGGAAGTACATTGATGACCTGGTAGGTAAAGGACTGGAATGGTATACCATTGCCGAGTTGCTATTTTATGCCTCCAGCACTTTTGTTCCCCTGGCATTGCCCCTGTCCATATTACTTTCATCACTGATGACCTTTGGGAACCTGGGTGAGCATTATGAGATCGTTGCCATGAAAGCTGCCGGAATATCGTTGAGACGGATCATGTTTCCATTAATCATCAACTCCATCATCATCAGTGGAATTGCATTTTACTTTTCCAATAACGTGTTGCCAATTGCCAATTTAAAATTCAAATCTTTATTGTATGATGTGCGAGAACAAAAACTTGCATTCGATATCAAGGAAGGTATTTTTTACAATGGACTGGAAGGCTTTGTTATCAGGGTAGGAAAAAAAGAAAAGGATGATAAGACCATCCGGGATGTGATGATTTATGACCACCGCGAGAAAAAGGGAAACATTAATCTCACATTGGCAGATTCGGGCAGAATGGAGCTTACACCTGATGGCTTGAGCTTGGTTTTTATCCTATATAGTGGATACAACTTTGAAGATGTTGTCGAAAAAAACCGAACAGCCAATGAATCGCGCCCGTTCCGAAAAACAAAGTTTCAGGAATCATACCGCAGGTTTAATTTGTTTGATTTTGAAATGAGCCGTACCAATGAGGATTTGTTTAAGAACAATTATTCCATGCTCAATTTAAACCAGCTAAAAAGTGCAGAGGATTCCCTGATTTCCCATTATTCGAAAAGGAAGGAGCAGATACCGGCAACCTTGCTGCAGTATTTTTATTTCTTTCACCGTATGGACAGTGCAAAACTGGCGCAGTTTGAACCCAAAGAACCCTGTGTTACAGATCTGTTGACAGGGATGGACAAAATTGAAAAATCAAGTGTTCTGGAAGCAGCCCTGAACAGGACCCGAAGGGCTCGCAACAACATTCAGAATTTTCAAAACGAAATAGATTCGAAAAGCAAAGTAATCTTTAAACACCAGGCAGAATGGCATCGCAAGTTTACCCTGTCGTTTGCCTGCTTTGTTTTGTTCTTTATCGGAGCACCGCTGGGTGCAATTATCCGAAAAGGAGGGCTGGGATTACCGGTGGTAATATCTGTTTTGTTTTTTGTATTGTTCCATATCATTTCAATCACCGGAGAGAAATCGGTAAAATCGGGTGTAATCGATGCCAACCTGGGCATGTGGATTGCCCCGCTTGTTTTACTGCCCCTGGGCGTGTTTTTAACGGTTAAGGCAACAACTGACTCTCCCTTACTGGATCCCGATGCCTGGGTCAAATTGTTTAATAAGATTTTTAAAAGAATAAAGAATTAATGAATATCCTGTTTCTGTGCAATAAATCCCCTTATCCCCCTAAAGAGGGTGGCCCGATGGCCATGAATGCAAACATTGAAGGCCTTTTAAATGCTGGCCATAAAGTAAAAGTGATTGCACTGAACACCAATAAATATTTCATCAGGGATAGCGAAATTCCCGAATCATATAAGGAAAAAACAGGATTGGAACTTGTGTATAAAAACCTTTCGGTTAAACCCACCGATGCATTATTGAACCTCTTTTCCAAAAAATCATATCATGTCCAGCGTTTCATTTTCAGGGGTTTCGAAATAGCTATTGAAGAAGCTTTAAAAAAAGAGAAATTTGATATTGTGCAACTGGAAATGCTTTACATGACCCCCTATATGAAAATCATCCGTGCCCATTCGGATGCAAAGATCATTCTGCGGTCGCACAACATCGAGCATTTGATTTGGGAAAGGATCACAATAAATACAGTTAATCCTTTGAAAAAATACTATCTGGGATACCTGACCCGCAAACTAAAGGCTTATGAACTTGAAATGCTGAATTCATATGATGGAATTGTTACCATAAGCGATAAAGATGCAGACTATTATAGAAACAACGGTTGTACGATCCCGCTAACCGACCTGCCTTTTGGAGTTGATCTTTCGGGTTATGAAACTAAGAATGCCAAATATGAGTTTCCTTCCTTATTTCATATTGGCTCGATGAACTGGATGCCCAATGATGAAGGGATTAAATGGTTTATGGATAATACGTGGGATCTGGTACACAAAAAATTTCCTTCTTTAAAATTTTACCTGGCCGGAAGAATGATGCCGGATTGGTTGATCAACTTAAACAAAGAAAATGTTGAAGTGATTGGAGAGGTAGATAATGCCAGGGATTTCATTAATTCGAAAGCCATCATGATTGTACCCTTGTTTTCGGGAAGCGGGATCAGGATAAAAATAATTGAGGGAATGGCATTGGGAAAAACCGTTATTTCCACCCGAATCGGTGCCGAAGGAATAGAATATACCAATGGAAAGAATATTCTAATTGCCAATACTCCCGGGGAGTTTCTTGAGGCCATTACAAAATGCACTACCAGCAAAAACTATTGCGATGAGGTCGGGACTAAAGCTAGGCAATTGATTGATAAGAAGCACAACATAAAAAACCTTGTTGCCAAACTGGAAGCTTTTTACCTGAAAGTGTTGGAAAATTAATTTATTTTTGACCCGGCTATCATTCAAATGCTATAGGCTGCATGAAAATTTTTGTACTGTTACCAAGGTTTCCATATCCTTTGGAAAAGGGCGATAAACTGAGGGCTTTTAACCAGGTTAAACAGCTTTCGGAAAATCACAAAATCCACCTTTGTGCCCTGAATGATATTCAGTTGAAAAATGAAAGTATTGAAGCTCTTAAGCCTTATTGCCAAACCATTGATGTGATCAATCTGTCGAAACTCAATATCGTGATCAACATCTTCAAAGCCTACCTGACGGGGAAACCCTTGCAAGTGGGATATTTTTACGACATAAAAGCACGGAGGGAAATTACCCAATTGATTGATAAATACAAGCCCGATCATATCTATTGCCAGCTGCTTAGGGTGGCTGAATACGTAAAAGATATTGACATCCCAAAAACACTCGATTACCAGGATGTGTTTTCGAAAGGTGTTTCCCGCCGCAGCGAAACTTCACCTTTTTACATGAAACCCGTTTTAAGGTTGGAATACAAGCGGTTACTGAAGTACGAAAATAAAATATTCGACTGGTTTGATAACAAAACCATCATCTCCATCCCCGATCGTGATTTTATTCCCCATCCTGACAAGGAGAAAATAGTGATCGTAATCAATGGCGTAGATACTGAATTTTTCAAACCCATGGATATTCAAAAAGAATACGATCTGGTATTCATCGGGAATATGGGATATCCCCCCAATATTAATGCAGCGGAATATTTGGTAAAAGAAATCCTTCCCATTGTAAAAAGTGCCAAGCCAGAAATCAAGTTAACCCTTGCCGGAGCTGAACCTCATGCCAGTGTTCTTGCTTTAAAAGGAGAGAATGTACACGTCACGGGTTGGGTTGAAGACATCAGGGAATGTTATGCGAAAGCCAGGATTTTTATTGCCCCTATGCAAATTGGTACCGGGCTTCAAAATAAGCTGCTTGAGGCCATGTCAATGAAAATTCCATCCATTACATCTCCCCTGGCCAACAGTGCACTCGAAGCGAAGGATGGGGAAGAGATTTTGGTTGGAAATAGCCCACGGCAATTTGCAGATCATATTATCAAGCTTTTAGATGATAAAGACTTTGCAGATACCATTGCCCAAAAAGGATATGATTTTGTCCATCGCAATTACGATTGGAATTCAGCCACTAAAAAGTTGGAAAATATCATTATTCAATCAACACCTGAAGAATAATGAAGATGAAAATATACTTAAGACACTCTGGGCACTTTAAGTTTTAGTCATTCAATAATAAATGGACTCTATTTTTTTATTTTTCATCGGACTGTTTTTTATAGGATTCATTGTTGGCCTGGCGGGAAATAGCGTTGCTGTAAAGAAAAAATCATTAAAAATGAGCGAACGTTTTAAAATCGTAACCATTCTTTCACTAATTTTAATGTTTGCTTTTGTGATTATCTACCAGTTTGTAAAATAAACACGGATACTATGGAGTATGTTGATCAAAATTTGAAAGATGAAAGGATGTGGGGAATGTTCTGCCACCTCAGTGCATTTGCAGGTTACATCGTCCCTTTTGGCAGCATCATTGGCCCATTGGTTGTTTGGGTTTTGAAGAAAAACGAATCTGTATTTGTTGATGAGCAGGGAAAGGAAGCCCTCAATTTCCAGATAACCATAACTCTGTTTAAATTGTTATCAATCCCTTTTTGGCTGGTATTTATTGGAATATTAATTTTCGCAGCCCTGGTTATTTTCAATATCATTATGGTCATCATTGCTTCCATCAAAGCAAACAATGGCGAATCGTTCAGGTATCCTCTTTCCATCCGGTTTATTAAATAATGGAAGATGCAGGCCTTCAATCGGCGCATTATCTTTCTCCCATCGGAAACATTGAAATCACAGGTTCCTCCGAAGGAATTAGCAAGCTGATCTTCACCGACAAAGATTATATACAAAATAGAATTCCCCCTTCATTGATTTCAATTATTCAGCAATTGGACGAATATTTTAAGGGATTCAGGGAAGTTTTTACCGTTAAACTGGATGTTGCCGGTACTGATTTCCAAAAAGAAGTTTGGAAGCTATTGCTGGATATCCCATTTGGACAAACAACCAACTACATGGAAATTGCCAAAAAGATGGGAAACCCCAAAACCATCCGTGCAGTTGGCAATGCCAATGGAAAAAATCCCGTTTCCATCATTGTTCCTTGCCACAGAGTTATTGGAACGAACCAGGAACTAACCGGTTATGCCGGTGGCCTTTGGAGGAAAAAATGGTTGCTGGACCACGAACAAAAGTTTAAACAGTTAAACTTATTCCAGGATTAATAAAGATTCAATTTACAATCGAAATTCAACCTTTGTTAAAATTATTTGTTAGTCTGTTATTCGTCTCTTTAAGAATTTAAAAATTTGTAAATTTGGCTAACGAATAAAACCACTCATATGAAATCAATCTCTACCCTATCCCTGCTAATTGTTATGATTTTATTTAATTCTCAGCAGGCAGTACAAGCACAGCTTGGAATAGATAATATCAAAATATGTGTATTTTCTGATCCCCATTATTTTGATACTTCACTGCTCATCAACGATGGGCTAGCCTTCCAGGAATATTTGAATTTCGATCGAAAGCTCCTTAAGGAAAGTACTGCAATAATGGAATCGCTGATGGATTCATTAATTGTTGAACAACCCGATATAGTTTTGGTATCGGGAGATTTAACCAAAGACGGCGAGTTGATCTGTCACCAGAAAATGGCTGATTATTTCCAGCAACTCGAAACTGCAGGGGCTCAGGTTTTTGTCTGTCCCGGAAATCACGACATTAACAATCCCATGGCTGTCGCTTTTGATGGGGAACAAACCTATCCTGTCCCCAGCATTACCCCTGAAAATTTTAAATCAATTTATGCCGATTATGGTTTCAACGAGGCCATCGCTGCTGATACTGCCTCTTTGTCTTACGTCACTGAACCCATTCCAGGCTTACAGATATTATCAATGGACGTTTGCCGTTACGATTCCAACTACATCGCCAATTATCCGCAAACCAGCGGTGGGTTTAAACCGCAGGTTTTGCAGTGGGCCAAAGACCGGATCATTGACGCCACCAGCATGGGAAAGGTCATTATCGGAATGCACCATCACAACCAGGTAGAACATTTCACCAACCAAAAGGATATTTTTACCGAATACGTTATTGACGACTGGGAAACTGTTTTCTCACAACTGGCTGATTTGGGCTTAAAAGTAGTTTTTACAGGCCATTTCCATGCCCAGGATATCCGAAGCATCAATTCTCCTTCGGGAAATATATTGTTCGATGTGGAAACAGGGTCAACGGTTACCTGGCCATGCCCTTACCGGATCGCAATGCTAAATACCGATACCACCTTAAGCATAACAGGCAAAAAGGTTGAAAATATAAATTTCGATACCGGTTCTCTTTCCTTTCAGGAATACGGTCTCCAGGACCTGGAATCGGGTTTGCCGGCCACCATTATCCATTACCTTACTTCACCACCTTATAACATCAATCAGGGAACGGCAGAATTTGTGGAACCGGCCTTTACCGAATCCATGATCGCCCATTATGCCGGAAACGAAGGCAGCATGTCCTTCAATACAGCCTTCATCATTTGGACCTTAAACCTCACTGGATATGGCTATATTGCCGATGCCCTCGAAAGTGTCTGGGATGATTTTGCTCCGGACGATTGGAATACAACCATCGACCTGAAGCCCTACGAACAAAAAATCCAGCTTGATCTCAGGGTATGGCTCGAAGGCCCCTTCAACGGAACCAACATGGCCTCATTTTTAAATCCTGAATTCCTGCCTCTCGAACAACCCTATGTAAATACTCCCTGGCTTTACACCGGTTCGCTCAATGTACCTGGTATTCCCGCTTCAACCATTGTTGACTGGGTCCTCATCGAAATCCGGGACGCCATAAACCCCGAAAGTGCAACGCCCGATAAAAGGGCTGGACGGCAAATTGCATTCCTGTTAAACGATGGATCAATTGTAGGTGCGGATGGAACATCCCCGCCCCAATTAATCCATTCACCTGTGAACTCTTTGTTTGCCGTCATTTACCACCGTAACCACCTACCCGTTATGTCCGCCTTTCCAATGACGGGATCAGGAGGAGTTTACAGCTACGACTTCACGACAGGTCCTGAACAAGCTTACGGGGGAGCCCTGGCTCATAAAGAAATTGCTTCGGGAGCCTGGGGCATGATTGCCGGAAACAGCAATCCTGATGGCATTGTGAACATGGAAGACATCATGGATACCTGGCCCGTTGATGCCGGAGCAAGGGGTTACCTGCCAGGGGATTTCAATTTGGATACCGAGCTTAACAACAAGGATAAAAATGATTTCTGGTTTTCCAATATCAATCGCCAAACACAAGTTCCGCAATAGAAAAAAATTTCATTGCACCCAATTCAATTAAATAAAACTATATTTGTTTCATGCAAATCAATGTCAAACAATAATTTCAAACCATGAATAACATAATCAGAAACATTTTAGCAATAGTTGCAGGCATTGTTCTCGGAAGTGCTGCCAACATGGGGATCATTATGATCAGCGGATCCATCATACCTCCGCCCGAGGGAACGGACGTTACAACCACCGAAGGTTTAAAGGAAGCCATTCACCTGTTCGAACCCAAACATTTCATACTTCCATTTTTAGCCCATGCTATAGGAACCCTTGTTGGTGCATTTTTAGCTGCATTGATCGCTGCTAACCATAAGATGAAATTCGCACTGGGTATTGGAGTTTTTTTCCTCATCGGAGGCATCGCCAATATCATCATGCTTCCTTCGCCCCTTTGGTTCACCATTGTTGACCTGGTTGGGGCCTATATTCCAATGGCTTATTTTGCCGGTAAGTTGGTTGCGAAGAAAGGATAGATAGAATTAATAAATAGACATTAAATCTTATTTAAGATTCAAATCTCCGTTTTGCTAACTATTAAAATTGCAACACTTCTGCAATTACATCTGACTTAATATCTATTTTGTAATAATTAACCTCTTCTGATCAGTTTGTTTGCCAGTATTCAAAATTACCAGTAAACCCCCTGCCCGAAAGCAGAAGCATCCAGTTCAGCAAGGTATTTTCCTGATGCAAGCCTGTTTTTCACTAGCGTATAAACCTTTTTGCCAGAAATAGTAAACACATCAATGTTTACCTTAGCCGGCTCATCCAAATTAAAAGCCACATAAGTCAGCCCGCTTGCAGGATTGGGATATATTTGATCAATAAACGATGAACCGGAAACACTTTTATCAATTTCTTTGATATCCGTAGCCATTATTCCATGAGGCCCCGGCCCTGATGGATTAACACCATGGCAGACTTCACATTCCTGTAAAATTCCTGCATATCCTTGCAAAGCAATATTCTGAATATTATCCCTTTCATTGCCTGGGTAAATAGCATGAGGTGATCCATGACAGGCGCTACAATACAATCCTCCATGCCCTCTTGATTGCCTGAACAACTTACCCGGCTCTTCTGCGTAATCCGGCCCATGGCATTCTACAGCGCCGCAGCTTGGTTCTTCCAGCCAGGGCTCACGGCCATCATCAATGGATTGACCAACCTCTTCAACACTTCCATGGCAATCCTGGCAAACCATGCCCAATTGGTTCATGATTCCCCTGTGACATTGTGTATTTGGACCGGGGTGACATTTATAACAATCGTTTGTCTCTTCTCCATGCTTTTCATGGATTACCTGAGATAAAGATTCCAAGCCTGGTGTTCCAGGTGTTCCCAATGCATTCGAGGAATGGCATTCAGCACATAAAATAGGTGTATCGGTTGGATCAAAACCGCCCTCATCTTCATGCTCATACAAAATATCGTTTTCACTGGAATGGCATCCTGAGCTAACACAGTTTATCTCATTCGAAACCGGTATTACCGGTTGCGTAGAAGCAATCACCAGGTTTTCACTATCATAAGCTTGCAACAAGGCAAGTTGATAAGGGTCTTCAACGTTTAAATTATTATCAGTATAGGGTGTGAGGGGCACACCTTCTACCTTAAAAAAGCCATCTTCTGCCACCATCTCACCTGATAACCCCACTCCAGTCAATCCAATATTATCCAGCAAGTTCACTCCAAACAATTGATCTTCATAGTCCCAGAAATTTGTTTTCCCAACGGAATATGTATTTCCCGGAACTTCATAGGTAACAACAAATCCGCTTGTGACAAGCTCAGGAGAAGTGCTCTCGCTTCCCTTTTTGATTACCTGGGCCATCAGGTTATTGTAGGGTGGCAATACCGCTATTTTACTAAAATCCTGGTTGGAGCAATGCATTCCCAAATCGTTCCAGCCTATGACAATATATTGATCTTCCTTCGATTTTGGATCGGGGTTGTAGAAGGACTCAAACAGGATTATTCCTGCAGCTAGCAGCAATAAAATAGCGATTCGTGTTTTCATAACAATTTCAATTATTAAGTTAAATATGTCAGTTTATTTGCAGTTATGAAGAAGATTTAATTCCATAAAGATAATCAATATAATTCATTGAAGTAGATCCTTAAATGATAAACTTTTTATCTGAATAGAAGAACTAATCAGGTACTGCGCATTTAAAATTCTTATTCACTGTCGATTCCGGAACTTGCACACCTGTGCCAAGGTTTGGTAACCAAATTTGATTTTTGTCCTGGTTATCAGTTTGCATGTTCATATCAAAATCTCCCTGCCGATATCCTGAATTTCCGGCATCCGAACCCCACACAACTTCTTTGTCATCAGCCAGCACCAATCCATCTGCATTACCATCTCCTCCTACCATGCCAAAAACTCCTGATGCAATCTCCTTATAGCCTGTAATTCCACCATATACCTTATCAGCAGCAGTTGCAAAATCATATTCATAAATACCACTATTGGCAATCAAAGCAATAGAAGACATAACACCAATATGGTTCCGATGCCAGACAACTGCATATAAATTTGTATAAACAGGAACAGAGAACTCCAAAGGGGAAACCCCGTCTAAATCAACAATGGTTCCATCTTTCAACAGAAATCCTGCCCTTTTCGAAATGGTTCTGTTTTGGGTTGCAGTACTTGCATCTCCCGGGCTTTCCCTCAATTCAACCAGTATCCAATCCACGACATCCTGGGCTGGTATTTCAACCACGCTTTCTAACCCCTGATAATTCCATGGTGCAATTGAATAGGGCTGAGACCAGCGGTAGTTGCAGTTCTGAATTCAAATAGGTTTCCATTTCTACACCGTTGAAAGGCCCTTGAAGCAATACTTTAATATCCAGATTTGTTACCGGTGACGGAGGTAAAATACCATGTGGCCCAGGCTGCTGGGGTACAACTCCATGGCAGGTCTCACATCTCCTGAGCGTTCCTTCAAAGCCTTGAATGGCTAAGTTCTGAACATTATCTCTCTCTGTTACAGCGGGCAAAATCGCATGTGGCGATCCATGACATGCACTACAATATAAGCCACCATGTCCTTTCGATTGCCTGAAAAGTTTGCCCGGTTCTTCAGCATAATTCGAACCATGGCAATTTGTTGATCCGCATGATGGTTCTTCCAACCATGGTTCTCTCCCATTTTTTATTGATTCAGCCACTTGAGTTAGGCTACCATGACAATCCTGGCAAACCATTCCGGCCTCGTGCATAACCCCACGCTGGCATTGTGTGTTTGGGCCTGGGTGGCATTTATAACAATCATTGGTTTTATCTTTATGTTTATCATGGATAACTTCGGATAAAGATCCCAAACCAGGTGTGCCGGGGGTGCCAAGGGCGTTTGATGAGTGGCACGAAGCACAAAGGATCGGACGGTTATTAGGATCGAAACCTCCTTCATCAGAATGTTCATTAAGGATATTCAACTCAATGCTATGACAACCGGAAGTAACACAATTTATTTCATTCGATACAGGAATCACTGGTTGGGTAGAAGCCAACAAATTATCATTGACATCATAAAGCATCAATAATGCTAACTGAAAAGGGTCCTCTACCAGTAAATTGGTGTCCTGATATGGAGTGATTGGAATGCCTTCAACTTTAAAATGCTGTTCATCAACATGCATCTGGCCTGTTAAACCTTCTCCTGCTAATCCAATATTATCAGGAAGATTGACCCCGAATAAATGATCTTCATAATCCCAGAAATTTGTTTTCCCTACAGAATAAGTATTTCCCGGAATCTCATAGGTAATATAAACACCTGAATTGATCAATTCGGGTAAAGTTGTATCTGAACCCCGCTTAATCACTTGTGCAGTAAGGTTGTTATAAGGAGGCAAAACAGCCATATTTTGAAAATCTTTATTTGCACAATGCATCCCAAGGTCATTCCAACCAACAATTATGTATTGCTCATTGGGAGTTTTGTAAACGGGATTGTAGAAGGATTCGAAAACGATAATTCCCAGTATTACAGTAATAATCAGAGTGAGTCGAGTTTTCATTTGTAGCGTAGTTTAGTTATTATCTAATAATATATATATGACAAATGTAACATATAATGTATTTTCTGCCAAATTTTCGAAAGCCAATTTTTAAATATAGGGTTAATTTATAATTGTTCTTAATAAGGTATTGGGTACTTTTTTACTTAAAAATCACTGAAAAAAAGATAAAGATTACCAGGATGCAACCTTATTGGGACAACCAATGTTATATATTCATTTAGATATACTTGAGAAAGAACAAACATATAGCCATCAACTGCAAATGGGATTAAATAAAATTCTCGTTTTATTGGCCCTCCTGTCCATATCCATCGGAGTGCAAGCGCAAACCTATGTTACCCCCCAAGTAATAACCACGTTATCAGAATTGATAAACGAAACATCCGGCCTTGCAAACCTGAACGGTGAGCTATGGACCCACAACGACAGTGGTGACGAATCGGTAATTTACCAACTGGACCCTGCGAATGGCAACATTCTCCGCATAGTTGAAATTATGAATACTGCCAACGAGGATTGGGAAGATATTACTTACGATGAAAATTACCTTTATATCGGGGACATAGGCAATAATGATGGAGACCGCACAGATTTACGTATCTATAAAGTGAGCCGGGCAGCGATTGCTGCAAGTGATCAAGTGTATGCCGAAATCATTCAATATTCATACAGCGATCAAACCTCGTGGGAACCCAACCACAACAACCACAATTTTGATTGTGAAGCGCTCTCAACGCTTTGGTGACGATTTGTACCTGTTTACGAAAAACTGGGTTGACTACAAAACACGGTGCTATCAATTACCCAAGCAAGCCGGAACACACATTGCAGCGTATCAATCCACCTTCAATATAAACTGCCTGGTAACGGGCGCCGAAGTAATGCAAACATCAAATAGCTTAATGCTGATCGGCTACAACACCAGTGGAGGTTCTTTTACCTGGACATTTGAAAACTTTACCGACGACAACTTCTTCAACGGAAATAGCACCGAACTTATTTGGACAACCTTATCACAAATAGAAGGTGTTTGCATGGCTAACGATGGCAATGGTATTTATATCAGCAGCGAAAAGTTCAGCAGTTTTCTCGATCCGACCCTGTTCTACCTTGATATTCCTGCAAACACTACAACAATTGAAAACCAGAACATTGAAGGTTTTAGGATTTATTCCAACAATAATTTGCTGATCATTCAATCTGGAACTGATGAATCAGTTTCGGCCCATATTCAATTATTGAACATTGCCGGAACCATTTTGTATAATAAACAATTTGTTAATCAGCAACAAGTGCAAATTCCGTTAACGGTTTCGAAAGGTATTTATTTATTGGTCGTAGCAACCACAGAAGGGGCCACCACCTATAAAATAGTACTTTAGATTTCATTCCCACTTCAATGCTTCAGCAGGGTTCTTCATAGCGTATTTATAGGTTTGAAATCCCACCGTAAGCATAGCAACGATAAAAGCTACAATGGCCGATAACAGAAAAACCCACCAGCTCATTTGATCGCGGTAAGCAAATTGATCCAAATATTGATTCATAGCATACCATCCGACGGGAATGGCAATAAAGGCAGCAATCAATACCAAAACTGAAAACTCCTTTACAATAAAAGCCATGATTTCTTTTACGCTTGCACCAAAAACTTTTCGCACGCCAATTTCGCGTGTCTTTTTTTCTACCGCAAAAGAGGAAAGCCCCATCAAGCCAAGACAAGCAATCAATACGGACAGCAGGGAAAACCAAATGAGTATTTTGCCCAATTTATAATCAATCATGTACATCTCCTCCACCCCTTTATCAAGATATTCATAATCAAACGGGAAAGGATATCCCAGTTTTGCATATTTCGCTTCAATTGTTTCAACGGTTTGTTTTGCATTATTCCTGTTCATTTGCATGGTAAGTATGGGATAATACTTCTTATGCATGGTAATAACTACCGGCTCAATTTTTTGGTGTAGCGATTGGAAATGATAGTCCTTTACCACCCCTATCACCTTTGCGGCAATTATTTCTTCCCATCGATTGGAAAAGTTATATTTGATTGTTTTCCCAATGGCATCATTCAATTCCCATCCAAAATGCTTCACAGCAGCTTCATTCAATATACAGGCCGCTGTATCCAAACTGTTTTCCTCAGAAAAATTGCGACCTGCCAGCAGTTTCAAATCAAGAGTTGGGATATACTCAGGTGAAACATTCAGGGTTCGTAACGGCATATGAGAATCAAACCCTTCAGGCCAAAAATGATCAAACCAGGGCTCGTTGCCGGGAACATGATCCGATTGGCAGACAGATTCTATACCCGGTATGTTTTTCAGCTCATCCCTAAATTGACCTGAATATGCTCCCGTTGAATCGTTCCACAAATAGACGTTCAACATAACATCCCTACGAAATCCCAGGTCTTTGTTTTTAATAAAGTTGAATTGCTGGTAAATAATTCCCGTACCTATGAGCAAAACTACGCTTATTGCAAATTGAAAGACAACCAGTGCTTTTTTTAATAAACCTCCCCCATTCCCGCTTATTGTTCTCCCCTTCAGCACTTTTGCCGGCTGGAAAGTGGATACATAGAAAGCTGGGTAGCTTCCTGAAATGATCCCAATGATCACTACAAGACCCATCAGCTTCCAAAGCTCCTGAAGATAGTTAGGGTTAAAATCCGTTTGCGTAAAAGTTTTAAAGGCAGGCAAAATCAATTCCATTAGCATGATCCCTGTAAATAATGCAATCAACGTAATCAATACCGACTCTCCAATAAACTGAAAGATAATTTTTTGCCTTGTTGCACCGACAACTTTTCTTAATCCCACTTCTTTTGAGCGCATCAACGATTGTGCAACGGCAAGGTTCATGTAGTTGATGCCGGCTATAACAAGGATCAAAACAGCGATACCCAGAACAATCAGAAGCAAGGTCCGGCTGGAAGTATTGGCTGCTTCAAATTCATTATGGCTTCTCAGGTGAATATCCAGCATGGGTTGCACACGCATATCCAGCAAGTCTTTGTAAGGTTCCAAATAGTTATTTTTAAATTGTACAAGTTTCCTTTCAAAAGCCATTGGATCAGTCTTTTCATCAAGCAATACATAAGTGTACATATCCAAACTCCGAAAATCATCCTCTCTAAATTCAGGGTCATCATTTGCATTAACCAACAATTGAAAATCAAAATGAGAATTCCGGGGTAAATTTTTAAAGACACCCTTTACAATATAATTCCGGTCACTATTCAATCGGATGACCCGTCCGATTGGATCATCCTCTGTAAAAAATTCTTTCAGCCATTTTTCGGACAAAAAGCGGCATTGGAGAGATCAAAAAGAGAAACAGGTTCTCCTCTAATCAACTCCATTTGAAACACCTTAAAAAACAAAGAATCGATAAAAAACACCTCTTCATAACTCTGAAAGCCGGGAATATTGCTTTTGGACTGTTCCTTCTCAGCCAGCACGGAATAATCGAATCTGAACCGCGTAGCCGCTAAAACTTCAGGGTAGTCCTTTTGAAGAGCAGGTGCAATGGCATTGGTCGAAACTGCTGTATGCTGCACATCGCCATTTTCCCAGAACATATCGGTTGTAATCCTGTAAATCTGGTCAGCCTGAGGAAAGTGTTTATCAAAAGTAAACTCATACTGTACATAGAAATAGATAAGAAGAAAAACCGCTAAGCCAATCGACAAACCCAAAACGTTTATAATGGAATAAAACTTATGCCTTAAAATATTTCTAACGGCAGTTTTAAAATAATTTATAATCATCGGATAAACTTTAAAATACACATCAAACTTTAAACTCCGAACTAAAAACTCCGAACTTCGAACTCCGAACCTCGAACTCACTCATATCGTATGGCATCAATCGGATTTCTAATTGCCGCTTTAATGGCCTGATAAGAGGTTGATAACAAAATCAGGAAAATTGCCAGAAGGCCTACAAGTAGAAAAATCCATATTGACAGGTCAATTTTATAGGCAAATCGCTCCAGCCATCTGCTCATTGCATACCAGGCAATAGGGCTTGCTATTACAATTGATAAAATTACCATTTTAAAGAAATCAAATGAAATCAGTTTTACAATTTCAGTGGTATTTGACCCCAATACTTTCCGTATACCAATCTCCTTTGTCCGCCCTACTGTTACAAATGAAACCAATCCAACAATTCCCAGGCAAGCTATGAAAATGGCAAATACTGTAAAATAGATAAAGATTTGACCGAGCTTTTTGCTCTGACTTGTATTCCATATCGTACGAATCATTTAAAAAATGATAGTTAAATGGGCGAAGGGAAGCGTTGTTCCAATTTCTTTCAATGGCAGCAAGGGTTTGTTCGGCGTTTTCAGGGTGGATTCGAAAAATGCAATAGCGTGACCGTGTTGATTTTGTAAATGCAATGGACTGATGCTTTTGTGCAACGATTCCATGTGAAAATCTTTCACCACCCCTACAACCGTATATTTTTTTCTGCCAAAATCCTCCGTCATTTCATAAATGGCTTTACCCACGGGCTCTTCCCATCCCAGGTATTCCACCATGGATTCATTAATGATCATGGATGCTGTGTCAGTAGAGAAATCTTCTGAAAAATTCCTGCCCTGGGTTATTTGCAAACCTATCGTTCCCATGTAATTTTCATCAATAGAAACGGTAGCATAGATGGGATGGTCCTCATCTTCCCTTCCTTCGTATACATTGCTGGAGTACCAACTGGTGCTGATGCCAGGCTTGTCCGATGTAAATGTATAATTCATAACTCCTGGGATTTTATCCAATTCATCTTTAAAGCCTTTCATGTTTTTATGAATTTCCGATCCCCTCAACATGACAATTACCAGGTTATCCCGTTTGAAGCCCAAATCTTTATTTCGGGTATAGTTCATTTGATAAAAAATAACAAGTGTGCAGCTTACCAGTACAATGGCGATAACAAACTGAAAGACAACCAATGACCATCTGAACCAAATACTCCCTTTGCCGCTTTTCAACTTTCCCTGAAGAATTGATAAAGGATTGAAAGAAGTCAGGAATAAGGCGGGATAACTTCCGGATATAAAACCCACTATCAAACCCAATAACATCAAGGCTAAAATGAATTGCCAGTTGCCCTGGTAAATAAAAGTGAGTTCTTTTTCGATCAAATTATTAAAGACCGGCAAAAACAACTCAGCTAAAACGACAGCGGTAAACAGAGCGATGTAGCTAATAAATATTGATTCTCCCAAAAATTGCTTGACCAAAACCGGCTTGCCTGCCCCGATGATCTTCCTCAAGCCAACTTCCTTTGCCCTGTTGGCATATCTGGCAGTGGATAGGTTCATAAAATTTACACAAGCTAAAAGCAATATAAAAACAGCTATGGCCGAAAATATGTAGACGTATATTATTCTTCCGGATGATTCTTCGTCAAAGTTTTTAAATGTAGTATAAAGATGAATTTTTCTGACAGATTGCAGATGATGTGAAAATTTAATGTTCATTTGTTCCTTCAATTTTGCAGGAATATAGGAATCTGTTATCTCGGCCAGTTTCGTGCAAAGGGCCTGCTCATCGAAATCATTCCTCACCTCAACATAGGTTAAACTTGAATTTCCCAACATCCTGAGATCAGGGACACCCTCCACTTCCAGCAAGGCTTCCATCGGTGCAAGCATTCCAAATTTAACATGGGCATTGGCAGGATAGTTTTTGAACACTCCGGTTACTTTCAATGGGTGAACATCATTTACCATGAGGATCTTGTCGATAGGATCTTCATTTCCAAAATACTTTTTAGCCTTTTCTTCGGAGATGACCACGGACATTGGCTCCAAAAAAACGGACTCTTTACTACCCGAGATCAATTCAATACTGAAAAAATCGAATACCGTATTTTGAGCAAAATAAACATCCCCACTGCTTTCGTGAAATAATTTTTCGCCAAACTTAACATAAGGTTGTTCATCATACAAAGAAACCGACTGAATTACTTCCGGGCATTGAAGCATTGCATCAAGCCCCAGTTGAGGGCACGACCGGTCCAGTTGATGAGTAGCCCCTGAGAACTCAATAATTCCGTTAACTCTGTACTTATTTGTATCGGCAGAATAAAACCGATCGTACGACAATTCGTTAATAATATACAATAAAATCAGGATGCTCACGGCCATTCCAATAGCCAATCCAGCAACATTGATAAAGGTAAATCCTTTTTGACGGGTTAGGTTGCGCACAAAAAATTTCAGATAATGTTTTATCATCTTTTCAAAATTAATAATATTCACCTTTAATGGGTCAACAGATATGCCACAATCATATTCTACACCTTTACAGCATTTTACATTTTCTCAACAAATTGAAAGTGTATTAAAATAATACACTTTTTACTTTATTTTCCTACATTTGTGCATATCAAATTTTACTCTCCATAGGAGAGATGTCCATGTAACAGAGAGAGGACCTTTATGAGCAAAACCAAAGGGTACATCCTGATCGTTGATGATAACGAAGAGGCATTGATTGCAATGGAAATGTATCTGCAAAAACATTATACCCATGTGCAAACCGAAAAGAACCCAAATCTTATCCCAAACCTTTTGAGCACTTTTGATTTTGATGCTATCATCCTGGATATGAATTTTTCTGCAGGTATCAGCTCAGGCAACGAAGGATTGTTTTGGTTGAACGAAATAATTAAACTGGATCCAACTTTGTCAGTTGTATTTATTACCGCCTATGGTGATATTGAGCTGGCAGTGAAAGGAATTAAACTGGGAGCTGTTGATTTTATAACCAAGCCATGGGAAAACGAAAAATTGCTTGCTACCGTGGATGCTGCATTTCGGTTAAGGCAATCAAAACTTGAAATTAAAAACCTAAAAAGCAAACAACACCATCTGATTGGCAATATTGAAAGCCAGTTCAATATGTTTAAAGGGGCTTCCCAGTCAATGCAAAAGATTTTCAGCATCATTGACAAGGTTTCGGCTACGGATGCAAATATTTTGATCCTTGGAGAAAACGGCACCGGCAAGGAGCTGATCGCACGCGAAATACACAAACGATCCAATCGTTCCAACGACGTATTTATCACCATTGATATGGCCGCACTTCCTGAACAATTATTCGAAAGCGAACTATTCGGTTATTCGAAAGGTGCTTTTACAGATGCCCGGGAAGATCGACCCGGAAGGTTTGAAATTGCAAAAGGAGGTACGCTTTTCCTGGATGAAATCGGGAATCTGCCCATGCAACTACAGCCCAAAATATTAACTGCCCTGCAAAATCGTGAAATCTTCAGAATCGGATCAAGTAAACCAATTCCTATTGATTTCAGATTAATTGCTGCTACTAATCAGCTGCTTTCTACAATGGTTGAAGAAAATGAATTTAGAGAAGATTTGCTTTATCGTTTAAATACAATTCAAATCGAACTTCCACCATTAAGGGATCGCCCTGAAGATGTTGTTGGTTTGGTTGGTTTTTTTCTGGATAAATATGGTAGAAAATACAATAAAGAAAATTTAAAAGTTAATGCTTCGGCCCTTGATAAACTGAAGAAGTACCACTGGCCCGGCAACATTCGTGAGCTGGAACATGTAACTGAAAAAACAGTTATTATGGCAGAGAATAAATCGTTAACTGCCCAGGATTTTCAATTTCAAACACCCCTAAAAAGCAATGCATCAAAACGAAAAGTTTTTAGTCTGGAAGAGAATGAAAAGATAATCATTCGTGATGCCATGCAGGAATGCAACGGAAACCTATCTGATACAGCTGATCGTTTGGGGATAACAAGAGCAACGCTTTATCGTAAAATTAAAAAGTATGACCTTTAGAAAATTTGACATACTACTTATATTGCAGTTGGTAATTATTGCTGTCACAAACTTCATCATTGCCTGGATGATTTTGCAAGAACATTTGAGAGTATCTATACTTTATTTCTCTATTGTTCTGGTTATTGAGGTTATCGTATTATTTCGGTTTATCAGTAAAAACAATTACGATATTTTCAGGTTTCTTGAATCGGTGAAACACCGTGATGAACTAACAAAATTGAATTTACAAGATTCGAAAAAATCACATCGTGAATTAAGAAAACTCCTAAATGAAATAGCGGATTCGTACAGCCGTGTTAAAATCGAAAAAGAAAGTGAACACCACTACTTTTTGAACACAATCAAACATGTGGGTGTTGGCTTGATCTCATTTGACAATAATGGAAATATTGAATTGATCAATGAAGCCGCCGAAAAACTATTGAAATTGAGCAACCCTAAAAACATTTCACAATTCAATAAAGCAGGTGATCATTTTGATAAAATTTTACAGGAACTTACAACGGGCAAACCCCAATTAATAAAAATTAAGAGAAGGGATGAAATCTTACAATTATCATTGAATGCGACATCCTTCATTATCAAAAGCCACAAAGTAAAACTGGTTTCATTGCAAGATATCCGAAGTGAAATCCAACAAGAAGAAATTGAAATCTGGCAAAAGCTGATCCGTGTTTTAACCCATGAAATTATGAATTCAGCCGGTCCTATTACCTCATTGTCCTCCACCCTATCGCAAACCTTTGCAGAAGAATTTCAACAAAACGAGCAAATAGAAAACACCATAAAAAAGCAATTTTTAATTGGCCTGCAAGCCATTGAGAAGCGTAGCCGCGGACTGGCAAAATTTGTAGAAACCTACCGCAGCCTCACAAAGATACCCAAACCGGTATTTTCAGAAATAGAGCTAAAAGGATTATTAGAGCAGATTGCGTTACTAATGGAAGAAGAGCTTAGAAAAGAAAATGTTTCCTTGAAAATCCAAATCCAACCAAAAACATTTTCGATAACCGCTGACGAAAAGCTTATCAGCCAGGTATTGATAAACATCATTAGAAATGCTATACAGTCATTTGAAACATCAAATAATAACCGGATCGTAATCAATGTCCTAAAAACAAACGATGATCAAACCTTGATAGAAATCCATGACAATGGCCCCGGAATTTCGGATGAAGTGCGGGAAAAAATTTTCATTCCCTTTTTCACGACCCGGGAAGATGGATCTGGGATTGGCCTTAGCTTGTCTCGCCAAATCATGAACTTGCATGGAGGATCAATAAATATTAAAACAAATATTGAAACGGGTACAACTGTAGAACTAATGTTATGAAATTTCAATTTTTGCTCACAATTAGTTCATTAACTTCTTCCATAATTTTTTTGATGCGATTTTCCCGTATTCCAATTTCCAATAAGTGTTCCGGTTTCAGGTCTCTGCACAATACAATATCCTTATTAAGAACCTCTTGTTTTTCCGCTTTTGTAATGCCACTCAGTGCAGTAACCGGATGCAACCCGGAAGAATCAATACGTTGTTTTAAACTGCCCTGTTGGGGATAATCCCAGGAAATTAATTTCAGGCCGGCACACTTTCCAAAGCGAATAGCATCATCAGTAAAACGGGTGTTGGTAACAATCCAGCCCTGGTGAAACCGCAAGCTTTCCTCCGGTTGCTTCTTCCATTCCTTTTCAACATCTAAAAAACGGGATTGTATGTACAACGAAACTTTAACATCACTCTTTTTACTGGCATCCTGGTGGAATTTGCATTCGATCATGAACTTTTGTTTTTCTTTTTCAGCAATCACATCCACTTCATGATCAACACAATGGCCTTTGACGATTTGTCCTACCTGAACCTGGTATCCCTGGAATTTCAGCAATTCCCCCACAAACCGTTCGAAAGGATAGCCGGTGGGCCCCAATTCAAAAATGGCTTTTTTCAATCGGTATTTTCCAGCGACCTTATGCGATTTCTTACGAAGAATGGAGTAAGCCATTTGATAAACTTTATGGGTTGACATTCCATCAACCAGCCTGCTGTTTACGAGTTGAATTATCTTTTGAATCTCTTGCTCACCCGCTCCGGTTCGTTCCAGCGACCGCTTCAATTTTTGCTGATCAAAGGGAACCTTCTCACCAGACCTCTTCGTTATTTGTTTTATTTCATTGCTCATATTAAAATCGGGGATTGTTGAATATCCAAAATTAGGGAATTTCGGGATGCATGAAAGGAAAAAGATATCGCTCCCGACAATAGGCATCGGGAGACCGTTTTTTGCACTTTTATTGAGTTGTCAATCCATGTCAGTCCTTATCAGGAATGAACCCAATGACTTTGTGATATTATGGAATGATAGCAAGTTAAGGTGCTCAAGGCTATTTTGTTTTAATGATTTTCTTTGTTACCATTTTATTCCCAATTTGTACCTGACAGAAATAAATGCCAGCTTGTAAATCTTTCAAATCAAGTTTAAACTCTTTTTGACCAGGCTGCTGATTTTGGAATTGCCAGCTGTTGAGGCAAATGCCGGTGGTGTTGTAAATACGAATATCAACCGGTCGGGGTGTTGTTAAATTGAAACTTAAAACTGCCTGAATGTTTATTGGGTTTGGAGAAATTAAAATTTCATACTCTTCGTAAAAATTTTGAACTACAGTTATGTTACACAGACTGTCAATTTCTTCGGGGCTATTGCATCCGGGAGCGTTTCCCCAAATTTCTACTTCTCCATTAGAACTTGTAAGATAATCGCATATACTTTGAACTTCGCAGATAATAAAAGTTTGATTATTTTGAATCACAAGGTATGCGATTGAATCACTTCAATATTGTCCAGTCCCGTAAGGCTGGTCAGGGCACTATTATTTACAATATAAAGGTTCTCACCAATAGATGTTAGGTTGTACAGTCCGGATAAGCTGGATAGTGCAAAATTATTCCATAATTCAAGGCTACCCCAATAGTGGTTACATTATCCAGTCCTGTAAGACTGGCTACAGAGTTATCGCTAATATAAAGGTTCTCGCCAATAGATGTTACGTTGTACAATCCGGATAGGTTGTATTGTCTATGAATTACTCCATAATTCAGGCCACCCCAATGGATGTTAAATTGTCCAGTCCAGTAAGACTGGTTGGCAGGGTTATTTATAATCCTGAGACCTTCCTCTACGGAGGTCACATTTTCCAATCCCGATAAGTCTGTAAGCATGGGATTTCCTCCAAAGTAATACGTCCAATCTCCAATTGAGAGATTACTCCCTATCGAAGTTACCTGATTTAAGCCAATAAGCTCGAATATCGTCACCCCCAATTCTCATATCCTTCAAGTTCATTACAATTGGGGTGATTGATTGGGAAATCATCAATTTCATCTTGTGATAAAAATAGTAGTTTCCAAATGGCAGGCAAGGCGGATTAAGGCCGCAGGCATTGGCAATTTCTCCTGAATTATTTGCATCCTTGGACATTATTATAAATATTTACACTTCCGTTTGGACTGGCCAGATAATTGCACAACCATATTGCTTCACACATGTTTAATGAACCATTAGAATGAATAGCTAAATTTGTTATACTGGTTGCCTCGATATTATCCAAGCCCTGTCAAAGTCAGTCAAAGCAGGGTTAAATGTTATCGAAGGTACCCCCGCCAATGGAAGTCAATCCTTCAAGACCAGCCAGGTTGGTCAATCCAATATTACCTTGAATGGCCAGGGACCCTACAGCGTTAATATTTTCCAATCCCGAAAGGCTGGTTAATCCACTATTACCTCGAATCCACAGTAAACTTCCGACAGAAGTAAGATTAGTCAATCCAGTCAGGCTGGCAACCACTATTACCTTGAATATCCAGCAAATTCCCCAACAGAAGTAACATTTTCCAATCCAATCAGGCTGGTCAATCCACTATTACCTTGAATCTTCAGGGAACTACCGACAGAAGTAACATTAGCCAATCCAGAAAGGCTGGTCAGGGCATCATTATCACTAACATAAAGACCCTCACCAACAGATGTTAAATTATATAGTCCAGATAGGTTGGTCAGGGCATCATTACTCGACAAACTCAAATTACCACCAATGGATGTTACATTATCCAGCCCTGTAAGGCTGGTCAAGGCATCATTACCTTGAAACCTGAGATCACCGTCAATGGAGGTCAATTCCCCAACCCTGACATGCTTGTCAGAGAAGAGTTATAATGTATTTTAATATCACCCCCTATCGAAGCCACATTATCCAGCCCTGCAAGGCTGGTCAGGAATTATTTGAATGAATATTAAGGTCACCGGCTACCGAGGTAATTCCTTCTAATCCTGTAAGGCTGATCAATCCACCATTATATTCAATATTCAGGCAACCAACAATACTGTCAAGTCCTTCCAATCCTGCCAGACTCGTCAAAGAATTAGTTGCAATAGTCAGGTCACCTCCTAATGAATTTAAATTATCAAGACCCGCCAGGCTAATCAATCCATAATTACCTTGAATTTTCAGGGAACTTCCCACAGAAGTAAGATTAGCCAATCCAGATAGGCTGGTAAGCACTTCATTATCGTATAATAAGAAATTAGATCCAATACACGTCAAGCATTCCAGTCCTGTGAGGCTGGTTAGCGATCCGTTTTGATTAATGTTAAGGCAACCGCCAATGGAAATCAAATTATCCAGCCCTGCCAAACTTGCCAGGAAAATATTATTTACAATATTCAGGCAACCAATAATACTGTCAATTCCTTCCAATCCTGCCAGACTCGTCAAAGGATTATATTCAATAGTCAGGTCGCCTCCTATTGAATTTAAATTATCAAGACCTGCCAGACTGGTTAAGACATAATTATTCCAAATAGTCAGATCACCTCCAATGAATGTCAACACATTCAATCCAGTAAGGTTAATAATATCAGTTCCACCCCAGGAATAACCAATTACGACATCCCCCTCTATCTCGGTACAACCCGGATAGTTGGTTTGAAAATTATCAATTTGTAACTGGGTAGTAAAAGTGATCCCTTCGGGCAGGCACGAATCTTTGGTTTGAGAATACAGCAAATTTGCTATCATAAAGATGGCTAATAAAAGTGTAAGTTTTTTCATGATCGGGTATTATTATAAGTGTTTGTTATTTTCCCACTAAAATAAAGTATCAAACCATGATTTTTTTGGTAGATGTATGAATGGCCCCTGGAAATGTATGAAAGGGGCTTGTGGTTGTGTGAATATTGGTTTTTTTGATCTAGTTAAAGGTTAAAACCCTGCAATTCTATTGCAGTCACTTTTGTCTCTATAAATATATAAATGCCGAATATCGATTAACGAATATCGAATTTTGAAGTTTGCCATTATCATTGCCTGCATCCTATTTGTTTCAATAGGCTTCTAAAAATCATAATTCATCATTCCTTGTTCGATATTCAATTTTTGAATTTCATTCACAGCACAAAACTTAGGTACTTTCAGTCAATTGTGGTTTATTTCATTCTCCCTGTAAATGTTAAATATTATTTTATAATGCTGGGAAATTACAATCAATGGGACAAAGAAATTTACAGACCTGAATATTAAAAGTGATTTTTACCTATTAATGAAGTTTAGAATTCAATTATTTAAAATTATTTAGTTTTTACACCGCCATTTTATAAGGCATATTGATGATGACTTTGGTGCCCGAAGATTCTCCGGAATCTGTTTTTAGATCAACAATGTTCAATTTTACCTTAATACGGATTTTTTTACTCATGGCAGCCAGCCGTTCGCGGGCAATGGCAACGCCGTACGACCGGTGTGGATGCTTGAACGGTTCAATCCTGATGGCTTGCTCCCTCCCGATGCCATCATCTTCCACTTCACAAGTTATCAAATGATTTTGCTTATAAAACCTGACCTTCACATGCCCGCTTTCTTCCTTGGGTTTGATGCCGTGCTCAATGGCATTCTCAACAAATGGCTGTACCAGCATGGTAGGGATCATGATTTCATCGGCAACAACATCATCATCGAGTATGATGGAATAGGTGAATTTATCATTAAACCTGAGTTGCTGAAGTTCCAGGTAGTTTTCAAGGTTTTTGAGTTCATCATCAAGCGGAATAAAATCCTCGCGGGTACTTTCCAGGATATGCCTCACCAACCGTGCAAAACGATTCAGGAATTTTGATGCCGCAACAGTATCCTGTTTTTCAACCAGGTTGGTGATATTGGAAAGTGCATTGAAAATAAAATGAGGATTCATTTGTGAGCGTAGTAATTTTTGTTCAAGTACCACGGATTTCTGCTCCGACCTGATCCTGATCATGCGGATAAATAAAATGGCCAATGCCACTGCTAACAAAAAAAGTCCGCCAATTGCGAAAACAATGATACGCGATTGCCTTAACTGCATTTGGCCCATTGCCTTTTCCTGTGAAAGGGTCGTAATGGTCTGTTCTTTCTTCTCAGCTTCATAGCGGTCTTTGATCTCCTCGATGGCAGCAACTTGCTCGAAATTTTCATATTCTTTCAAAGCTTCATGATAGAGGATATATTCATCAAGTGCCTTTTGGGCCATCGATTGCCGATCGTATAATTTATACAATTCGTAATGATTGGAGGCAATCATATTCAGCGCCTGATCTTCCCTAAAACTGCCCACTGACTGATGGGCCATATAGTTACTCCTGATGTCCGCCTCTTTGGTTTTTGCATACATTTTATGCTCATAAACCCATTCCGCCAGCTCCAGCGCAAACTTAAAAGCGGCTTCAGCTTTCTTAAACTGTCCGCGCTTCGACCAAATTTTACCGAGCATACCTGAAGCAATCCCGGGTGTAATTACGATGTCACCATCCTTGTTAAGTTCAAGGTATTTCTGAAAATATTGTTCCGCTTTATCCAGGCTATCCATTTTAAAATAAATAGATCCCATGAAGTCATAAAGTGGGTTTAAATTAATTTCCTTACGTAGTTCATTTGCCTGCTGGCAATATTCAAGAGCGTTAGGCAAGTCTCCCATGCGTTCATAATTAATACCTGTATATCTGTAAAAATGTGCCTTAAGTTCAAGCGGTATGGGATATTTGTCACAGATATCAAAAAACAATTCGTAATGTTTATTGGAGCGTTCATAGTCGCCCATAACATAGTAGCAATAGCCGGCTCCAGTAATGATAAATGACAATTGAACCGTGTCTTTTATCCAACCTATATAATTTGTCACATCCTCCAGGTGCTTTCGAAGGACATCGTAATTTCTGGCATACAGATAAACAAAGGATAATTCCGTTGCCATATTCAAAATTTGAGCAGTGTCCTTTTTCTCATAAAATAGTCAAAACCATTGATGAATTGTTCGGCTGCCTCTTCATATTGCCCTTTATAATAATATGCCCTGCCGAGGTAGTAATTTGAAATCGCGATCAGATCCTGATCTTTTGACTCCAAAGCAAGTTGCGATGCAATTTCAGCGTATTTCATACAGGAATCAGGCTCAATAACAAAATAACCTTTGGCAATTTGAAAATAGATTTCTATCGTTTCCAAATCAGATTTCCCTTCGAGCAACTGTTTAAGGCTGTCGGTATTGACCCGCTCGAACTTATCAAATATTTGAGCTTGGATCACTCCAGGCCAAAAGCAAAATAAAAAAAAGTAAAAAATGATTATTTTCGATAAAAAATTGACTGATGTCATAACTTGGGGAAATTCAGTTTACTAAAATAGTAAAAATTCCTGAGGTTGCAGGTTGCTGGAATTTGATTATTTTTAACCCTCAAAATCTTAATGTTGATTCGAGCTGTTATCATAGAGGACGAAGTGCAAAACCTGGAGCGCTTGCAAAATCTTTTAAAAGGGCATTGTCCTGATGTGGAGGTTCTTGGTAGCGCAGAATCTGTTAAAGCAGGATTTGAGCTGATTAACAGAACCAAACCTGATCTGGTATTTTTGGATATCCAGCTGACCGAGGGAACCGGGTTTGATTTATTGGAACTATTCGATACCATTTCATTCAAAGTGATATTTATTACTGCCTTCCAGGAATATGCTTTAAAGGCTTTCCGTTTTAGCGCACTCGATTATCTTTTAAAACCTGTTGATTCTGATGAATTGGTTGAAGCTGTTGATAAAGCCCGGAAACAGATTGACCCGAAATTTAAAATTCAATATAAAAATGCGCTTCATGGTTTCTCCAAGAAGGACTATGATAAAATTGTATTGAAAGATGCAGAAAACATTTTCCTGGTTGAATTATCTGACATTTCCTATTGCAGTGCAGATGGGAATTATACAAGGGTTCATCTAAAATCGGATAATCCAATTTTGATATCCAAACCCATCAAAGAATATGAAGCATTGCTGAAAGAGAATGGCTTTTTCAGGATCCACCGTTCCTACCTCATCAATCTCAAACATTTTAAGCGTTATGAAAAATCGGAAGGCGGAAAGGTATTCCTGTCGGATAATACAGAAATCCCTGTTGCCTCTGGCAGGCGCGAAGAGCTGTTTGAATTTATTGAAGGATTTAAAAGGTAAAACAATCAGCATTAGTATCTTATTTCTGATATTCTTGTATTTTTTTGTAGAAAACAATTACACAATTAATATTTGCCACAGATTCACAAAATAAAAATGATTTTATTGCAAATAATATATCACAGATTTCAAACTACCAAAGGTAGTTTGCTCAGTGACTATTTATTATTTATTCGTAAAATCTGTGAATCTGTGGCAAACATCTACTTCCAGTTTTTCTGGGCTGGGATAATCAGAGCCCAATCTATTTAATTTCAAAACAATTATGGACATAAAACGATTTCAAAAAAGATTTCAGGAATTTATTGATGAACGCAATTGGGAACAGTTTCACAATCCCAAAAACCTTTCCATGGCCCTTGCCGGGGAAGCTGGAGAATTGCTGGATGTTTTCCAATGGCTGACACCCGAGGAATCGGAAAAACAAAATATAGGCCCTGAATTGAAGCAGGCGGCGAAAGAAGAACTGGCGGATGTTTTCATCTACCTTATGCGATTGGCCGACAAGCTGGACATAGACCTTGAATCGGCGGATTATGAAAAAATGATCAAAAACCGAAAGAAATATCCGTCCGATAAATTCAACGGGACATTGTATAAATACAACCGTTAGTTTATTGGTGTTTCCAACTCAGGATATGTTGCGAAATCCATCATTAAATTGAGAACAATGAAGCCTAAAAATTGTTATCATTATTGCGATCAATTCAAAAAAACAACCTAAACATTTTTTACTATGGCTTATACACACAACATTGTTGGCTGGTTCGAAATCCCGGTTGCGGATATGGAGCGTGCCATTAAATTTTATGAATCCGTTTTGCAAATTGAACTGACCCGTGCCCAGATGGGCCCATTGGACATGGCATGGTTTCCGTGGTTTGAAAATACAACAGGTTCAGGAGGTTCGCTGGTTCACCATCCCGAGCATTATAAACCTTCTGCTGATGGTATCCTGATTTATCTGACTACACCCACTGGTGATTTGAACAAGGATCTTGAAAATATTAAAAAGGCCGGTGGGAAAATCATCGAACCCAGAAGAAAAATTTCGGATGATCATGGCTACATGGCTATCTTTATAGATTCAGAAGGTAACCGGGTTGCTCTTCATTCGAGGACATAAAAGTTTAAGGTAGTTCTTGAAATATTAATATTATTGGGCTAAAGCCCGATAAATCGTTGTTCAATTGTTCTTTCAATTGGGACGATCAAATATTTCCCTTTTTCGAATACCCAACTATTATTTATTGTTTTACTTTAATTACCTTTGACCCGAAATTCTAGGCCCGATGTTCAACTTTTCTGAAATAACATTTTTTACTTTATTCCTGGCTTTTATTTTCACCATCCTGATAATTGACCTGGGTGTTTTCAGTAAGAAAAGTCACATTATCGGTTTCAAAGAAGCCCTAATCTGGTCAATCATTTGGATTGGCCTTTCTATTGGGTTTTATTTTTTCATAATTTATTTTGGCAATTATATTCACGGTATCGACAACCTTGCCGAGCTTCAACTAAGAATTGACAAGTATGATCATCCCATTGATATCACCGGGCTTGCCTATCCTGAAGCGCTCATGCTTTATGAAAAAAATCTTGCACTTGAATACTTGTCCGGATATTTAATTGAGAAAACCCTGTCGGTGGATAATATTTTTGTCATGATCATGATCTTTTATGCATTTGGAGTAGAGGAAAAATATTATAAGCGTGTGCTCACCTGGGGAATTTTGGGAGCAGTTGTCATGCGGTTTATTTTCATTTTTGCAGGTTCAGCACTTGTCATTCGATTTCACTGGATTTTATACTTATTTGGTTTTTTCCTGATCTATACGGGAATTCACATGTTTTTTACACGCAACAAAAAGGAAGAAATTGAACCTAAAAACCATCCGGTGGTCAAGTTTGCTTCGCGGTATTTCCGGACACATAATTCATTTGAAGGAGAGAAGTTTTTTATCAGGAAAAACGGCAAATGGTTTGTCACTCCCCTATTTATCGTATTGCTTGTAATTGAGTTTTCCGACGTGATTTTTGCTGTTGATTCCATACCTGCCATTTTTTCAATTACAAAAGATCCTTTTATTATTTTCTTTTCCAATATTTTTGCTATTCTGGGATTGAGAGCCCTATTCTTCCTGGTTGAAAATGTGATCAACCGTTTTTATTACCTCAAGATTGGACTTTCTGTTCTGTTAACCTTGATCGGTGTAAAAATGCTTATCGGTGAGTTTTTAAAAGGGTTAGGGTTTACTACTATACACTCCTTTTATTTGATTATTGGAATTTTGCTGATAAGCATTTTTGCTTCCATATGGTTTCCACCAAAAGAGAAAATAAAAACCTGATTTGCAGAAACCTGGCAGGAATGGGTTTTAATCAACCCCGGTTCTTAAAATAAACCTCCAGCAACTGATAGGCTGCTTTGTAGGAACTTATCTCCCCGCTGATTACTTTTTGCTCAAGGGATGGTAAAATGCGATTGACTTCAGGATCGTTTTTAAATTCTTCCTGAAATTTATTTTCGATGGCACTGAACATAATCTTTATTTCCTGCTGTTTTCTTTTGGATTCAAAATAACCTGATTTTACAGCCAGGTCATGGTAATCAGTAAGGGTTTGCCAAACATTCTCAATCCCGACATTTGAAATGGAAGAACACGTTTCGACCCGGGGAATCCATCCTGACCCGGAAGGGGGAAACAAATGCAAAGCATTGGCATAAGCCCTCTTTGCCAGTTCTGCCTTGTGAATATTATCGCCATCGGCTTTGTTGATGACAAGGGCATCGGCCATTTCCATAATTCCTCTCTTGATGCCCTGCAATTCATCACCGGCACCGGCAAGCATCAATAAAAGGAAAAAATCAACCATACTGTGCACAGCTGTTTCGGATTGCCCCACTCCTACAGTTTCTACAAAAACAGTATCGAATCCGGCAGCCTCACAGAGAATAATAATCTCCTTGGTTTTGCGTGCTACACCACCCAGTGAGCCTGCAGATGGCGAAGGACGGATAAATGCATTCTTATCAACCGATAATTGCTCCATGCGTGTTTTATCTCCAAGAATACTGCCTTTTGTTTTTTCACTGCTAGGATCAATGGCAAGCACGGCCAGCTTTTTACCATTTCTGGTTAAATAAATTCCGAGTGCTTCAATAAAAGTACTCTTGCCAACTCCTGGAACCCCTGTTATTCCGACGCGAATGGAATTTCCGGAAAAGGGAAGGCATTTTTCGATGATTTCCTGGGCAAGGTTCTGATGGGCAGGCAAAGAACTCTCGACCAGGGTGATGGCTTTGCTTAAAATTGTGCGATTTCCTTCTCGAATTCCAGAAACATAGGTATTAACATCCAACAAATCAGGCCTGCTTTTTTTAAAACGGCTTGCTGCATCAGGATGAAATGAAGTTGGTTGGTCAATTCCTTTATTGACTTTTAATGCTGATTCTTTATTTTTTTTAAGTCCAGACACTGGTTGTCCATTTTTTGCAAAGATACCCAACATTTAAGATTTTACTTAATTTTGTTGCTTCCACGTTTATGGAAACCATTTTGCCGGGTGATGTAATTATTTCTTAGAACAGATAAGCCTGGTCATTTACAATTAACTTTAAACTAAAACACATGGCTGCAAATAAAAATTCGCCCGTTCAAAATGCTGTTGATATTACGATCAAACTTGGTGCACTGCTTTTATTATTGGTATGGTGTTTTCAAATCATTTTACCTTTTGCCAACATTGTTTTTTGGGCATTGATAATTGCAATCACAATATTGCCTCTTTATAAGGCTGTGTGTAAAAAAATGAAAAACGAAAAAAAGATTGCGGCGATTGTTATTGTATTTATTTCACTTGCTATTATTATCATCCCAAGTATTGTTTTTACCGATTCATTGGTAACGGGGATTCAGGCTTATAGCAAAGATCTGAGTGCCGAGGATTTGAAAGTTCCACCACCGGACAAGGAGATTAAAGAATGGCCTTTAATTGGTAATTCGGTTTATAATATTTGGTCGGGAGCCCATAAAAATCTTGAAGCGACATTACAATCCTATTCAACCCAATTAAAATCTGTTGGAAGCTGGTTCATAAATGCACTAATGGGGACAGGAATGGCTTTTATTCAATTTATCATTTCTATAATTATTGCCGGTATTTTCCTGGCCTATTCTGAAGAGGGGGGTAAAATGCTTAAGAGACTATTTCGAAAACTTGTTGATGACAAGGGTGATGAATATGCAAATATTGCAGAACTCACTGTTCGAAATGTTTCTAAAGGAGTTTTGGGTGTAGCTTTCATACAATCCTTTTTGGCTGGATTGGTTTTTCTAATGGCAGGCATACCTTATGCAGGTTTATGGGCATTGTTGTGCCTGATCCTGTCCATTATACAAATTGGCCCGGCACCGGTTATTATTCCAGTAATCGTTTATTTATTCACTATAAGCGAAACCTGGATAGCTATACTGTGGACAATTGCCCTTGTTCTGGTTATGATATCAGATAACATAATGAAGCCCCTGCTTATGGGCAAAGGCGCACCTGTTCCAACATTGGTTATTTTTCTGGGATCTATCGGCGGATTTATTGCATCGGGTTTTATGGGCCTCTTTCTGGGTGCAATTGTTTTATCTCTTGGATATAAATTATTCATCGCCTGGGTGAACGAATCCAATGAAGATTTAACCGTAAATGAAATTTAGAAACAATAACTACTTACTTATCACAAGAATACAAACTTAATTGAAATGAACCATATAAAAACAAGGATTTTCCAAATCAATTTTCTGGTAATACTTTTATTTATCAGTAATTTATCAATAGCACAAGATTATTCATACGATAAGCAAATTGGAGCTGAATCAGCAATTCAGGTCGAACAAACAATAGGGATTTACAACGACTCAGCGCTAACTTCTTATGTGCAAGCAGTAGGCCAGCGATTGGTTGGCGCACTTGGAGAATCACCTTTTACATTTCAATTTCATGTGGTTGATATGGCCGAGCCCAATGCTTTTGCATTACCAGGGGGTTATATTTATATTTCAAGAGGGTTGTTAAGTCTGGTTAATGATGAAGCAGAACTGGCTTGTGTGATGGGACATGAAATGATCCATGTAACCAAAAGACATGCAATAAAGCAAATGAAGAAAAGTATATTTCCATGCATATTGCATATTCCAGGGGCAGTTGTAGGGATGTTCAATTCTAATTTGGGAAATATCATCAATGCACCAGTGAGTTTAGGTAGTGAATTGTTTCTAAAAAACTACAGCCGTAAACAGGAAAGCGAGGCAGATAAATTGGGCATCAAACTGGCGTCAATTGCTGGTTATAATCCGGAGAAACTAGCCATCATACTGGAAAGACTATCAACAGATGTAGAGCACCTGACCGGTGAATCCGAAAAAAGGAGTTATTTTTCTAGTCACCCCTATACCCCGAAAAGAGTTGAGAACATTGAGAAAGAGATTGCTGAATTGCAATGGACAGAAAAGGCTGCCATCGCTCCTGATACAAAATCCCTTTATGAAAAAATTGCCGGAATGGTTTATGGCCCTAACCCGGCACAGGGAATTTTCGATTCCACTTTTTTTATGCATCCCGATTTAAATCTTAGTATTACATTCCCCGATGGCTGGAAAACCATCAATGTTCCGGTGGCAGTTGGTGCAGTGCAAAAGGATGGAGAAGCCCGCCTGGTTTATATGATCAATGATTCGGTTGTTGAGCCCGACACTATCGGAAAGGCATTTGCCGATTATTTGAAAAAAGAATATAAACTCAAACCGGACCAAAATCAATCTATTGACATCAATGGCTTTCCTGCTTATGTGGTGAGCATAACTGATGCCACTGGTCAGCAACCTGTTTAGGTACAGGTTTACTGGATTAAGATAGAAAGCCTTTTGTTTAATGTTGTGGGTATGAGTTATATGAAACATTCCGAAGCCATTGCAAATGCAGTAAACAGTACCCGGCCATTGACGAACGAGGAAAAGAAAAGAATTCAAGGGACTTATCTTCAGGTTGCCACTGCCGGAAAGGATGAAACTGTTGAAACCCTTTCACAACGAACCCATAATAATTGGGATACTGAAATAACTTCGTTTAAAAATGGGTTGGATTCCAATGCTGTTTTACTTGATGGCCAGGCATTAAAAATTGTTGTTGAAAAACCTTATTTTTCAAATTGATTTGAATAAAAAAACAGATGACACTGCTTACTTCAATGTAAATAGTGTCATCTGTTTCATGTAAATTAAGCGGATTTACTTCTTAACAAATTTTTGGGTTATTACTTCAGTGCCTGCAGTTAATTTCAAGAAATAGGTTCCTGATTTTAGTTCACTCAATTCTATGGTATTATTCATCTCTGAAATTTTGTATTTAGCTGTGGTTTGACCCAGGAGGTTAAGAATTTCGACCTCCATGTCAAATTCATTTATCATATTTCCGGTTATATACAATGTGGATGCAGCCGGATTGGGATATACAACAACTTCTTTACTATTTTCATGGTTTGAACCGATTCTGCTCACTATATCCGTTTCATATGCTCCCATGTCAATACAGCCACCATAATTTCTCTCAAACCCGCACAAACAATATTCGGGCTGATATTCCAGATAATAATAACTTGAAGTACTTGGGACTCCAACGTTTACACATAGCGACCCTTCTGAAATTTTGTAGTGAAACTCTTCAACCTCTCCAAAATACGGATCCTCATCAATACAATTTTCATAATCTCCAGTAAATGGTAGGCCACCAAATCCTTCCAGTCCTCCCTCAATATCATTGTAATAAAAACCTGGGGTACTGGCCCAATTGGAGAAATATACCTCATTTCCTGAGCTTGCGGCTTCATTGTTCCACAGTATTGAATTGATTATTTCAGGATTAGACTCTTGATAAAAATATAGTGCACCTCCAAATAAAGTGGCAACATTATCAGCAATTGTACTGTTTATCAAAATTCCATTTGAATTTTCATAAAAAGCAATAGCTCCTCCCCTTTCAGATTCGTTGTTATAAAACAAGCAGTTTGAAATAATGGGTTCAGATTCCATATATACCAATATAGCTCCTGCATATTCCAATGCATAGTTATCATAAAAAATGCATTTCTGAATAAATGGGCTTGCATTCCATAATGCGATAGCTCCACCACTACCGTAATAGTTGATATCAGGTAAATCTGCAAGATTATGCCTGAAAACAGAGTTATAAATTTCAATATCATCATAATCGCGAACAGCAAATATTCCACCACTATTGTATTCTCCACCACCCATAGCCTTACCATATTGGAAAATGCAATGATCAAAAACAGAAGGACCAGCACTTACAATATTGCCTCCCTCATAATCCAGGCCATCAAAAGTAATATTTGGATTGGATGCTGTGAACATAATTTTATTATCAGCTGTACCTTCAGCCATTATGTTACCCTTCACGGTAATGGGATAAGTGCCCCTCACAGCTACCCGAACACCTGGTTCTATAGTCAGCATCTGGTTATTTTCAACAGTGATCGGTCCTTCAATATAGTAGGGTGAATTTTCTGCTGTCCAGGTGCCACTTACTGTACCTTCCGAAACAAAGGTGGCTTGTTCGTGAACACCAACAAAAGAACCTGCAACTAAATCGTACCAAACACCAGTTCTTCCATCCCCTGAAGGCATTTGTCCAACTAAACTAATATTCGAAACATCAGTTTTCAGACGATGGCTCCCAAGATCCTTCAAAAATGATTGAACTACAAATTGAGCATCTGTAGAAGCATTCCCTGAAATATCATAAACTTTGCATATCGAACTTTCTGTGGCCCATGTAACGGTAGCCGGATTGATGAATGTCATTTTATTAGTGTCCTGCAAAAATTCAAGTATGGGCTCATTATTTAATTCAACAGTAAAAGCAATGTTGTATTCGTTTAGCCATTCATATCCATTTTCAAAACCCCAATCTTCGTTTTCAACATCTGGTCCCAGACTACAAAGACCCATTTTTACTTTTAGATCACTTATTTCAAATCCCCTATACTGTAGTTGAAGTAGTGTGTTTTTAAAACCCTGAGAGCCATCTAAAAATTTAGCCAAACAAGCATTAGGATCAGGATTTATTCCATCATAGTCTACAGATGCTGAATAATAAACCACATTACCATGACCATTTCCATAGGGTTCAGGGCCTGTGCCATCTGCATTCCATGCAGCGGTTCCCATGTTTTCAGAAATTAGGCCCTGCATTGGGATTTCCGGCAAACCTTTTTCAAATGTGCAGGTAACATCAATATAAGCACCTGTTCTTCCATTTACGTTGACAAATGTTGCTGCATTATCAGGTGAAATTGTCATTTTAAGCTGTAGCTCTTCTGTTGCAATATCTGCCATAAAAGCATCTGCCACTATTTCATTGTTCCCGTTTGAAATGTTGTTAATTTTCAAAAACCCAGATTCAAATTCCCTTACATTTGTTCCGGTGATGTATATTCCATAATTCCCAACAGCTTCTATCAGTGGTTCTCCATCAAGCTCAAAAGTGATGACAATGGGATAAAAGTTGCAATAATGCAATCCATCCACAGTAAAGTAATCAATACCTTCAACATCATCACCCAGGTTGGCAAGTGCAAATTTAAGTGTTACCTGATCATACGAATATCCGTTGGCAGCAAGTTCTTGTTCAAACGTAGGGAATCCATTTAATACATCTGTTAATTCCCCACCACAATGGTCCTCACCGTCCAAATAATCACGTGAGGCTGTGTAATAAAATATATCCCCATGCCCGTTTCCATAGGGTTCTGGTCCGGAGCCATCAGCATCCCAGCCGGCACCTCCCATACCGTCTTGATAATTCCCAACAAATTCAAGTTGGGCAAAAATTGAGCTGGTAAATAAAAACAACAACAGAAATGTTGTTGCAATCGAAATGGTAATTTTTAAAGTTCTCATAAGGCTTCTAATTTTAGTTAATAAAAAATTTACATAACCAAAAGTAGTAACTGGGGAAGGCAAACATGAAACAGATATGTGAACGCCGGGAGTTTTTATCTGAACGCTGGGATTTTCATGATGAATGCGTTAGGGGAGTTTGCATTTATTGGTCGGAGTTTTAACTATTTGTTTCGGTGCAGGACGGCTCTTTCACTCCTCGTCCAGAAAGTCAATAATGTTTTTTCTTACAATGCCCTGCCTGGTTTTATCCCAGTATTCGTCCATTGAAAGAACCATTTTAGGGAAATTATCATTCACGCGCATCAGGTTTCCAAACTCTCTTTCAACAGTTTTTTCGCTACTCAACAGGTAAGTAACCTGTATATATCTTTTTTCTTCCTGCTTTTCAGCGATAAAATCAATTTCAAGCTGACCTATCTGACCAACATAAACAGTGTATCCACGATTAAGCAAATCAATGAAAACAATATTTTCAAGTACCCCTGAAATATCATCGTCAGTATATCCAACAATACCGAATCTTAAGCCTGCATCAGCCGAATAATACTTTTCCGAATATTCGAGCACTTTTTTGCCTTTCAGGTCGTAACGCCTCACTTTGTGTATCATAAAAGCCTGGCTGAGATAAAACAGATAGTTCTGTACCGTTTCAATAGAAATTTTGGTTCGCTGGGATTTCAGGTAATCGGCAATGTTTTTAGCAGAAGTAATATTTCCACAATTACTAAAAATAAAACGGGTTATTCTTTCAAGCTGTTCCACATCTCTGATCTTATTGCGTAAAACAACATCTTTTAGCAGTGCGCTATTAAAAATAGCATTCAGGTAAGGGAAAACAGCTTCGTCGGTGAGGGGTAATGAATGGATGCCTGGAAGGCCACCATAACGCAGATATAGTTTAAACGAGTCGCCGGTATTTTCGCCCGGATGCGTTTGTGTCCTTACCTGTATAAATTCCTTAAAAGAAAAGGGATAAACAGAAATTTCAACATACCTACCTGCCAGTAGTGTTGAGAGTTCGGTTGAAAGCATCCGTGCGTTCGAACCGGTAACGGTAATATCATATGATCCCTCGGCAAAAAATGAATTTATTGCTTTTTCCCATTGGTCAATTTCCTGGATTTCATCAATCAGAAGATGCTTAACTCCAGGTTGCGGTGAGACTGTCTTTTTGATGAAATTGTAAAGTTCCTGATAATTTGAAATAAAATCGAACTCAATAGATTCCTTATTGATAAGCAGGATATTTTTTTCATCTACGCCAGACTCAAGAAGAAATTCGCGATATTGTCTTAGTAATACACTCTTCCCAACCCTTCGCATTCCGGAGATTATTTTAATAATAGGTTTCCCAGTGTAGATTTTGAGTTTTTCAAGATACGAAGTTCTTATAATCATGCTCAGTTATAGTTGAATAATGCTGCTAAAATAACAATATGTTTCGATATAAACAAACATATTTTAAAAACCATTACAATGTTCGGGTATGGTTAAACTTATTATATTCCTCCAAATCCCACTGCAAATCCATTTCTTCAAACATGGTTTTGGCTTTTTCCAGATATTCTTTTCCTGAAAGTCCGTTGAGTTGTTTTTGTTTTGTTTTTGGATCGGAAAGGAATTTACCGGTTTCGAAATAGGCACGAGAAAGTTCAAGGCGGCTTTGGTATTTTTCGCCTGCTTGAATTGCCAGTTGAAGATTTTTGATTGCCTTTCCAAGCTTACCCTGAAACATGAATATTCTCGCTCTTAGCACATAAGCTTCGGTAAGGTTACTGACAAATTTTTTGGATTTGGAGATCAGCTTTTTGGATGTTTTTAACATCTCCCTGATTTCTTTAATGTTTTTAATATTCATGTTTCTTTTGTCATTCACCAAAGCTAAGCCCAGCTGAATTTTTGTTATCAGATAATACGTATAATAGCTCGCAACACTCTTGATTATCTCCAGAGACTCTTTTGCTTCCTCGAAAGATTTGACTGCTGCTTCCAGATTGTTTTTGTGAATATGGAGGTGACTTTGTACCAATTCTACCAGCAATGCGTGTAACTTGTTATCTGTATTATGCATGTAAACCTTAGTCTCGTCTATTAATTCCTGCAGGTGTTCAAATTTCCTGAATTTCATTAGGCATACCGATCTCACTCTATATCCTTGTGAGATTGCAAAACTGTTTTCAAATGAATTTCCTAATTCTTTAAGTTTATCCGAAATCTCAATAGCACTTGCATAATCCCCCATCTCGATCTTCTGCAAACCAAGATACAAGGCAGTGACACTAGTCATCCATAGCTCACCCGCTTTGATTCCTGCGTTAAATACTTCATCGGCTTCAATATTGTAAAGCCATTTTCCGGTATTTAAGTTAAACATGCTTTTTGTCATGAATAGAGACAAAAGAGGTCTTGGGTTTAATTGAAGATCTGCCTGATCAACAAGATTAATGATCTTCCTGGTAGTTGGGTAAGAAAATGATGCCCAAAGAAATATACATGAAATTTGGATGTAAAGTTCCAGAACTGCCTGAGAGCCCATGGTATCGTACTTAATAAATCTCCTGACCGCATCACATGGCTTAAAAACAAAATGTCTCGGATTTATTGTAGAAATAGGGGTACCCCACCCGAGAAGATGAGAACAAATCGATTCTTCTTCCTTTTTTATTGATTTTCTAAAAAATAACCCTGGAAATCTAAATGCGAAAGCGATCGTGATCATTCCCCAAATACCCCTCAGCATGATACCCTTTTCCGTTTTTGCAACCCTGTAATTAAAGTATTTCTCAAAAATGAATTCAAAGAGCTCAACCGATTCGATATTGCGTCCCACTGCATGATACATATTGGCAATATTGATTCTCAGGACTCTTATTTCAAAATCTTTTGAGTCATCTTTTTTCTTCTGCGGTATAGCATCAAGTGCGTTTTCAAAAAATTGAAGGGCTTCTGATGAGGCACCAGATTTCATAGCTTCTTCACCAGCCAACCATAAATAATAGATGGTTTTTTCTTTATCCTCTGCCAATTCATAATGATAAACCAAGGTCCCAAAAAATTCATTGATATTATCAGCAAATACCTTCTCAATGGATCGGGCGATCTTTAAGTGGGTCTCCTTGCGCGATTGCTGCATCATGGCATCGTAGGTCAGTTGCTGGGCCAATGCGTGTTTAAAAAGATACTCAACTTCCTGCTTCTTTTTGGTTTCACTGATAAGCTGTACTTCGGTAAGGTAGGACAAGCGGTCGTCGAGTTCTTCAATAGTATCGGTTGCTTCTTCCAAAACTTTATAGTAAAAATTTCGTCCCATTACCGAAGCTGTGTTGAGGAGTTCCCTGGTTTTTTCATCCAGTTTATCTACCCTCGATAATATGGCCTCGTTGATGGTTTCCGGGATATTAACATCTTTGATCTTTTCGGTAACAATAAAGTTTCCCTCTTTAACCTCAATGATTTCTTCATCAATAAAACTTCTTATGATCTCCTCAATAAAAAAAGGATTTCCCTCAGTTTTGCGAATAATCATCTTTTGGATTTCAACAGGCAGGGGTGTTTCGCGTAAAAGATTCTTGATCAGGTTTGTGGATTCCGTTTCTTCTAAAGGGTCAATATTGATGGTCGTGTGGTTGCCCGGAAAATTATCAACCAGGTGTTTTAAAATATAATCCCCGGTTTCTTTGTAGCCGGGCCGCATTACATTAATAAACATCACAGGATATTGCAGTGAAAGTTTATAAAGTGACTCGAATAGGGTTAACGAAGAACTGTCGGCCCAGTGCATATCCTCGACCATGTAGATGCGGGGTTTGTCTCTGGTGGCAGCAATGATCAGGTCACGAAGGTTTTTTAAGATGAGTTTTTCCAATGCCTCCCCTTCGATTCCTTTTACCCTTTCTTTGTATTTACCTTCAAGTGGCAATCCCATCATGGTGGCAACAAAGGCATAAATTTCATCGGCCTGTTCAGGAGTATTGTGTTTTATTCCCTGGTATAGTTTTTCCGAGGAAACTGAAGGCAAGTCATCTTCGGTGATCCCAGCCCAGGATTTGATCAAATTGGTAATGGGATGAAAACTGAGATTTTGCCCTGTCGACACTGCACGGCCTTCGAGCAATAGTACTTTTTCCATGATGGGTTGTACTTTTATCTCAGCCATCAGGCGCGACTTGCCAATTCCGGCCTTGCCAACAATATTTACGATGGAGCCTTTTCCTGCAACCAGGTTCTTAATCAGGCTTTCCAATTGCTCCGCTTCCCTGCTACGGCCTACCATTACAGAAACAATCTTTCGTTCTGATTTTGGTTTAATATCCAGTTTCTTTCTAAGCTTTCCTGTTAATTCAAAAATGGGGAGGGTCTCTGTTCCTCCTTTTATTGGGATGGGCTCCAGTTTTTGATACTCGAAATCATCATTCAGGCCATCCAGTGTAATGTCGTCGGCGAGTAGCTGGCCTGCCCCGGCAAAGCGGCTGATGCGGGTGGCATGGTTCACGGCTTCGCCCATCAGGGTTTGTTGCTTCTGATCGGCACCAATGCCTGCTTCTATTATCCCACCGCTGGCAATTCCAATTTTCAGGTTTAAAGGTTGCTCCAGTTGCTTATCGCCGATAAAGGAATCTAATTGATCTTTAATTTCAAAAGCAGCATCCAAGGCATTTTTAGCAGCCGATTTCCCGGCATGAAATATTACAAGAAAAGTATCGCCGGTATAGCGGTTAATTTCCCCCTGGTGTAGGCGGACTGTATTTTCAACAAGGGCGTGTATCTCATCCAGCAAAGGAGCAATTTCATCCGGTGGCAGGTTCTCAGCCAAAATCTGGAAACCCGACAATTCTGCTGACAATATGGTGGCTTGTTGTTTCATAGTTCTCAAGAGGGATTTTGATTAACAAACTTCCCATACTCCTCCAAATCCCATTGCAAATCCATTTCATTAAACATGGTTTTGGCTTTTTCGAGATAATGGCTGGCAGGGTGGCCATTTAATTCATTGTACTTAACTTTGGGATCGGAGAGGAATTTGCCGGTTTCGAAATAAGCGCGGGAAAGTTCGAGGCGGCCGTTGTATTTTTCACCTGCCTGAATGGCCAGTTGAAGATTTTTAAAAGCTTTCTTTTGTTTATTAAGGAAAATATCAATTTGGGCTCTGACCAAATAAGCTTCAGTAAGCGAACCGATCATTTTTTTGGATTTTGAGATTAATTTGTCAGATGTTTTAAGTGGCTGTTTTAATTTAGATTTATAATTTTTATCACTTTTGGATAGCGATTTTAATTCTTCAAATTCCAGTTTTACTTTTGCAAGTAGATATGGGCAATAATAGATCGTGATTATTTTGTGATGCTCAATTAATTTGTCTGCCTCATTAAATGCCAACCTTGCCTCATTTAGTTGTCCTTTTAATGTGAGTACCTGCGATTTTGAACAATACAAAACCATCAACATTGCAAAATGGCCTGTTTTCCTTGTATAATCTATTCCTTCATCTGCCAACTTAATTGCTTCATCGAGTCGCCTGAATCGATAATATCCAGGCACCATCATGCGGTACATTTGAGCTTTGGCATGGCTGTTATCAAATGTATCCGAAATTTCATTCAACTTTTTAACATTATCGAGGAGTGCATCAAATTTACCAAGCTCAATATTAACCATGCCTGAGTACATTACATAAATCGTAAGTGGCCAGAAATGCCCTACACGTGCACCCATTTCATAAACCTGTTGAAAATCTTCATCCACTTTCCAATCTCCCGTCATAAATTCATACATTTTAAGGATAAACCGATATGTGGCCCGTGAAACAGGATGTTGGCCTGCACCACCTTTCTCGGCATATTCCAGCATTTTACTGCTCACATTAAATGAAATTCCCGTCCACATATACATAGAACTACTCTCGACAAAAACTGCAAGTCCGTGTATAGAATCATGAAGCTGATACTTGCTTAATTTTATAAGGATATGAAAACCATTAAAGGCAAAAGTCCTCGGATTAGCGGTTGCTATTGCTTCTCCCCATTGTTTAATTGTTCTTGCAAATAAATGAAAATCATCATCTACTTTCCTTTTAAAAAATAGAGATTGGTTATTTATGACAAATATGAACTTGAGCATACTTATAATTCCTCTGTAGATTAGAGGATACCCATTGTCTAAAATGTTATATCCAAAGTATTTTCTGGTTAGCGCTTCAAAGCCTGCACGTGCCTCAATATTTTTTCCAATTGCATGGTAAGCAAATGCAACTTTAAATTGCAGATCTCTTATTTCAAAAACTGAATTATCATTTTTCCTGCTTTCAGGAAGCCTATTCAGTGCATCCTTGTAATAATTCAGTGCCTCAGAAGAAGCCCCGGATTTCATGGATTCATCACCTGCTAAAATCAAATATTGAATTGTTTTTTCCTCGTTTTCGGCTTTGGTGTAGTGGTAGGCCAGCGTGCCATAATAATCCTGGATGTTTTCGGCAAATACCTTTTCGATGGAACGGGCAATTTTCAGGTGAAGGTCTTTCCGCGATTGCTGAATGATGGAATCGTAGGTCAACTGCTGGGCAAGGGCGTGTTTAAACAGGAACTCGATATCTTCCTTCGGTTTACTTTCGCTGATCAACTGCACGTCTTTAAGGTATTCGAGCCGTTCATCCAGTTCCTCAATGGTATCGGTAGCCTCTTCCAACACTTTGTAATAGAAGTTTCTTCCCATGACTGATGCTGTATTTAACAACTCCCTGGTTTTTTCATCCAACTTATCCACCCGCGAAAGGATCACATCATTGATGGTTTCGGGGATTTTGGCTGTATGAATTTTATCCGTTACCCTGAATAGGTTGTCTTTAATTTCTACGATACCTTCATCAATAAAACTGCGGATCACTTCTTCGATAAAAAATGGGTTTCCCTCTGTTTTTTTTATAATAACCTCTTTGATTTCATCAGGGAGCTGGACTTGTTGAAGCAGGTTACCGATGAGTTCGCTGGATTCTGCATTGGCCAAAGGAGAAATGTTGATGGTGATATGGTCGCCGGGCAGGTTATCCACCAGATATTTTAAAATATAGTCACCTGTTTCCTTATAACCCGGGCGCAGGATGTTGATAAACATCACCCGGTGGCTGCCCGATAATTTAAACAGGGATTCAAGCATGGTAATGGAAGAACTGTCGGCCCAGTGCATATCCTCGATCATGTAGATGCGGGGTTTGTCTCTGGTGGCTGCAATAATCAGGTCACGTAAGTTTTTCAGGATTAATTTTTCTAATGCTTCCCCTTCTATTCCTTTTACACGTTCTTTATATTTTCCTTCCAGCGGCAATCCCATCATGGTGGCAACAAAAGCATAGATTTCATCAGCTTGTTCAGGAGTATTGTGTTTTATTCCCTGGTACAGTTTTTCTGAGGAAACTGAAGGTAAGTCATCTTCGGTGATCCCAGCCCAGGATTTGATCAAATTGGTAATGGGATGAAAACTGAGATTTTGCCCTGTCGACACTGCACGGCCTTCGAGCAATAGTAATTTTTCCATGATGGGTTGCACTTTTATCTCAGCCATCAGGCGCGACTTGCCAATTCCGGCCTTGCCAACAATGTTTACAATGGAACCTTTTCCTGCAACCAGATTTTTAATCAGGCCTTCCAATTGATCAGCTTCCCTGCTGCGGCCCACCATTGGAGAAACAATCTTTCGTTCTGATTTTGGTTTAATATCCAGTTTCTTTTTCTTTTTTACCTGTAAGTTCAAAAATGGGAAGCGTTTCAACTCCTCCTTTCAGGGGAATGGGTTCCAGTTTTTGAAGCTCAAAATCATTTGTCAAGCCTTCCATTGTTTTTTCATCCGCTAGTATTTGCCCCTCTTCGGCAAACTGGCTCATGCGGTTGGCATGGTTTACGGCTTCGCCCATTAGGGTTTGCTGTTTCTGCTCATTTCCAATATCTGTGATTATAATGCCACCTGTAGCGATTCCAAATTTCAGGTTAAAAGGCAGGCCAGGTTTTTTCTCCCGGGTAAATGAAATCAATTGATCCCTTAATTCAAAGGCCGAATCAATGGCGTTTTTTGCAGCCGTTTTAGAAGTATTAAATACAGTTAGGAAAGTATCACCGGTGTAGCGGTTTAGTTTACCCTGGTGCAAACGGGCCGTATTCTCAACAAGGGAATGAACCTCCTTCATCATGGGAGTGATCTCTTCCGGTGTCAGGCTCTCAGCCAGTGACTGGAATCCCGAAAGTTCTGCAGATAATATGGTGGCTTCTTGTTTTTGCATTGGATATTTGCAGTTCTTTTTTAACTTCTCAAATCATCAATGGTTTGCTGAAATTCATACTTCATTTTAACTTCATTTTCTATCTTGAATTTCGAATATCCAACACCGAGTAACGATTTGAGATTTTTCATGAAATCAATTTTTTTAATTCAATTTCTTCTGAGCGGTTTCTATACTTTTTACAAATATCGAAATCAATTCATTGTTCTCTTTTTTTGCTTTAATGATTTTCTCTTCTGTTTTATATAATTTGCTTAAATGAATTATTTTTAGGCACACAAATGTTTCTCGTAATTCCTTTAGTATTATTTTCATTTTATGGATAAAATCCCTTCTTGATTCTGCACTTTGAGCCTCTCCATAATTCAATGAAACAGACGTTCCTGAACGAACCAATTGACCTGATAAATGATTTCCTGCCTTTGAACTTGACATCTCATTTACAATTTCAATGATTAAAACCGAAAATTTTATTAATCTTTCCTCTAAATCATATTTATCCATAATTCAATACTTCTGAAATCATCATTCGTTAATCGAAATTCATAATTCATTTAAACTTCTTTTTCTATTTGGAATTTCGAATGCCTGCCATCGACATCCCTTTGGGAGAACACCGACTAGCAATTTGAGATTTATTATTCTCTTTTTCACTTCGATATTCATCATTAAGTTTTATTTTACTTTAAACAAGTATTAAATCAAACTATCAAACAATTCCATCAACATATCCCGTTTCCTTGAAGCAACAGGCACTTCATCACCATTGCACATCACCAGCGTACCGCCATCTGCTTTGTCGAAATAGTTCATCCGGTTAATGTTAATAATATGTGATTTATGGATTCGGTGAAAACCCTGGTCGAGCAACTGTTCTTCAAATTCCCTGGTTGATTTTGAAATGACAATCTTTCGCCCGTCAATCAGATAAAACGTTGAATAATTCCCATCTGCTTCAATGTGAATGATTTCGTTGGCATCAACCAAATGGATCTGGTCACTGGATTTAAAACGAGGCGGTGGGAACTGTTCAGGCTTTTAATGCTTTGGCCAAGGGCTTTGGCCTGAAGTTTTTCTTCATACCTGATGATGTCCTCTGCTTTTTTAACTGCCTGGGCCAGCTCTTCCTGTTTGATGGGTTTTGTTATATAATCAATGGCGTTGTAGCGGATTGCCTTGATAGCGTAATCGGGATAGCTTGAGAAAAAAATCACTTTAAACTCGGGGGAAGGAAAATGATCGACCAATTCAAAACCACTTCCGTCCGGTTGTTTTATATCCAGTAAGACTAAATCAGGTTCATGCTCATTGATGGCACCAATCCCGGTTTTGATATCGGTAGCGACTGAAATGATGCCCACATTGGGACATAGCGATTCAATCGTTTGGACAATAAAATTCCGGATAGGTGCATCATTTTCTATTACGATGGCTTTGACCATAAATATTTTTTATACTAAAACAGGAAATTCAGTCATAACATATTTAGCTTCACATTAAAAAATATTTATACAAACTTAAGCCAGGGAGTTAGTAAAATTTTAAGAGACGTCCGAATGCAATACTATTCATGATAAACGTATGGAAATTTAATCTGTAAGGTAATGCATAGATAAGAAGGAAATTACACAAATAATATAACTGACAAAAAAACACAGGGATTAAACTATCATTCAATTATTTTCATTTCTCTACTCAGATAGTATATTTAATATTGGGAAACGAAGAAATATCCTTATTATAGATTTGGGGGATCAATTGTAGTCAGAAGGATAATATTCATTGTGGCCTTTTTTTGCCTTGAATGGATTTCATCCTGATTGCGCATTGCACCATGTGGGTTAGGATAACCATAAATCATCTCAATTGACACGGCATACTTCCTGGCATCCTAAAGTTGAGTGAAAATTCGACGTACATACATAGAATTCATGATCAATTTCTGAGGCATCGTGCACTATATCCTCTGCTTTTCAAACTAAAATACCTGCCAATGGTTGGAAGCCCATAATTCAACTTCATCAGCCAGGCATAGCCCGGATAATCCTCAGTTGTTGACCAAAAGTAGGAAAATAAATAAAGATCATCAAAATGATAAATACCCATACAGCCTGCAGGAAGCGCATTAAATCCGGATTCATTGGTACCGTTTCCGCCACTGCTCCACCCCCAGGTAGATTTCATTTTTATCCCGACATCCGTCCCATTGTATCCGGTGGCTCCACAATTCACACTTGGGTCAATAAATTGGGTAATGATACACCACTCAGCGTCACTTGGCAAATGCCATCCTTCCGGGCAAATTCCCTGAACACCGCTGGGAACAGAATTGCTGCTTGAGGCTCCATTCATAATTGTATTCCAGTTATAAAGCCTGCCAAAAACATCGCAATATGCCTCATTATTGTAGTAACACCAATTGGTGCCGGTTTCATAATTCAGGTTTTCCTGCATCCAGCACTGGCTTCCAATTTGAATGGTCGAATAAAGGTGTCCATCTCTTGTGTCTTCCAGAGTATCCCCACAAACGAAAGCTGTAGGACTGGTATCGGGCACCCAATTCCCTTTTCCTACATTTGGCTTCCACATTTCTTCAATATCATTTGTATTAACTGTTCCATCCATGTTGTAATCACCGGTCAAATACCCGCTGCTGTTTTGCTGTTGAATCCAAACTTCGTTCTTATCCAAATTGTTCACTTCATTGTCTGCATTTCCATCACCCGAAAGGACACCCCATTTATTTTCTGACAACTCTTTCATAGCATAACTCCCGTGAAAGACCATGCTACTATCAAGTGTAAAGTCATAGGAAAAGATACCGTTAGATTGACTTAGGGGATTGGAAGACAATACGATCAAGTGGTTTCGATGATGTATCAAAACATATAAACTGTCAGCCTCAGTGACTGAAAATGTAGGGAAAGAAACTCCATCCAATCCTGAAATCATTCCATCCTGAAGAATAAACCCCACTTGCTTAGCAACGGAAATATATTTTTGTTGCACCAACTGATCTTTTTTCAGTAATTCGAAAAGAACCCAATCTGTAACATTGTTTGAGGGAATTTCCAAAACACTTTCAAGCCCAAAATAATTCCATGGTGGAACATCATAGGGTTGATCAAGCGGGAGATAGCCCAAAGTATTAAGGTTATTCAACATTTGGGAATTTTCAAACGGCCCTTCAAGCAGGAGTTTTAATTCCAACTCCATTGGGTGGAATACTGAAATATTATCAAGGTACCAATAGTCGAGGTTAAACAGGTCGCCCTTAACATAAAAACAAACCTGGAAATCAGGCTGGCCAACATCATCGTTCGAAATAAAGAGTTCGATAGTTTCGGGCCCAACATTTATCGTGGGTAATATTTCCCAAACAATATTCCAGTTTGAACTTCCAGATCGGGTTGCAACCCCAACCGAAGGGCCCGCTCCCTCATAATCATCATACATATGATTAAACCTGACAAAAACACTTGTTAAGCCTGTAAGGTCAATTTGAGGCGAAATCAGCCTGGAGGTATCAATTTGCTGAATCCATTGAAACTGTGCTTCAGGTGATGTCCCACCTGCATTACCTGAATTGCTTGCTGTCCATTGAATTGAAACATTGTCAATTGACCAGCCATTGGGTGGCATTTGTCCTGAGCTGAAATCTTCTTCCAGATAAGTTTGTCCAAAAAACAAAACCGAAAACCCAAGCATGCAAATCATAAAGCACGAAATCTTAAAAAGCCATATGGATTGTTCTTGTATCATGCTGGAATGTCAAATTTTAATTTACTAAGATAGTATAATTATCGTGTCTCAAAGTATGAAGGTGAATGGGAATTAGTAATTTTAGTCACTCAAAATATTTTAGTCATTTTAGTTATTTCAAATTCCAAATTACAATCAATATGACATACATTCCATCCGACAGGAGATATGAAACGATGATCTACAACCGCTGTGGCCGAAGCGGATTAAAACTTCCGGCAATTTCATTGGGACTGTGGCACAATTGGGGCCATCATGATGATTTCGAAAACGGAAGAGCCATGCTTCAAAAAGCCTTTGATTTAGGAATCACTCATTTCGACCTGGCTAATAACTATGGCCCACCCTATGGCGCAGCCGAAGAAAACTTTGGGAAGATACTCAAAAAAGACTTTGCCCCCTTTCGGGATGAACTCATAATTTCTACCAAAGCGGGTTGGGACATGTGGCCGGGGCCTTACGGGAATTTTGGATCAAAAAAATACCTGATTGCCAGCCTTGATCAAAGCCTGAAACGAATGGGACTGAATTATGTAGATATTTTCTACCACCACAGACCCGATCCGGAAACACCACTCGAAGAGACGATGGGAGCGCTGGATCAAATTGTCAAAAGCGGAAAAGCACTTTATGCAGGCATATCCCAATACAGCGCTGACCAAACTAGAAAGGCTGCTGAAATCATCAGGAAAATGGGTACTCCGCTGCTGATCCATCAGCCTCGATATAATTTGATGGATCGATGGATCGAAGAGGACTTGCTCAATGTTCTGGGAAATGAAGGAATAGGCTGTATTGTATTTTCACCACTGGCACAGGGACTTTTAACCAATAGATACCTTGATAAAATCCCTTCAGACTCCAGAGCGTTAAGAGATGGCCGGTTCCTTAACCCAAAACAAATTACAACTGAAAAACTCGCAATCATTAAACAACTTGATTCAATGGCTAAGAAAAGGGATCAAACCCTTGCCCAAATGGCAATTGCCTGGGTATTGAGAAAACCCCAGGTGACTTCTGCCCTGATAGGTGCCAGCCGTATTGAACAGATTGAGGATGTTGTTAACGCTCTTAAAAATCTTGAGTTTTCCCAAGAAGAATTATTTAGGATTGACAACGCAGTGATGATGTGATATAGTTACAGATTATTAATATCATCAGGTGTTTCAACCTCTGTAAAAACAAACAGAAAAAAACACTTAACAACCCCCGCTGGAAAGGCTATCTCCCTGAAAACAATAGCACACAAACCTGACTTGAAAATGCATTGAAGGAATAAATTAGTGCCCCATAGGAAAAAGTACTCAATTTAAGATCTCACTATAAGATTCTCAGAATATTACAGAATCCGAAATGAGTTAAGCCCGATTCAACTAGTTTATCAGAGACGGTATAATAGAAGCAGCTTTATGAATGGTTGATCTAAAAAATAAAACCATTTCTACTATTCTGATCGCACTGTATTTTCAAATATTTTCTTATCGGTTGGTTGTTATATTTTAAAGCCTTACTTTTGATTCATAATCAAATCGTATATGAGTTGGATCAAAGACATTATTGACACCTCACGGAGCCTTGCCAAGGACAAGCAAGCACTTAACCAGATTAAAAACGGACTGCGTAATCAGGCAAAACTGAACCAACAGTTTTTAAAAGAGCTTTTAAAGAATGACAGCAACCCAAAAAAGGAAAGGCTTTACAAAATCGCCAAATCACTGGAGTATGATGGGCTGAAGGATGCTTTAAACTATGGGGTACCTTTTGGATTGATAACCCGGCGAAAAGTCACACAAGAGCTTTTGGACAAGTTTCACTTGAATGCTTCTGTCCTTCTGAATAAAGGACTGGAAGAGGTATTGGAAAGTGTTTACATTAAAACTGCTTATATCACAAAGGATTATGATAACGACGAAATTGACCTTAAAACCCGTTTGCACAACCTGGCCAAATACAATCTTATCTTAATACAGTTATTGAAATAATTATGAGTTTTGAATAAGATTAATTTGCATTAAATGAAAGCTGCTACCATTAGCCAACTCAAACAGGAAATGAAACATCGGACACCCAATGAATTGTTGGAGTTGAACCTAAGGCTGGCCAAGTTCAAAAAAGAAAACAAGGAGTTGCTGACCTATTTGCTTTTTGAAATGCAAGACGAACAATTGTATATTGAGTCCATAAAAAAGGAGATGAACCAGCTGTTTGGAGAAATCAATAATAGCAATGTCTATTTTGTAAAAAAGAGTATTCGTAGAATTGTTCGAATCACCAATAAGTTTATCAAATACTCAGGAAACAAACAAACTGAAGTTGAACTGCTGATCCATTTTTGCAGAAAAGTCTCAGAATCCGGAATACCATTGGATAAAAGTATGGCACTTAAAAATATTTATAGCCGCCATTTACAAAAAATCAAGAAAGCGATAAGTACACTGCATGAAGACTTGCAACATGATTATGGTGAGGAATTAAAATCGATACGTTCAATTTATTAATTAAAGAGTGAAATAAAGGCAATCCTTTAAAACAAACTTCATTTCAATTATGTTATTTATAATGAGTTCGAACGAATCGTTTTTGAAGTATTGATATTTCATCGTTTATGACCAAATTTTATTCATGAAGAGAATACTTACTCTGATATTTTGGATTGGCACACTTGCATTGCAAGCTCAGGAAAATATTGATAGTTTAATTTCTACTTGGAATAAGCTAGGCAAAGAATTTCTGGAAATACATGAATTGGACAGTGCATGCAAATATGGCAATTGTGTGATTGATATTATGGCCCACAATCGTTTGCCAGGAGATATGAATATGTCAGATGAACGAAAAATTAATTTGGAAAAGAAGAAAGCGGAAGCACTTAGCACTTTAGTTACCGCTTATGGAGGCAGCGACAAGATCGATCTTTCAAACCAATCTTACGATTCAGCCTTCCATATCTATTCTGCAATAGGTGATAAAAATGAACTTTTCAAACTGCATATAAGGATGGGACGAGTGCATGATTTACGAAGCGATTATGGCGAAGCCATAATCTATTATGAGAAGGCCCGGGATCAGGCTATTTTGAATAATGATAAAAAAGGATTATCGCTTTCGTACTATTTCCTGGGGTTAGACCATCGTTACCTGGGTAATTATTCTGAGGCATTGAAGAATCATTATGAAGATTTAAAAATTCAGGAGGAGCTCAGCAATACAGTTGGAATTGCCAATGCATACGTCACCATTGCAGCCATATTAAATAAGCTGAATGATCGTGATGCAGCAATTGAAAAATTGATGGACGCAAAGAGCCTGTTCGAGAATATGGAGGACACATCTGGTGTTGCTATGATATACAATGATCTGGGTACAACGTATTACCAAATGGGTGATACACTGGGGGCATTAGAAAACCATCTGCAAGCTGCAAAGCTAAGGATGCTTGTGGATGAATTTAATGGACTGGGAGCCTCATATAGTTATATTGCCAGAATCTACAAGGACAGGGGAGATTTTAATCAGGCCCATAATTATCTTCATCTGGTTGAAAAGGCTTTTCATAATTCATCAAACCTGAATGGAATTATGACAACTCAGATTGATATGGCCAGGCTACACTTTAGAAAGAAAGAAATGGATAGCACAATTGTTTGGCTAAACATTGCCCACAAAACGGCAACCCAAATGATGAATTACCGGGGATTAATATTAATCTATTCAATTCGGGGCGAAGTTGAGCTATTCCAAAAAATACCATAATCCATCTCTGATTTTCAGCTCGGATTGGCAATAGCAGAAGACATGAGGGATTTTAAACAATTGGCTCAGACTTAATTCTTTTTTGGCTCAGACCTACAAAAATATGGGCGATTTCAGAAATGCGTATTTATACCAGAACAAAACCATTCAATATAAGGATTCTATATACGATAATGCGAATTATACGGCATTTCGTTCAAATGCAGATGGAGTTTAATTACAAAAAGGAAAAAATTCAGGAACAGTTGCTGCTGGAAAAAAAGACGCTTTAAATGAAGCAAAATTGACAAAGCAAAAAATACGGAGCCAGTTAGATATTGTCGGTGTACTGATGTTTCTATTGATATCATTAGCGCTATGGAGCCGGCTCCGATATATTCGAAAAGCCGGTAGTGAATTGTTAAAACGGAAAGAAGAAGCGGACCGCCTGCGCTTAATTGCTGAATCGGAAAGGGAGCGGGCCGCAAATAGCGAAAAGGTAAAAGAACAATTCCTGGCGAATATGAGTCATGAAATACGGACGCCTATGAATGCCATCATGGGGATGACGGATATTATCATTCGTAACGATCATCCGGCTTCGCAGGACACCTATTTGAATGCTATCAGGCAAAGTTCTGAAAACTTACTGATCATCTTAAATGAGATACTTGACCTGAGTAAATTGGAGGCAGGGAAAATAGAGTTGGAGCACATTCAATTTAGTCCTGAAGAGGTAGTCCGAAATGTAAAAGACATTCTGCGTTTCAAAGCTGAAGAAAAAGGGCTTCATCTAAATGTTCATATTGATGAAAAAGTTCCGGAATACCTGATAGGAGACCCAACGCGATTAAATCAAATAATTGTTAACCTGGCCAGTAATGCAATTAAATTTACCGAGAAAGGCAAAGTTAGCATCGAAGTCCTGTCAAAGGAAATTTCAAATGAAAACGCCCTTCTTCAGTTCAAAGTTATTGATACAGGCATTGGCATTGCAAAGGATAAAATGAATACCATCTTCGAAGTATTTACCCAGGAAGATACTGACACAACAAGAAAATACGGTGGAACAGGATTGGGATTGTCAATTTGTAAAAAATTGGTCGATCTGCATAAAGGTATAATTAATTTGGAAAGCATTAAAGGTTCGGGCAGTACATTTATTGTTGAAATACCCTATGCCATTTGCGATGTATGTAAAGATAACAAAAAGGAAGGTTTTTCTTTTACTTTAAAAGATTTGAATATCCTGCTCGTTGAAGATAATACCTTTAATGTGATTGTTGCTCAGAACGAATTGGAAGAAAGTATTCCGGGAGTGAAGATAGAGGTGGCAGAAAATGGCAAAATTGCTGTAGAAAAAGTGAATGCTAACAACTATGATATCATCCTTATGGATGTTCAAATGCCTGAAATGGACGGATATGATGCCACACGAGCCATTCGAAAACTGAATAATCCTAAATCAAAAACCCCCATTATAGCCATGACAGCAAATGTTATGAAAGCCGAAATAGAACGCTGTTTTGAAGCCGGAATGCATGGCTATATTCCAAAACCTTTCCAGAGTAAGGAGCTATTAAACTGCATTCAAAAAACATTGGAACTGACAAATTCATCCCAATAGTCTTTAGTCATTTGAATTTTTATAGACAATACTTAATCTGGTTTCCCAGCAACTTCTAAAGTCTGCCGAACTTTTTCTTCAATTAGAATTTGTAATTTTCGTATCAAGAATTGTTTTAACCCCTAGCGGGCACTCTTCCCATAGGCCAAGCAGGGAATCCTATGGAAGATGCCTGCGGTAAGGCTTTTTAGTCGCTCTCATAAATAGTATTTATATCAATTAAAACCCCTCCGGCGCCTTCTGCCGCATAGGCCCATCCTTTCAGGTTATAGAAGGTATTGTTAAGGGCATTCAATTCACCGAAGTAATAAAAAAACTTTCCAAAACAATCCTGCATGGTATTGTTCTCAACATTCGCTTTTTTTACCCTGTTTGTGAAGTAGCAGCGGGTTAAGTTGTTTATGTAATTGTTTGAAAAATCAATTTGCCGTGCCTCAAGGTGGGCAATGGCTCCGGGTTTACCGCCCCATTGATAGCCATCGCTTAAAAACCGGTTGCTGTCAATTTTAACATAATCCGATTCAGAAATGTAAATGGCCGAACCCACCCCGCCGATGGTATCCTTCGGAGGATAAAAAGTATTTCCAACAATCTCACCCTGCACCGGTAAATAACCCTTGTTCCCATAGATAAAGCAAAATTTATTGGAAGTCAGCCGGCGGTCTAATACATTGTTTTTGATTATCCAATTTGAGCAATTTCCGGTAAGGTGAATGCAATCTCCTGAATTTACCCTGCCTTTGTTCCAATTCAGGTTAACATGCCAAATGTGACAACCCTGAACTTTCACAAAATCACAATCAGCAATAAAAACTCCATCATCGGTAAGGTGATGAATATTGCAATCAATGATAGTAATGGTGTCACATTTGGTGGAATAGGGCAATGACCTGATCCCATTGAAGGCCTTACTGATTTCGCAATTACGGATTGTTGTATGGTTTGTAGGAGGAGCATCGGTACTGTAATGGCCAGAAATATGGACGATACTGTTGTTAAAGGAACCGGTAAGTTTTAGATTTTCGATTCTAATATTCCGGGAGGCCCTGATGTAAACTAAATCGCTGTCTTCGTCTCCCGTATACCGGATTTCAGGAAGGTTTTCATTTTCGGAAGAAGTAAGGGTCACATTCTGCAAATTTGAAAACCGGATGGGTTTGGATACCTCATATACAAAACCGCTTTTCAACAGGTAGGTTTTATTACTTTCAAAGTTAATGGATTCAAGCTCTTCCGAATTGTTAATGTGAACCACATTCTGTGCAAAAGAGATTACAGGGATCACTAAAAAGATTATCAGGAAATATTTCATCGTCCTAAATTAAGTATTCTGTCTGAATTGAAACGGAATTCTATTTTCCTTATTTTCGTGCATTAAACAAAACATCGATGAAAAGTCTAGATTTAAATTTTATCCGAAGTCAGTTTCCAGCCCTTTCCAATGATTGGGTTTTTATGGATAATGCCGGTGGTTCGCAAACTGTAAAACAAGTTGGTGAAAGAATTAACGATTACTTATACAATACCAATGTTCAGTTAGGGGCAACTTATGATGTTTCCCAACAGGCTAGCAATCGGGTTCTTGAAGCCCAAAGGACAATGGCTGGATTAATCCATGCTATGCATCCGGAAAGTTGTTCTGGGGCCTTCCACTACCCAGTTACTTCAAAATCTTTCCAAATCAATGGTTCAGACATTTTCTCCGGGCGATGAAGTGATTGTTACCAATTGTGATCACGAAGCCAATATTGGCCCCTGGATTAATATGGAGAAATCCGGTATCAAAGTAAAATTCTGGAATATTAACCCTGAGACCCTGGAACTTGATCTTGATGTTCTGGATAAATTGATGACCCACAAAACCCGCCTGGTTGCATTCACGCATACTTCAAATATTCTGGGAACCATCAACCCCGTAAAAGAGATCACGAAATTTGTTCATGATCGTGGAGCAATGGTTTGTGTTGATGGTGTTGCTTATGCACCTCATCGACTGGTAGATGTACAGGAACTGGATGTTGATTTCTATGCTTTAAGTTTTTATAAAGTCTATGGCCCGCATTACTCATTGCTTTATGTCAAACAAAAGCATTTGGAAAGACTGCCCGGCATCAATCATTTCTTTATTGGAAACAATGAAGGAGCATACAAATTACAACCCGGAAATGTGAATTACGAATTGAGCTATGGATTGCTTGGGGTTACGGATTATATCGAAGCTGTTTACAATCACCATCATTCCCATAAAAGCCAAAGTTTACATGAGAAGGCCAACAGCGTATTCAAAGTTTTTGCACAGCAAGAAGAAAAAACCGTATCCATCCTGATTGATTTTCTTAAAAACTTCAAATCCATTCGGTTTATAGGAAAGGTGTCAGCCGATGGGAACCTGAGGGTGCCGACCATTTCCTTTATCGCTGACAAAATGAAAAGCAGCGAAATCCCGCCTTTGGTTGACAAACATAAAATTGCCATCCGCTATGGTGATTTCTATGCAAGGCGATTGATTAACGATCTTGGTTTAGCTGAAAAAGAAGGCGTTGTCAGAATTAGTTTGGTGCATTATAATACTGAGGAGGAGGTTGAAGGGTTATTGAGAGTGCTGGATATTGTTCTATAATTGGATTTGATCCTATTATTGGGAATAATTGATATTGCTGTTTTTTTTATTATTTGAAAAATATATATATCTTGCACCTCTAATTAGTAGGAAAGCAATGAAGTTGTTTAAAGTTGACGTAATAAAATAACGCAAAAAGCTAATATATTCAATGCTTTCCAATGAATTTTGTTTGTTTCAAAACGGATCAAAATAGCCTTAAATGCATCCAGCCAAGCATTGGTCCCTTTCCACAACAAACCTGCATTTGTAGAGTAAACTGTCAAAAAGGTGTTCACTTTCACTACCGTTTCTTTTATTTTTATCAATATTATCTATTATATCATTCCTGTAACAGAAAGCACGAAAGGCTCTCTATATCAAACCCTGCATCGGCATTCAGGAATAGCCAGTCTGTCCTTATGTTTGAAGAACGCAGGCTTTCAAACATATTCTCCACGAACTCTTCCGTTGATACGCATCATTATGTTCTCCTGAAATAGCTTCACTGCAGGCCAGTGGATACCCTGGCTATCTGTCAGCACAAGCATGTTGCTGGTCTTCGCCTTTTCCTGCCTTGGTAGCCTACTGCCTGTCCGCCCCTTTTTGATGGGGTGTGTGTGCCATCAAGCTGAACACTTGATAAATCAAGTAGATCCCGATGCCTTTCCAGAATATGTCTCAGGCTCTTTCCCAGCTACCATCTTTGCACCATTTCTGAAAGTGATAATAAACGCTCTGCCAATGGTATTTTACCCTGAAAAATTGTTTCATGGGCAGTTGCCTCCATTGGCATCCTGTTTTTAGCCGATATAGTATCGATTCTACCACTTGATATACTTTAACCTTGGTATTGTCCATCAATTTCCGAACTTTAAATGTGGACAAATCTCTTTTTTATTATACTTTTGTTCAACATGAAGTTTTTGAACGAATGATACAACTTATTGAAATCCAATTTCTGTGTATCGTTCGTTCTTTTTAACATTCAACTTTTGACAACTTCATCTAAATAAGAATTAAAAAAATTCAGTATTAACATATACAATTATAGATTTTTATGAGAAAAATTACCTCTATTATTTTTGCAACTGTTATCATAACAATGATTACTGGTTGCTCAAGCCTGAAATATAGTTACAGGCAAGTTGAAATCCCAGAACAGAATTTATTAGTGACACCTGTTTTGGTTGATTTAAATGTCAATCTGGAACAACGGGTAACTGCATCCTCTCCAAAAGTAAAAGGAGTGAATGATGCCATCAGTACTGCATATTATATGGCACTTGAAAATAGTGGTGCAGACGTAATAATAGACCCTGTTTATAAGGTGAAAAGCTCTGGTAAGAAAAGTATTGCTACTGTTTCCGGGTTTTATGGCAAATACTCAAATGCCAGGCAGATAGTTGATGCCGTGCCTGGATACCAGGCACTTGATACAACTAATATTAAAAAGGCCCATATGCTTATTAATGGTTTCAGGATGCCAACAAAACCAACTGTTGAATCAGAAACAGGAAAGCAGAAAAAGAAAGCCTTTAAATAATACTTTGGATCCAAGTTTTTTATACTACTATTGGATTCATTTCTCAACGATAACCAAATTAAGAAATATTTGGATTGAAAATCCCGACCCAAAATCGGGATTTTTTTATAAATCCAACCCACATATTTACCAATTTACCAATTAACCATTTTTCCATTTCAACCCCCATTCCCATTTTAAAACAACATTCCCTCTCCACTCTTGATCTACGAAAATGATAAGCCTTATTGATTTCGGATAGTGGTGTGAAACGCGATGATTTTTATAAACAATTGATTGTTAATAAAGTATTGCAAAATGCAATTTTTGGTACGCTTTTGTAATAAGGGAAAAAAGCAAATCAAAAGGTAAGTTAATAACAGTTTTAAATTTCGGTGAGGTAAACATGGAAATTAATGAAGAAAATGTATCAAACAAAGAAATGGAAGAATCAAAAGAAAGCTTTTCAAAAAGCCTCTTCTACATCCAGCTCATCAGCCTGGTACTTGCAATTCTCAGTTTCTTTTTAATAAAATAGGGTATAAACTAAAAATCGATAAAGGTGATTACAGCATTAGACTTTCAAAATTTGACCGAGGACTTAAAAAGTTATGTTCTTTTAAACAATGGTCAGCACGTAGCAGAAAGAAACTACAGTATTTACAGCATTCAGCTTTATGTAGTTTATGGTTTTTATGTTGAAGTTTATTACCTGCCCGGGTCGGATGAGATCGACCAGATCGTGGCGGTAAACTCGGACGAGATGCTGGAATTGTACCTTGACAGTATTGATATTACAGATATCTATATGTAAAAAAATTACACAAAAAAGACACAAAGATCTTCTTTTTCATAATTCTCTTTATAATACCTCCTTGAGAACGTCAAGGGGGTATTTGCTTTTTCCGAAGGGCATAGAAACCTGGACTCCTGCAATTTCATTCTTCAATTCCCGAATGGTTTCCTGGCAATTTCAATACCCAATTCCTGTGCTTCTTCTTTTGATTTAGTGGCATACATTCGTTTCATAATAGAATCGGGAACAGAAGCCCCGGGAACTTCGTTATTCATAAATTCTGCATTTCTTACACTCACAAGGGGCCAAACACCGGCAATGACAGGAATCTTAACATGCTCGATCCGTTTCATGAATTTCACAAACAGATCATTATCAAAAACCGGTTGAGTGATGGCATATTCAGCACCGGCTTTAACTTTCCATTCAAACCTTCTGATTTCGTAATCGAGGTCAATGGCACCGGGATTTACTCCTACCCCTATATAGAAACCCGTAGGCTTTTCAATGGGATTACCGCCCAGGTCATATCCTGAGTTTAAATAATTTACAGCGTTGGTCAATCCAATGGAGTCTACATCGAAAACTGCAGTAGCATCTGGATAGGTCCCCATTTTCGGAGGGTCTCCAGTAATCAGGAGAAGATTTTTTATTCCGGCACCATAGGCTCCCAACAGATCGCCAACCATTCCCAACAAATTCCTGTCGCGACATGCATAATGCTGAATCACTTCAATTCCGGCCTGCTGTTGGATAATCAATGAAAGGTAGCTTGCCCCCATACGCGACAATGCCCTTGGCCCATCAGGAATATTGATTGCATCCACACCGGCTTCCTTAAAAAGCCTGGCCTGATCCACGGCAACACTTGCATCTGTTCCACGGGGAGGGACAATCTCAACAGTTGTGACAAACTCTCCGTTGCATATTTTTTTTGCAAAACTTGATTTCTCACAAGCCAAAATCGTATTAACCGGTTTTTCTACCGGTTTAACTTTTATGCTTTTTTGAACAATGGTGCGTGGTTGAATGGATTGAATGGCACTGCGCATTTGTTTTGTAAAGGAAGGATCGGTTCCACAGCAACCGCCAACCATACGTGCTCCTGCCTGAATAAACCGCCGGGCATATTCGGCAAAATACTCGGCGGTTGCCAGGTAAATGTTTCTTCCTTCTACATCAACCGGTGTACCTGCATTGGGCATAATGCTGACAGGCAGGTCAACCACATCGTTGATTTTTTCCAGGGCATCCAGCATGGGTTTTGGACCAACAGAACAATTGATACCGATCACATCTGCGCCCCATTGTTTCAATTTTGAAGCAAACAATTCAGGAGGTGTTCCAAAAAGCGAATTTCCATCATTGCCGATGGTCATGGATGCAATAACAGGGATATCAAATTTTTCCTTGATTGCAATAATGGCTTGCTGCATTAAGTGCAGATCGGTAAATGTTTCGAATATAACAAGGTCCACACCACCGTCAATCAATCCCTGGGCTTGCTCTGCAAATATCTCCCGGGCTTCCTCTTCCGACAATGGCCCCCAGGGCTCCAGCCTCAGGTTTAAAGGCCCAATGGAACCGGCGACATAAATGTTATCGCCGGCAGCTTCCCGTGCAAGGCGGGCGCCGGTATTGTTGATTTCATAAAGTCTGTCTTCCAATCCATGCTTCTGAAGTTTTAAGCGATTTGCCCCAAAAGTATTGGTTTCCAAAACATCTGCACCTGCTTGTGCATAGGCTTCATGAATCTCTCTGATCATCCTGGGACGGGTCAGGTTGAGTTCATCGTAACAGCTATTGATAAACACACCCCTGTTATAGAGTTCTGTTCCCATCGCACCGTCAAAGAGTACAAGGTTGTCTTTTATAAATTCTGAAAATGGAATACGCATTGTTTTTTAGTTAATGGATTAAAAGTTATTGGTTATTGGTCATAGTCTCTTTTGAATATAGTTCCAGTTCATAGTTTTGCCAACTTACAATTAACAATTAACGTTTAACATATTATTTGTTCCTTTTGTAAATTGCCTGCTTGGTTATTGACATCTTACTTTCGACTTTTTATTGTCTCTTTAACATTTTTTCCTGATGCTTCTACCTGTAATTCAAGTTCGCATTCAGCCAGGATTCAATTTGAGCAGGGTTTTCATTTTTTCTTATTGCATAATCCTGAAGCTGATCCTTTCCGATTTTTCCAACATTAAAATATTGAGATATTGGATGTGCAAAATAAAACCCACTGACGGAGGCTGCCGGATACATTGCAAAATTCTCGGTTAATTCTATTCCTGTGTGTTTTTCAACATTGAGCAAATTGAACAGAACACATTTTTCAGAATGATCGGGGCAAGCCGGATAACCCGGCGCCGGACGAATTCCCTGGTAATTTTCTTTTAATAAATCGTTCAGTTCAAGTTTCTCATTTTTTGCATAAGCCCAAAACTCTTTCCTTACTTTTTCATGCATCAACTCAGCAAAGGCTTCGGCCAAACGATCAGCAAGGATTTTCATCATAATGCTGTTGTAATCATCGTTATCTTTCTCGAATTGTGCAGTCCATTTTTCCAACCCAATACCTGCTGTAACTGCAAAACCACCAAAGTAATCGGTCAATCCGGAATCCTTAGGGGCAATAAAATCAGCAAGGTTTAAATTGTGGATGCTTCCCGATTTCTGCTGTTGATTCCTAAGAAAATGAAATGTTTCAAGAACTTCTTCTTTCGATTCATCTTTGTAAATTACAATATCCTCACCAATTGAATTGGCTGGAAAAATTCCGATGACACCTTTTGCAGTAAGCATATTCTCATTAATAACACGATCCAACAGGCACCTGGCATCGTTAAACAATATTTTGGCTTCTTCTCCTTTCACGGGATCCTGAAAAATAGCAGGATACTTTCCATTGATCTTCCATGCATGGAAAAAGAACGTCCAGTCAATATAGTTTTGCAATTCACTTAACGGATGATCCACAAATACCTTTTTGCCGATAAAAGCAGGTTTTAGAATATCCGATTCAGTCCATTTGATTTTCAGTTTGTTCTTTTTCGCTTCTTCAAATGAAATATAAGTTGATTCCTTTCTGCTGGCTTCATGCTGATCCTTCAATTTCTTGTACTTTTTTCTTACCTCATCCGCATAGGAAGTTTTTTGCTCCTCAGAAATCAAACTGGCGGAAACCCCAACACTTTTTGAAGCATCCCTCACATGGATCACAGGAGCGTGATAATTGGGAGCAATTTTTACAGCGGTATGAATCTCAGAAGTTGTGGCGCCACCTATCAGCAAAGGAATATTCAGGCCGTTGCGCTCCAGTTCCCTGGCTACGTGCACCATTTCCTCAAGGGAAGGTGTAATTAATCCACTCAAACCCAGCAAATCAGCTTTCTCATCCTGCACCGCTTTGAGTATTTTATCGGCAGGTACCATCACACCAAGGTCGATGACTTCAAAATTATTGCACGCCAGCACCACCCCCACAATGTTTTTTCCAATGTCATGAACATCCCCTTTTACGGTAGCCATAATGATTTTGCCGGCTGCCTGTATTTTCCCTTGTGCACTTTGTTCTGCTTCTATGTAAGGAAGAAGAATAGCGACCGCTTTTTTCATCACACGGGCACTTTTCACTACCTGCGGTAAAAACATTTTGCCTGACCCAAATAAATCGCCAACCACATTCATTCCATCCATCAAGGGGCCTTCAATGATGTCCAGGATTCGGTTATATTGTTTTCGGGCTTCTTCAACATCCTCATCAATAAATTCCACAATGCCTTTAATTAAAGCGTGTTTTAATCTTTCCTGAACCGTTTCTTCCCGCCATGCATCTTTCCGGATAACCACATCACCGGTATCTTTTACTTTTTCAGCATAAAGGATCAATCTTTCGGTAGCATCCTTTCTGCGATTCAAAATAACATCTTCCACCAAAACCAGCAGGTCCTCTGGAATATCATCATAAACCTGCAGCATCCCGGCATTCACAATTCCCATATCGAGGCCGGCCTGAATGGCATGGTATAAAAAAGCCGAGTGCATGGCTTCACGGACTACATTGTTTCCCCTGAATGAAAAGGATAAGTTACTGATACCTCCGCTAACTTTAGCATGGGGTAGGTTCTCCTTGATCCACCTTGTGGCATTGATATAATCAACCGCATAATTATTATGCTCGTCCATTCCGGTGGCCACAGTTAAAATATTGGGGTCGAAAATAATGTCCTCAGGAGGGAAGTTGATCTCTTTAGTTAAAATAGTATAAGCCCTCTGGCAAATTTCTATTCTCCGTTCAAAACTGGCGGCCTGCCCCTGTTCATCAAAAGCCATAACAACTGCAGCCGCACCATAATTCCTGATTTTCGTTGCCCTTTCCTTAAATTCTGATTCACCTTCTTTCAGGCTAATGGAGTTTACAATGGCTTTCCCCTGTACACATTTCAGACCAGCTTCCAGAACAGACCATTTGGAAGAATCAATCATTATGGGAACCCTGGCTATATCCGGCTCTGTGGCAATGAGATTTAAGAATTTTACCATTACTGTTTCAGCATCCAGCATGGCATCATCCATATTGATATCAATCACCTGTGCCCCATTCTCAACTTGTTGACGTGCAACCGAAAGGGCCTCCTCGTATTTTTCTTCACGGATCAGGCGGGCAAACTTAATTGATCCGCTAACATTGGTCCGCTCACCGATATTGATAAAATTACTCTCCTTGTAAACGATCAATGGTTCAAGGCCGCTTAGTTTGAGGTGGTGATCATTCGGAGGTACTTTTCGGGGAGATGCCTTTTCGGCAATCTTTACAAATTCCTTAATATGCTCGGGAGTTGTACCACAGCACCCTCCGATTATATTGGCAAATCCATTATCCAAAAAACCCTTTAATTGCGATGCCATCATTTCGGGCGACTCATCGTATTCGCCAAATTGGTTTGGCAAACCGGCATTGGGGTAAACACAAATATTAAAGGGCGCTTTCTGTGATAATTCTTCAAGGTATGGACGTAATTCTTTAGCTCCCAATGCACAGTTCAGTCCGATTGTAAATAAATCAATATGTGAAACAGAATTGAGGAAGGCCTCTGTGGTTTGTCCGGAAAGGGTGCGTCCACTGGCATCGGTAATGGTTCCGGAAACCATTACCGGAATCTTTACACTTTTTTCTTTTTGAACATCTGCAACGGCCATCATTGCTGCTTTGGCATTCAATGTATCGAAAATGGTTTCAATCAATAGAATATCCACTCCACCGTCAATCAGCCCCAATGCTTGTTCTTTATAAGCTTGATAAAGATCATCGAAAGTAACTGCGCGGTATCCGGGATTATTCACATCAGGTGACAGCGAAGTTGTTTTGTTGGTAGGCCCCATGGAACCGGCAACAAACCTGGGCTTATCAGAATTTAACGAAATAAAATGATCAGCTGCTTCTCGGGCAATTTTTGCCGACTCAAAATTTATCTCAAAAGCCAAATCCTCCATATGGTAATCAGCCAGCGAAACCCGGGTGGCATTGAAAGTGTTTGTCTCAATAATATCAGCACCCGCCTCAAAATACTGATCATGAATTGACCGGATTATCTGAGGTTGTGTGAGGGATAAAAGATCGTTGTTCCCTTTCAGGTCGTAAGGATAATTTGCAAACCGGGAGCCACGGTAATCCTCTTCCTTCAGGCCATAACGCTGGATCATTGTTCCCATAGCACCATCGAGTACCAGCACCTTGGCCTTTATTTCATTGTATATATTTTGTTTCATTTGGATGCCCTGACATGTTGTTAATAATACATGCAAAATAAACAATTAAAAATCGATTGTCAATAAAAATTTTATGAATGAAATTTTATGCTTTAACTTTGTACTGTCAAATAACATTTAGAAGGTAAAAATGTTTGAAATAAAAGAGATTAAAACCAATAGTGATATTAAGGAATTTGTAAAGTTACCTTTTGAGATTTATAAGGGAAATAGTTATTGGATTCCACCCCTTATTAGTGATGAGATTAAGCAATTAAAACCGGAGACCAATCCTTTTTTTGAATACTGCGATGCCAAATTCTGGACTGCCTGGAAAGAGGGGAAGTGTGTTGGCAGAATTGGAGCCCTGATCAACCATGAATACAATAAGGAAAAGGGGATTAAAGCCGGACGAATTACGCGCGTCGAATTTTTTGATGATCATAATGTTTCTGAAGCCTTATTTAAAGAAGCGGAAGGCTGGATAAAGGAACAAGGGATGAATCGGGTTCACGGGCCCCTGGGTTTTAGCAATCTTGACCTGCAAGGATTGTTGATCGATGGCTTTAATTTTATCCCTTCCATTGCATCGGTTTATCACCTGCCTTATTACCGGGAACATTTTGAAAGACTTGGATACGAAAAGGAAAATGATTGGGTTGAGTTCCGTTTAACGTTGGGTGAGGCTGCTACCAAAAAAGGAATTCGAGGAGCTGCCATCGTAAAAAAGCGCTATGGCTTCGAAGTTAAATCGTTTGAAACAACAAAGGAACTCAGGCAGTTTACCTATCCTATTTTTAAAATCCTGAACGAAGCCTTCCATGAATTGCCTTATGTGACGCCATTGAACGATAAGATGATTGAAGCTGTTGGAGAAAAATACATTAAGGTTTTAAATCCAAAGTTTATCCGCCTGGTTTTAAAAGAGGGTAAGCTTGTGGCTTTTATTATCGGGCTTCCTTCTTTATCAGGGGCAATGAAAAAGGCCAATGGAAAATTGTTTCCGTTTGGATTTTTACACATCCTCAAGGCCATGAAAAACCCGGAAGTAATTGATTTGTTGTTGACCGGTGTAAGCCCCGAATACCACACTTCGGGGGCTGCCGTTATTCTTTTTGCCGAGCTGCAGCAAACCATGATGGAGATGGGCATCAATCAGATGGAAACGACTGGTATATTCGAAACCAACCACAGTGTGATCAGTAATTGGAAGAATTACGAACACATTCAGCATAAACGCCGCAGATGTTTTTATAAAAATTTGTAACAATTTTGCGATTTTGTTGTTATACTATCCCGATGAGTAAATAAAAGCTTTAAAAAGAATACTTAAATCATTTATTTGTGTATGGTTATATTAATTTATAGCTTTGCACCCCTTTTTAATAACTTGATTAGAAAACATTTAAAATAATAAATACTATGGAAACATTAGTAAGTTGATAAAAACCTGGCTTACAAAGTCGCTGATATGTCCCTCGCTGAGTGGGGGCGCAAAGAAATTGAAATCGTAGAAAAGGAAATGCCCGGTTTAATGTCAATTCGGAATAAATATTCATTGGGAAGCCCTTAAAAGGTGCCTGTATTATGGGTTCGCTTCACATGACCATCCAAACAGCTGTGTTGATTGAAACACTTGTAGAACTGGGAGCGGATGTAAGATGGGCAAGTTGTAATATTTTCTCAACACAAGATCATGCAACAGCAGCTATTGCCAAGACCGGTGTTCCGGTTTTTGCATGGAAAGGTGAAACCCTTGACGAGTATTGGTGGTGCACAAACCAGGCACTGACTTTCCCTGACGGTGAAGGCCCGGACATGATTGTTGATGATGGCGGTGATGCTACCTTGTTAATTCATCGTGGTGTTGATATTGAAAACAATCCTGAATTGCTCAAGAAAAAAGCATCGAATATTGAGGAAGGATCGGTATTAAGGCAGTTGCAAGCACCTACGTAGAGGATACTTCGAAATGGCATCGTTTTGCTGAAAAACTTCGCGGCATTTCGGAAGAGACCACAACAGGTGTTCATCGTTTGTACCAAATGATGGAAGAAGGGAAACTTTGTGCCCCGGCCATCAATGTGAATGATTCGGTTACCAAATCAAAATTTGATAATTTGTATGGTTGCCGTGAATCGCTGGCTGATGGAATAAAAAGAGCCACCGATGTGATGGTTGCCGGTAAAGTTGTAGTTGTAGCCGGTTATGGTGATGTGGGAAAAGGCAGTGCCAAATCGATGAAGGGCTACGGCGCCCGCGTGATTGTTACCGAGATTGACCCCATTAATGCGCTTCAGGCGGCAATGGAGGGTTTTGAGGTTACTACGATGGAAGAGGCTGTGAAAGAAGGAAATATTTTTGTAACCACCACCGGAAACAAGGATGTAATTACGGTTGACCACATGAGGGCGATGAAAGACCAGGCCATTGTGTGCAACATCGGGCATTTTGATAATGAAATCCAGGTGGAGCCATTAATGGAAGCCAAAGATGTAAGGAAGATGAACATCAAACCACAAGTTGATAAATTCATTTTTGATGACGGCCATGAGATTTACCTGCTGGCCGAGGGCCGTTTGGTTAACTTAGGCTGTGCTACCGGACATCCTTCGTTTGTAATGAGTAACTCATTTACAAACCAAACCCTGGCTCAGCTTGAGTTGTGGAACAATGATTTTGAAGTGGATGTTTATCGTTTACCGAAAAGGCTGGATGAAGAGGTTGCCCGTTTGCACCTTGAACAAATTGGTGTGAAACTAACGACCCTTACGAAAGAACAGTCGGAATACCTGGGAATACCCATCGAAGGGCCCTACAAGCCTGAACATTACAGGTATTAAGGAGAACAATATTAATGAAATTTGAAAGCCCCTGGAGTGATCTGTCAGGGGCTTTTTCTTTTGCCCGTTATTTTGACTTACTCTTCAGGGGATTGCTGGCCGGAGATGAAGGCTGCGATTTCGTTTAGCTTTTCGAGGGGGAGTGATTTGAGTTTCTGGCCGATATCGGAAGCGGCCGGGTTGTGCTTTAGCCTGTTGAGTGCATGGGTGTCGGGCAAGGGGTTGTCTTTGTTTGGCGTCCACTGAAGGAGGTCGTTGGGTGTGCAGTTGAGCTTTTCACAAAGTATTTCGAGGTGTGTTGTCCTGAGTGTTTTTGAGGTGCTGTTGAGGATGGAGGTGGCTGTATGCGGCGAGATGCCTGCTTTGACAAGAAAGGTGTAGGGCTTTTCGATGGAGCGGGCTTTGAATACGGGGCGTATGTTCCAGTTTATCATGATGCAGTTGTTTGTTTTGGGGATTGTGTTTGCAAAAGTGGGGATAATTTTTTATAATAACAAATATATTGTTATGTTTTCTGGGATTTTGTTTTATATTATCCAAATTATTATTTATGTTTCGGGGGATATGTTTTATTTTTCGGGGAATATTATTAGATTTATGGGGAATGGGTATGTAATATCGGGGAGTGGGAATTATAATAAAGAAAAACAGATTCCATTTTCGCAGCAAGCTGCGGGGAATAAAACCCCAAGATATCGAAGTGCTTCGACTTCGGGATGTAGGTCTATCCTTTATTGATTTTTTTTATTGTCTCCTTTTTTTCGAGGAGTGTTAGCTGCTTCTTATTAAAATCTATGGTTGAATTGTTATAAAGTATTTTGGTTTTTTCTTTATTGATTTGTGAATGATTTTTATATGTATCCCAATCGGGGTAATAATCATCAGCCTGGTTTCCCCAACAATACCACCCTTTCCTATTGCCTCTGGCAAACATTTCAAGGAATGGCCCCCAACTACAAGATTCAATAAGATTATATTGTTCATCTGGTTTCCGGCTATGTTCCCTTTTTTGTTTTACAATAATATTTTCCTGAGTTCTTCCGGGTTGCAAAGTTCTTGGATTTTTACCTCTTACTCCGAAGAGAATGATCTCGGATACATTTCTGAAATAGAAACCAACTCCTCTTCTATCCGGCCCCCCATCTTTTCTTATTTTATACCAAATAAGATTAGTTTTGTAAGTAAACCCCCATGCGCTTAAGACTTCAAGGCCCTCGGCCAGTAGTGCATTGGGAACCCATAAATATAAATGTGCAGTATCATTTAAAGTGGATTCTACAGGAATACTTTTGATTTCTTCAAGTTTTAATGTAGGATAGCGGGAAAGACGTTTGTGCTCAGGTGCCATTTTCCCAGTTCTATTCTGAAACTGCCAAGGAGGATCGGCAAGAATCGTCGAAAATTTTCTGTCCTGGACAAAATTTATAAAGTCTTGTGATATTTTGGAATTAGAAATCATTCGTCAACTAGCAGTTTTGTAGTTATTCCAAATACGATAACAGGGCATCCACCATTTCTACCCGCTATCAAACGAGGTATTAGTTTGCCCATATGAGTTGTACTCGTTCCATATTTTGGTTTTATTCCCAGTTCCTTAAATAAAGGATCAAGCTCATTACTTCTTGTAACAAGTATTCCGAGGCTTATTGCATCATACTCAAAAAATGCCCTAAAGGCATATAGGTCTCTATCAAATGTTTGATCCTTACTATTCCATTCCAAATCAAATGCAATTCTACCTTTTATATAATCAACCTTATGAGAGCCATGATGTATAGAACTTTTTAGTTCTCTGCCGGATTTTCCCTTAATTTCAAATACATTTAATTCTGCTTCTAAATTTTTATCTTGCCAGCCTAATGGCCTGAGAATATTTTTGGAATATTACTTTCGTTTCCTCCACCTACTAAAATGTCATTTTTTGAAAACTTAAAACTTAATAAAGATGCACAAATCTCTTTAAATTCAACAGGGAATTCCTTAGCAAGGATTGTCGCTGCATGTTTATAATCATGTATCTCATATCGCTCTGCTATCTCTTTTGGAATATATTTTTCCCAACTCATCTTTTTTTATGATCGTGAATGATAATTATTCAACAAAGATAAATTAATATGTGGTATCCAATAAACATGTTTTGGATTTTTACATCCAATTGAGAGTATATTCGATGTTTTGGGGGATACTGAAAAGGATTGCCGCGAATTTGCCAATTAATTGCAAATGGAGTTTCATGCGATTTGAAAACGAAAGAGTCTTTGCTCGATGAAGTTGTAAACATCAGGGTGCCGGGGTATTGTTCAAAATTTGAAAAAGGCCCCTAATGCCGGGCCGCGAAAGTTATAACCAATCTCAATATTATAATTTTGCTCCGGGTAATTAACCTGAACATTGAATGTGCTATATCCCCTGAAAATTCCAACCAACGGGTCGCGGTAAAGGTAAGGTCCAAATTGAAGTTATACAACTTCCCGCTAAAGGGGTCTGAATTAATACCAAACGCACCCATGTTGGCATAAAGCCCAAACCATTTATAAATCCTGAAATCCAATATAAGTCCAACATTGGGCAATGGTGCAATGAGTTCAATATCTTCATCCAACATACTCTGATGAGAATTGACTCCTGTTCGCATCGTCAGAAAATAAACGCTTATATAAGCTCCCAGAAATGCATCGTGATCGGGAAGTATGGAATACAAATATCCCAAACTCAAAACCTGCGAATAAAAATATGTATTTATTTCTTCCCCTCCTGAAATCCATCCATCCAGGTAAGGCATATCCTTTTCGGCCACACAGGCAGCATTTCGATTTAAACCATAATATGAGGCATATATTCCACTGCTTCGTGTAATCCTGTATATCAATGATGATGTAGCAAAGGATTTAGAATCAGCAAGCCCCAGGTTATCTTCCAGGCTGATTTTAGAACCCAGAATATTATCGGGTCTGTCAAACCGAATATAAGTATCGGGGAAAGAATAAACCCCACTTGTATTTATTCGGAATCGAGGTTTGAGATTGAATGCTTCTTTGGCCACTTTATTTTCCCTCTCCTTTTTTCTATTACCCTGTAAGCTGTCATTTACAATATTCTCCTGTCCAAATGAATTATAGCTTATAGCTAAGCACAAAACCAACAGAAATAAAATATGTGATGTAGTTTTCTTTAACATTTATTCTTCTTTTTATCCATTTCATGTCCCTTCCCTGAACCGAACCGGTAAAAGGAAATACGGGTGTTTCCCAGGTGGCCTTTCAGGAAATTGTGATAATCGTATGTACCGTTTTCGTTGTGCATTGGTTTGCCTTGGACCTACATGTCAAAGATAAACCTATTTTAGGGAAAATGCTCAATTATTCTATAAAGGCACGGGTGATGCTTGTACACATGGCCGGGCTGGAACACTCGCGGTGGTTTGGGTTGATCACTGATGTTAAATTTATCGTGGTAATTGGCAAAGGGATTACGATTTGTTAAAATTCGCATTACAAATGCTGTTTGATGATGCGTCCTCGTTTGCGCCATAGGCACTCCTTTGGTGCAAAAGAGGACGGGATGTGGGGCATATTGTTTTTATTGGGTTTAAGGTTATAGCTGCTTAGCACTGTTAATATGCTTAGGTGTGATTTTATGTCCCTTATTTCCATTGGTTGAAAAATATTTTTATTTTTTGCAATCTGTAATATTTGCATAAATCTATAACTTGTTTTCAATTAAACAAAAAACAACTTGCTTTTTATAATATGCTGCTTATTTCTCTTGTTTTGTAAAATCAATGTAAATACTTACTTATTAGAGGAACATGTTAAACATCGGAAGCAAAATATCTTTACTCAGGAAAGAGAAAGGCTGGTCGCAGGGCGACCTTGCAGAACAAATTAGCGCATCAAGGGAGATAATCGGAAAATACGAACGTAACGAAAATTCACCGTCTCTTGAGATGGCCTTAAAAAATAGCCAAAGCATTCGGGGTTACAGTTATTGACTTTCTCTTAGGCAGGAGTGAGTATTCGTCTTGCAATGGGATACCATTGACAGGATAAAGAAAGTATCAGAAAATGAATAGCAATACTAAATCGGTGTTGTTTAATGTAATTGACACCTATATACAAAATTTTAAAACAAAACAGGCGTTTGCCACAAAATAACAGGATTATGAAACAAGTAGTTTAAACGTACCGGACAACAAATACCCGTTCTTTATGGAACTGGTAAAGAGCCTTGGTTTTGTTAAAGGAAGGTGTCGGAAGCTAAGTTGGCTCAAAAATCAACAAAGAGTTCGTGGAAGGGACTAAAAACTCACTGGAACAGGTGGGCAGCATAAAAGGAAATCAAGTTAAAAACTGCTGACCAACTGTACGATGAGGCTTTAATGTTTACACCGATTTTCGACAAGGAACTGAAAAAAAACTTTCCAGAAATACCCTTCGGTAAAGGTGGATTATAAGGCTTTGGTGGATTCGTTAAAAGAAGAACCCAAGCAAGGGCAGCCACTTGGCAAGGATTGTTATAAAATCCGCATGGCCATTACTTCTAAAGGCAAAGGCAAAAGCGGTGGCAGCCGTGTAATTTCCTGTGTTATTATTGTTGCTGAATCGGTTTTCCTGCTTTCCATCTACGATAAAGGCGATAAGGAAAGTATTTCGGATAAGGAACTGGACAATTTGCTCAGGTTGGCTGGATTGTTATAAAACAAAAACCCGGACTTGCCGGGTTCTATTTATGAATATTAATTTTATTGTTTTTCCAAAACAAGTCCATTAGCAACATTTATCTTATTTTTCTTAATATAAAATTTGTTTTTTAAGAGGTTGCTTTCTGGCTCAGAAAGAAATACTTCTATTCTTTTTTGATTCTTATCAATTTCAAGACTTAAAGAGTTGTAGCCAAGTGTTTCTACATGAACACTATCAATATTATTAGGCAACTTAATTGACTGGTCTGTATTTCCTCCACTTCTTACAGTTCCTTTTTCATAAGCTTTATAGTACGCCATTAGTTTTTCCTTATTATGGCTGTCATATACTTCTAAAAAGATATTTTTACAAGTATCACATTTATATGCTTTGTAGTAGGATTGTATATAATCTGCCTTTAGCAAAAGCTGTTTACCTTCTGCACTCCATGTACCTTTAATTGTATCGAGTAGCAAACCTTCCTTTATGAAGAAAACAAAGTTATTGTCTGTGTACAATTTTAACTCATGCTGCGTGTTGTACCATTTATTGCTATAATTTCCTGCGACATCATTTACTTCATGTAAAACGCTACAACTATGAATAATACAAAGAGCTAACAGTACTATCAGATAATTAAAACCAATTTTCATAATTCTCATTTTATAAATTAATGATACCGACCCTTCGCCTTTAGTGTCTGGTATTGGGTTTGTTGTAATGGAGTTAATAAATGGAATGATTTTGGCCCTTTATCAAGCGTTCCATAAGAATTACTAATAGTACTTGGTATATCAACCGATGTTCCAAAAAGATTTGTCCTCTCAAATGCTGCTACTTCATCTGATTGGTCATAAAGAGCCCACCGCCTAAACCTGTTGAATTAAAATCCAAATCTTCATAAATTCTGATGGCCATGTTTAAAGACAAAATGTGCAACAATTTGTCTGGTGGAGAACATTGAGGAACTACCAATGTTTATATCAACTTGATTTGTAGCTGTATTGGATATTTATTACTTCTGCCACTTCCGCTCGGCAATGGAGCGGCTATTTTTGACCCCATCCGCACCATAAAAACAGTGGAGGAACTCTCCATAGTACTAATTTCGGCCTGTATTCCTTGATGAGTTGAAAGACTACTTTGTGCAACATTAAGTCCAACTTTTGCAAAGAAACGTCCAACATCTGTTTTTGCATTATGAAGTTTGGTTTTGATTTTTCGTAACCTTTCCTTGATAATAAGTAGCCTGATTATTTACTTCTTTTTTATAATCATTATATGCTGCTTGTTCTGCTGCTCCTGCAGTTTTAACCGTATCCCCATCGGGATCAATGAAATAAAGTGGATTGTTTAAGGCATAATTGTACGGACTCCATGATTCGTACTTCTCTGCTCTTGGGTCAGGCACATGCCAACGCCCTAAAGCTGGGTCGTAGAAACGCGCCCCATAATCATACCACCCCAGCCCAAACTCATCCTGTAATTCCTTGCCGTTGTATAAGTATTTATTTTCAAAGTCAAGCCCGTTCTGATAGCATAATCCGTTCATGCTCATACCAAAGGGGTAGTAACTGTCTTCCTGGATCACTTCGCCGGTTTCAGTAAAGGTAATACGAGTATTGCCCAGGTGGTCCTTCAGGAAATACCGGTAATTGTATGTGTTACTATCGTATAGCAAAATGTGGCCTCAGGAGGTTAGGTCAAAGATAAATGAATTTTTGAAAATCGTATTATCAATGCTTTAAGCAGATCGTTGGGTCACAAGTTACAAATTTGCAGCAGATTGGGGAAATCCAACACGATTGCAATTTGTCGGGTACGCTATAAATTCTTTTCCCCTTGAACAATTGCGAATATTTTGTAATTTTGGCTGAAAATAATATTGTAATTCGAAATAATTTAAAAATCAAAATTTAAACGTATGAAAAAGTTATTCCTACTCTCAATGATTCTTTGCTTTGTTTTTGCCGGTTATTCGCAACGGGCAACCCCATCGAAGCAAATGAGGGATTATGCTGTAAAGCGTGTGCATCCTTCGCAACACTCAACGGTGGTTACCCAATTGCCTGTGCTTCCTTCCTACAAAGCTGACTTTGTCCCCGAAGAAGAAGTTATTGGGATGACCCGCTATGACTTACAAACCAATACCAGCCCTCAGAACCGTTTTCACGTATATGATGACGGAACCATGGGTGCCGTATGGACCATGGGTTTTGATGACCCGAACTTTGCCGACAGGGGAACCGGTTACAATTATTTTGACGGAAATGCATGGGGTGAGCAACCCCAGGAAAGGATTGAAACGATCAGGACCGGGTGGCCTTCCTATGCACCTTATGGGGAAAATGGGGAGCTTGTTGTTTCGCATGACTTTGGAGCTGGAAGTTTACTTTATCTCATGAGGGATGCAAAAGGAACCGGTGACTGGTCGGAAATGACACTGGAAGGGCCTGGCGAACCCATTTCATGGAACCGGACAACGACCTCTGGTATTAACCATGATATTATACATACTCTTGCCATTACGTG
>JAWKKM010000014.1:0-136121 GCA_041393255.1 Bacteroidales bacterium | reverse complement strand
CTTGGATACATACTGTGAATATTCAAGTCCTTTGTTTTCCATCCCAATATCCTGCATAAATTTGGGGTCACCCCACCCCTGTTCAGCAAAATATTGCTTTAGTTTACGAATACCCAATCCGGCAATTTTACCAAATCCTTCGCCCCTGCCAAGCTGGTGCAAAAGTTCCATAGCTGCATCCGCATTGCCAAAATTCAATTTCAATCCACCTGTTCTCTCTTCATTCAAAATCCCATTCTCGTAACATTCCATAATGAATCCCATAATGGTTCCAAAAGTAATGGTACAAATACCATAAGTATCGCAATAGAAGTTGGTCTCGATGGTAAAATCAGGATTAAAAATACCCATGATCGAACCCAATGACGAGGTTGATTCGTACTCAGGCCCATCAACAATAACCTTATCACCCGCATACGGGCCGGTTCTTAATTCATAATTATCAACACCCTTGGCACATGACATGTTACAACCGATCCAGCAACCATCGGGAACACCTTGTGTAAATCTCGCTTTCCATTCATTGGCGTGAATTTTAATGGCATCCTCGTGACTTCCATATTTAAAATTATTCACCGGAAGCAGATCATAATCATTCATAATATTGGTAAGGTGAGCTGTACCAATAGCACGCATCTGGCATTGTGAGTCATCCAAATCACGCATCTCTTTATTGAACCTCTTTCCACGTTCCATAATGGCGGGCAAGTCAACGACATTATTCAAATTTCCTTTAACTCCGGGAATTTTGGCTACGATGGCCTTGATCTTTTTGTCGCGGAATACAGTTCCAATACCACCCCTACCGGCTTGTTTCAATCGAACCAGTTTGCGTTTGGGATCGAAAAAGCTAAAATTCAGCATACCTATCAAAGAATGATCAGCAGCAGTTCCGGCAGAAACAACAGCAACATTCTTTCTGTCCTTCTCGTCATCCGAATACATTTCGTGTAATACTTCGGCCAGAACATGGCTGTCGATGGGTTCGACAGGAGCTTCATATATTTCAACTTTGTGGTTTACGCCATCAATGAATATGATAACATCTCTCTCTGCTTTTCCTTGAATCTCGAGCGCATCAAATCCGGCAAACTTCAGAAAGGGGCCAAAGTGGCCACCTACATTGCTATCGATCGGAATATCGGTTTGCGGCGAAATAGAAACACAAATGGATTTTCCTGTTCCTGAATATTGTGTGATCCCACCCACAGGGCCCGAAGCAATATTGATCTCATTTTCGGGATCATTCCATTTGGTAGTTGGTTTTGTAGCATCCCATAAAAGACGCAATCCATACCCTTTTCCTCCAATAAATTTTTCCTTCATTTCAGGTGGGGCATCTTTTTCTTTTACATCATTATCCGACAGGTTGATATAAAGTAGTTTGTCAGTATATCCTTTATCCAGAGCTACCCAATTGTAGTTCCATGTTTTCAAAACGTTGTGTGCCTTTTTCATTTCCGCTATATCAGCCATAAGTATATTTTTTAGATTGTAATTTTAATCGTTAATGAATTCACAAAATTAATTTTTATAAATCATTTTCAAATTTAATTGTGAAAAAAACACAATATGCAGGTTGGTGCATATCGCTTGAAACAGAATAAGTTAATTTGTAATTTATTAAATAATAAAAGGTTCTGAGGAAACTGACTGATGGATTTACTAATTTCGCCAACAAATTTAGAACGATTTTAAATATTTCTATTGGCCAACTTTGTAAAGCATTCTATGATTTTGGATTTACCATATACAGAATTAAAAATGACAGAACCCTTACAATCCTTTTATCAGAAATATTCATTCGATGAAAACTGTATCAGCAAATTTGTGACGGGTGAGAAATACACTTCAGTCATGCTAAATAATGGGAACATTGGAGTTTGTGCTAATCTGGGGAAAGCAATAGATATAAATTTCAATGGGTACTTTAAACTTGATCTAACCAATATTTCGCATCGGATTTTATACAATGCTTACATGAATGCGCTTGTAAACAATGAATGTGAATTTTCAGTAAGTGCTGATATTTTCGATACAATTGATTTCAGCAGATACAACAACATTGTAATGATCGGTTATTTCAAACCGGTTGTTGAGAAATTCAAACAGGCATCACTTGAATTGAAAATTTTTGATTTGACCCATCAAAATGCAGAGATTACCCCAACCATTTATAAACAAGAAAGCATTCATAATGCTGATGCCGTTTTATTAAGTGCAACTACAATAGTTAATAATACATTTACGAACCTTAGCAAGCAGACAAGTGATCAATGTGATATTTTTCTTTTAGGGCCTTCTTCAATTTTACATACTGATATATTGAAATATAAAAATATAAAGAGTATTTTTGGGACTACTTTTAGAAAAAACGATATCAGGGTATTGAATTCTATTGAACAAGGGAATGGCACCAGGCATTTTCAGAAATACGGAAGGAAGGTCAGATTATGAACTTTAAGGAAATTAAAAAAATACTTCGAAAGCGTACCATAGGAATTGCCGGGGCTGGAGGACTGGGTTCAAATTGTGCTGTAGCACTTGCCCGTGTAGGTATAGGAAAGTTGATTATTGCAGATTTCGATAAAATCACAAGTAGCAACTTGAACCGGCAATACTATTTTCAGGAACAATTGGGTCAGAAAAAGGTGTTCGCCTTGCAAGATACCCTTTACTATATTAATAGAATGGTAAAGGTTGAGCCTCATGCCATCAAATTAAAATCAGAGGACATTGTCAGGATTTTTTGTAATTGCGATGTAATAATAGAAGCCTTTGATGATGCATTAACCAAACAAATGATTATCGAAACTGTTGCTGATCATATGCCTGATATCCCTTGGTAATAGGCACAGGTATGGCCGGATGGGGTGATAATAATTCGATTAAATACAGACAAGATGGGAATCTCTACGTTTGTGGTGATGAAAAATCGGAGATAAGCGAAGAAAATCCACCACTTGCCCCCCGGGTTGGGATAGTTGCAAATATGCAGGCCAACACGGCTCTTGAAATACTTCTTAATAAACATGGAAACGAATGAACATTATATTGAACAACCGCCCCGAAATTATTGAAGCAGAAACATTAACCATTCAGGAATTGATTAAAATTAAGAATTTTACGTTCAGTCTATTGGTCACCAAAATAAACGGCAACCTTATTAAAAGCAATGACCGTGATACAGCTATTATAAAAGAAGGTGATAGTGTTTCCATCATTCATTTAATTAGCGGAGGCTAAAAACTCCTTCATATTTACTTTTCTTTTTCTTTATTCTTATCCTGCATCCTACTGTCGTATCTTTTTTAAGTGGAACTGCTTTTAAATAGCATCATAAATGCACTTCTACGGAAATTGATTTGTGAAAAGAGTGCTTTTCCCAATTGCCTTTGCAACAATTATTTTCGCTTTTTTGAAACCCATTACTTTATAATCCGTATTGGTTAAAAAAATAGAATTGTAAATCAGTATAGACATGAACTTAAAATTAGCCTCAAAACAGCTTAGTTATACGTTGAAACTTTTTTGGGTTTCAGCTTTACTTATTTCAGTCTCAGTAGCAGGAGCGCAGACCGAAGAACCCCAATTGGTTGATGATGGGGTAAACTCAACCCAGGTATTGGAGCAATTAAAGGCAGTTGATGACAAGGCAGTCATGGAAACCAATTTTATTGAATCCAATGGGATAGATAAATACAATTATAAAAGTGCAAAAGTACTCAATGATGTAGAGATGACCAAAGGACCATCTATTGATTCTGAATCTTCTGGAATAATTATTCCGCAAGGTTCCAGGATAAAGACTTATAAGTTTTATGCACACGAAGGGTCCTGGGCCATAAAGTATAAGGACGAGTGGGGATTTGTTCCATTGTCTGTTGTAATGCAAGTAAAGGAAGAAGAGGTTCAAAGTAACTTTACACCCTTTGATACACCACCCAAGTTACGTTCAAATATTACGATCGCTTATCCGGAGGATGCAAAAGCCAATAAAATTGAAGGAACTGTGGTATTTAGTATACTGGTTGGTGTAGACGGAACCGTAAAAGAATACCATTTGACAAAAAGTGTAGAAGGTCTTGATGAAGCTGCGATTGAAGCAGTTAAGAGTTTGAAATTTAAGCCGGGAAAATACCAGGAAATCCTGTTGAAGTGTGGATGAGATTTCCGGTTTCATTCACAATGACAGTTCCCGAAAATAACACACAAAACCAGTAGGCCCGGAATCTAAACAACTTCAGCAACTACAAACGTACTGCCTCCAATGAAGACAAGATCATCGGCGGAGGCTTTCTCTTTTGCTTCTTTGTATGCCTTTTGTACAGTTGGAAAAGAACCGCCTGTAAGGCCATGGGCAATCGCCATCTTTTTTAACAATTCCGGATCCATGCCTCTTGGTATGTCCGCTTTGCAAAAGTAATATAGTGCATCCCCGGCAACAGTGATAAAATGTTGCCAAATCTCTCTTATCATTTACAACTCCTAAAACAAAGTGCAATTTTGAGTACTCCAGAGTATTCAAATGATTGACAACTTCCTTTATTCCATCAGCATTATGTCCGGTGTCGCATATGGTCAGCGGGTTTGAACCCAAAATTTGCCAACGCCCAAGGATCCCGGTAGCTGCAATTACATTCTCAAAAACCATTATAAATATCCCTGTTGGAAATATTCATCCCTTGCCTGGAAGCGATTCAATGATAGAGAAAACAGTCGCAATATTTTAAGCCTGATAATTTCCCGAAAGGGGACAAAAAACATTGCTGACCAATTCAATGCCCATTTTTCTTTACAGTCAGCAACATTCCCATTTTTTCAGGATGACTGGAAATCTTTTTAACTCAATTCCCGTATCCGCGAAAATCAAGTCAGCCTTCATTTCACTGCTTTTTGATTGGAAACACAAAGTTTGTTCCATCTTGTGACTCACCAATAATTACGGAATCCCTGACTTGATAATCCCCGCTTTTTCTGTGGCAATCTTTTCAAGCGTATTTCCAAGCAATGCTGTATGATCAAACCCAATATTAGTGATTACCGAAAGTATGGAATTAACAACATTTGTTGAATCAAGCCTTCCACCCATCCCTGTTTCGATAACAGCAATATCAACCTTGTTTTCAGCAAAATAGGAAACAGCCATTCCAAAAGTATACTCAAAAAATGAAGGAGTAATATCTTTAAATGCCAAGCTATTGGAATCAAAATCAACCACAGCCTGTTCGGAATCATTTCTCCGTTTATTCTTATCCGTTCCTGAAATCTTTCAGATGAGGAGAAGTATAAAGCCCTGTTTTATAACCGGCCGATTGAAGGACAGAAGCAACCATATGAGAAACAGAACCCTTTCCATTTGTGCCGGCAATGTGAACAGAATTAAATTTCTTCTCCGGATTACCAAGAATCTTACATAACGCAAGGGTGTTTTTCAGGTCCTTTTTATAGGCAGCAGCCCCGATCCTCTGATAAATTGGAAGCTGGCTGAATAAATAATCGAGGGTTTGCTGGTAATTCATTTAATTTTTTACGACAAAATGATAAGTGATGGTACCTCTCTGAATCTCAGCTGCACTCATATTGGCATTGAAAACAGCTTTTTTAGCCGCTTCTTCGGCAAGCCTACGCAAACCTGAATTTGTAGTGTTTGACCCTTTATCAATGGCAATGGCAGTTACAACCTTTCCGTATTTATCAACGGTAATCTGAACAACGACTGTTCCATTCTCCTGAAAATTTTTGGAAGGCGAGGGTAAAAAAGTAGGTACCCTTCCCGATAAACTTGCCGAAGGGCCATTTCCGAATCCTCCGGTACCAATATAATTTTTAGAATCGGCTGATCCTGTTGGCTTGCCCTGGTCACCCTCGTTATCAGTTATCCCCTCTCCCTCTACTTTGGCCTCTTTGCTTTTCCCTTTGTACAAAGCATTGGGATTAACCTTCGGTTCTTCCTTCACAATTTCTTTTTGCTTGGTTTCTTCAATCACCTTTTCAACAGGCTTTTCCGTTTCTGTTTCTTTTATCGAAGGTGCCGGTTCAATATCCTGTGTTGCAATTTCTTCTTTAACTTCCTCTGGCTGGGGCTTTGGTGGTGGCGGGGTTTTTCTTTCGATAACAGGCTTTTCAGGTTGAACTGTTCCGCTCCCTTCCAGATTCGTGCCTAGATTAACCTCAACACCTTCTTCGCCCGGCAAGGGTAAAGGTGTAGAAAACCCAAGAAACAAAAGCAACAATAGTATTGCTGTATGAAACAATACAGTTCCTATTATTCCCTTATATTTATTTTTATCCATCAACATGGTTAAACTACCTTTTGGGGCTGGTTGCCATAATGACCTTGTGTTTTGTATTGTAAATTTTATTTACTGAATTTACCACATCTATTACATTCACTACATACTGAACGGGTATATCTTTATCCGCTTCCAGGCGCAGGGAGGCACTTTCGCGGCCAGAAAGCAGTTCCACCAACTTAGGCTCAAGAGACTGTTCATCAATCTGGACTCCTTGCAAAAAATAGTCCAGGTTTTGATTGATTGATATGATTATTTTCGGTGGCTGCTCAATGGTCCGGCTATTGCTTTGCGGCAATAATAATTTGATGGCATTTGGCGCGACCAGGGTAGAAGTCAGCATAAAAAAGATCAGCAGCAAAAAAACCAGATCCGACATGGAAGCCATATTAAAGTCTATTTTTCTTTTATTTCTGGTTTGAATAGCCATAATATATCTTGTTGATTTAAATCAAAAAACGATTTTTACTTTGCCGGTTCGTATAAAACATCCATAAACTCTGTTGCCCTTGCCTCCAACAAGAAAACGAGCTTTTCAACCCGGGCAACCAATACATTATAACATACATATGCAACAATACCGACAATCAAACCAGCAACTGTAGTAACCATTGCCTGGTAAATACCCGTTGATAGTAGAGCAATATCAATATTGTTTCCGGCCATTGACATATCGTAAAATGCACGGATCATCCCGATAACAGTTCCCAAAAAACCAAGCATGGGACCAGCCCCGGAAATTGTAGCCAGTGCTGCAATGTTTTTTTCCAGCCTTGAAACCTCAAGTTTGCCAACATTTTCAATGGCAGCATTAATATCATTCAGCGGTTTGCCAATCCTTGACAATCCCTTTTCAATCATCCGGGCGATGGGTGAACTATTATTTTTACACAATACCATTGCAGAATCAATCCTTCCATCATGAATAAAATCCCTGATATTGTTCATAAAATTGGGCTCATCCTTTGAGGCTTTGTTGATGGCTAAAAACCGTTCGATAAAAATATACACCGCTGCAATCGAGAACAAAGCCAGAATAGCGAGGATCCAACCTCCCATCTGGGCCAATTCCCACAACGACATTTTAATTTCTGTTGGGTTTCCCGCCTCGTTCAATAGTACATTTGCTGTATCTGCAACGGCTTGTCCTGCTTTGGTAATTTGCAAAATGAATGCTGTCAACATAACTCCATTAGTTTTATGAATCGTAAAATTACTGTAATACTGTGTCAGGGTAAATTTCTAGTATCCGAATTGTTAACAGGATTTTGTTAATACTATTTGTGAATTGTTATTAGCATGACTTAGATCAGAATAAAACTGATTTATATCAAACCTTTTTCTTGCATTTATCAACATATAGAATAATTAAAATATGATTTTGTTTTTTGTATTAAAAAAAATATACTTTTGCAGCCTATTATCAACCCCTTAAACGAGTAAGTGTTATGTTTATTTTAATGGTAGTTATTTTTATTCTGGGTTATACAGCGATAGCCCTTGAACATCCCCTCAAAATTGATAAAGCTGCTTCTGCTATATTGTTAGGAGTGATTATGTGGGTGATATTTTTTATTGGCAGATCAGATATTCTCTCCATGGTTAATGATGCAGGAGAACATATCAGTAAATCATGGGAGCATTATTTACATACTCATGGGCCTGAAGAAAATAACCCCATTGGAATGATCCATTTTATTACGCAATTTTCAATTTTAGAGCATCTTGCTGAAATTTCTACCATTCTCTTCTTTCTGCTTGGAGCCATGACGATAGTAGAGACGGTAGATCAGCACCAGGGGTTTAAACTGATAACTGACAAGATCAGAACCACCAGCAAAATAAAATTACTCTGGATTTTAAGCTTCCTTACTTTTTTTATGTCAGCGGCACTTGATAACCTTACCACAACTATTGTTCTTGTTGCTTTATTACGAAAATTAATAGACGATCAGAAAACACGCTGGTTTTTTGCCAGTATGGTTGTGTTGGCTGCCAATGCAGGTGGAGCATGGTCACCCATTGGAGACGTAACAACCATTATGCTTTGGATTGGAGGACAGGTTACAACTGTCAATATAATTGCGATGGTATTTATTCCGAGTATGGTTACCATGATCATTCCATTGATCATACTAAGCTTTACGATGAAGGGCAATGTAAAGAGGCCTCAAATCAATAAAAATGAAGAATAAGAATTCACGACACCATTTGAGATGGAAATTGATGCTTTCTATGGGTGTTGGAGCGCTGCTATTTGTACCCGTATTTAAAACGTTAACTCACTTACCTCCTATATGGGTATGTTATTCAGGTTAGGTGTTCTTTGGGTAACTACAGAAATTATGCACAAAAGCAAGCCTTTGCAAGATAAAAGGAAACTCACAATTATTGGAGTTTTGCAGAAAGTGGATGTTCCGACGATCTTTTTCTTCCTTGGAATTTTAACTGCCGTAGCAGGTTTGCAATCTGCCGGACATTTGGGATTATTAGCTTCTTATCTGGATGAGCATCTCCATAACATATATGCAATCAATTTAATTATTGGATTGTTATCAGCTATTGTTGATAACGTACCTTTAGTAGCCGGAGCGATGGGGATGTATGATATAGCACCAATGGGATCAACAGGTTACATGGCCCACTTTATGGTTGATGGGATTTTTTGGGAATTCCTGGCTTATTGTGCCGGAACAGGTGGAAGTATTTTAATCATTGGGTCAGCTGCAGGAGTAGCAGCAATGGGTATGGAAAAGATTGACTTTATCTGGTACCTTAAGAAAATAAGTTTACTTGCACTCATTGGCTATCTGGCAGGAGCAGCAACATATTATGTTCAAGCATTGATTTTACATTCTTATTAAGAATAAGATAATCAGTAGATAAAAACATTCGCGATTAGGGAATTTCCGCAGGCATGAAAGATTAGTTACCTGCGGTCTCTTGCATATCTGGCTTGTCTTTTCGTCCATGTTTAACACTTTCTGCCTTATGTTTTTATTGCGTTTAGCAGCATTTTCTTTCACGAATTTATTATGGTTTGATTAAATCTTTCAGCCTTTTAATCGGGTACTGCAAATCCTGATTTTTCGAACCCAAATGAACTTGGAGCTGTCATTTTGTTTAAATGGTTTTCATACATTAACTGGAGAAGTATTAGGCCAAAGAACAGATAAATTCATTCTTTTTTAAACCGGACAGCTTTTCCACCCATCTGCCGCATGTTGTAACCTGCAGCCAAACCACCCTAACCTGGCAACCTCAACAAGGCCCTTACCATCAGCATAGTCAATTGCATCGCTCCATTTATATTCGTGGGCTTCAATTACATTTCCGGCTTATACAGGATTGGTTTTTAAAAAAGTTAATTTAGGATCAATTATTCGGTTATCAGTTACTGCAATGGGATGGTTGTATTGCTGCCACAAACTTTCGGCTGTTTGGCCAACACTATCCACAATAAGTATTTTTATTGGAAAATGGAATTGTTCACACACAGGTTTCTTCAAAGGATATAAGCTTTTTGTGAAACCGGCTCAAAAAGTCTCTGTCCCTGAAAAATAAAAACCCTGTGATTTATAGCCGAGTCCGAAATCAAGCGTGATATTGGTTCTGAAATTTTTATTGAGCATCAGGCGAAGCCCCACGCCGCCGCCCGGCCTTATATAACTGAACAATCCCACATCACGGGTTTGGTTTGAAGTGGTGGTGAAATTTAAAAATACAACTCCGCCCAGTATTTTCGAACATTGCGATATCGGAAAACGGTATTCCACTTCACCGTAAACCATGTCTTCACCCCTGTATCGCCCGGCAATATATCCCCTCCCCGAACGTGCCCGTTGATCCTCCCCCGTTGCCATCAGAGTCAGGTAAGGCTGCCGCCCTGTAACCCTCACATTCCCAAACAGCCAGAAGGCCACAAGGTGCCGCTGTACTTTTTGTGAAAGGGGAATATAGGTTCTGAACTCAAACCAAAGTGATGAAGAATTTTGGCTACTTCCAAGAAATGTCGGATTAAACCGATAATTAACATTGATATAATAACCCGTATATGAGTTGATGAGGTTATCGCGCGAATCGTATACAAGGTTGAGGCTTAATCCTGAAAGGAGATATTTTGAGCTATCGAAGTCATATACTTTCGAGTACAGATAATGTGGGGTAAGCTGATTGGGTATGGTGTCGAATCTTAACGAATTATCCTTTATTCTAAAAAAGTAATCAAGATGATAGCCAACCCCGATATATTGATAGGTAGCAATTTCATAATTCAGGATTTCATGCACATTTCACATAATTGTAGGACAACTTATAGCCGTCTTCAACATCCTTGATTTCGGCCCCCTGCCATGCAATACTGTTCTGCGTTTCAATTGAGTCAGGCGCATTTGTCCCCAATCCCCAGGTAGGTGCATTGTAAATGAAGTACCGCCAGTCGCCCTGAAGGAAGAAATGGTCACCCTTCGTATAAATGTTCGATTTGGCAAATGCAAGGAACTGTTTCTTGGTGGTGTAAGCTGCATTAAATCCAATCGAAGAAACCCTTGTCGTTTCGCTTGATCCCATATAGAAACCGCTTGAACCGGCTATACCCAAAAGCAAACCGTTCACCGGGTTCGAGGATACGTTCGGAAGCACCATCAACATGGTTTTGCGGGGTGCTTTCTCTCTTTCTTTATCACCTCTTATAAAATCACCCAAGTCTTGTTGCGAACAGTCTTTTACGAATTCATCCGAAATACTGTCCAGTGTCTGAGAAATAGAAGTTGTATTTAGAAGCGAAATTGATAAGAAAATTGTGCATATAAACCATGCCAGATTTATATTAATCTGATATTTTGAGTGAACGATCATTCGTATATTTGATTTATAGCCATTTGGGTCCTGATAAGTCCGATATTTATTTCAAGTTTCATCATCAGGGTTTTATGTCAGGAGAGGGGTGTATTGTTTATCATCATTATTATTAAGATTTTGCAAATATAATTACTTTCCGATCACTCTACCAATCAAAAAAACAATGCAGAAATTGCCTAACGTATTTTTTAGCTGAAAACTATATTGTCTGATGTTCACAGTTACAAACTGTGATGCGCTCCGGTTCAAAGCACTCCCATAGAGATTCCTTTACCATTGGGTTTTTGTCAACTGCCTACTGCCAACTTGTTACTATGTAATTGGTTCTTTGACCTCGTATCTTAAATCTTGATTAACTCCTGACCATTTTAACTTATTCCTATGAAAAACCATCAGTACCAATCAAAGAAAATTATTCATTTTTGATTTTATCAACAAAATACATCTCCATCTCACCCTTGCCTTTAACCGTAATTCTTCCCCTGCTTTCAAAAATAAAATCAGGATCGTCTTTTAGGATGGTATAGGTTGTTTGGCTGATGTTTACCTTCCCTGTTTCACCGCTGCTTTCCATTCGGCTGGCTGTGTTTACTGTATCTCCCCAAATGTCGTATTGGAATTTCTCTACACCCACAATTCCCGCTACAACGGAACCGGTATGAATTCCAACACGCATTTCGAAAGCAAACTCATTTTTACGGTCATTTGCGGCTTTTCGTTTAATAATAAAATCCTGCATTTCCAGGGCTGCGAGGACTGTTTTCTTAACTGAATCATCCGATGGTACAGGGAGACCACCTGCAGCCATATAAGCATCGCCAATGGTTTTTATTTTTTCAATTTGGTACTTTCGAATAATCTGATCAAAAGCTTTGAAGCAAATATTAATCTCGGAAACCAATTGGGCTGCACTGAGATTTGCAGAAGCTGCTGTAAAACCTTTAAAATCGGTAAACAGAATTGAAGTCGATTCAAAATTCCTAGCTTCGGCACTCCCTTTTTGTTTAAGTTCTTCTGCGATCTCCTTCGGCAAAATGTTAAGCAGCAAATTTTCTGATTTGTCTTTTTCAACCTGAAGTAGTGCCCTTGACCTCTTTACATAGCGCCATCTGTAGAAAAAGCTAAATGCCATGAGCAAGAAAAACAACCCCGAGCCAATGGCAATGTTTCGTGTTTTATCTTTTTTTTGAACTTCTTTTTGATGTGCCTCTGCTACTAAACGTTCCCTTTGTGCAGTAGCTATGCTGTCGTGGAGCACCTGTTTTTCAAATTCCATTTGCTGAAGGGTTTTAGCGGTCTCTTCTGCCTTCAGGTTGTCATTAATAATTTGAAGTTTTTCGAGGTATTCTAATGTTTTGCTGCCATTCCCTATTATTTTATAGGTATCGTATAAACATTGGCAGGCATCCTTTTGCTGGATCAATAGTCCTATTTCTTCTGCCAGGGTGTATCCTTTTTTACAGTACTCCAGTGATTTAGAATACTTCCCTTGATTCAGATAATCCAGTCCGATGCTGTTCATACTGGAAGCAATCCCCTCTTGTCGCTGATTTCTTCCTGATCACTAAGGCCCTCTCATGGTATTCCAATGCTAACGGAAAGTTATTTTCTTTTTCAAATACGTCACCTATATCGTTCAAGTGGCTGCAATTCCCTGCTTGTCCCCAATTTCCTCCCTGATCGCTAATGCCTTCTGGTAATGATCCATAGCAATGTTGTAATTACCTTCTAAATAATAAACATTGCCCATATTATTCAGACTTATTGAAACTCCATGTTTATCCCCGATTTCTTCATAGAGTTTAATTGCTTTTTCAAGGTTTTCTCGTGTTTGAGGATAATCACCTTGCTCAAAATAGACATCCCCAATATTAAGCAGAAGGGATGCAATTCCATAGTTATCACCCTTTTCCTCCAGAATCCTTAAGGACTTTTTGAAGTGCTTTAATCCCCTTGGAGAATCGCCCAAATCACAATAAATAATTCCAATATTGTTATGATTCATTGCCAGTCAAAGGAATCTCCGATTTCTTCAAAAATTTTCACCGATCTCTTATAATAATCCAACGCTTTAGCGTAATTACCCTGTTCCAGATAGATATTTCCCACACTGTTCAGGCTACTGGCGATTTGTTCGGTATACCCTATTTCTTCACTGATAATTATAGACTTTTCCTGGTAAGCCAATGCCTGGTCAAAATTGCTTGAATTTATATAGGCATTACCTATGTTGTTCAGGCTTTCCGCAATTCCTTTCTTATCCTCAATCTCCTCAAAAATACGTAATGATTTTTCACCTTCTTCTATCGCCTGTGTGTAATTACCTTGTACAAAGTTTGCCAGGCCTTGCAACGAATAAGCAAAACCATTTGCTTTCGGAAAATTTTTATTGTCGCCATATTTAATCAATTGGTTGGCCAATACAATGGCAGAATCCGGATTTGTATAAAGAAATCCTTGATAGATATAATCGTGATATGCTTTTACCCTGATGGAGTCGGGCTGGTTCGAATCCTGCCATAGAGTATAGAGGGAGTCGGGATTTGATTGTGCAGTCAGAAATAAATGAACCGATACAAGAACGATTAATGAGGCTATCTTTTTCATGATCTGATACCCGATTGGCTTATTAAAAAGTAATCTATTCCACTTTAAGCCCTTGATATATTTACTCATGAATTCCAATACGAATCCAGGCATCCGAATATTTTTCATTGTATCCTATTAAAGTTTCAATTATCACGAATTACCTACATAGTTCCTCGAATCATTCATAAAATATCGTCAATAATTAATCAAATTTAATCCTTTTAAAAGAATGAATGAATTAATCTTTGATCCTTATTTCACCAATGTTTACTTTAGAATGGATTCGTTAGTTGGAAGCATTGATCTAAAAAGATTGCAGGAAGCCTTTGGTCAGTTATGACTTGAGAATGCCTGATAGCTAAGCAACTAATTTTAAGTTATGATCCCTGTGAAATATCTTTTTTCGCTCGCCTTAACTCCTTTAGGGTATGGTTTACAAGGATGAGATCTTTTAACTTCGGACCACCTTAACCTCCACTTCCATATCCTCACGCAAATGCCTTTTAACAGCGCACAGACTGGCGGTATTGATCACTGCGTTTTCGTATTTCTCAGGAAAATCATGCGGTACATGGATGCTGATTTCAATCTGGTCAATGATTTTCTTGATAGGGTTAAAATTTTGTGCCTGAGTCAAACGGATATTATCCGCCGGAATGCCCCGTTGGTCACAAAAACTTTTTACATAGATACCGGCACAGGTTGCTAGGGATGCCAGAAATAATGTAAAAGGCTCGGGATATTCACCATCACCTCCAGAGCGGATGGCCTGGTCAGTTTTTATGATATGGCCATTTACTTCAGCGAATACTTTCTTTTTCCTTCAAAAATACTTCCATGATATTTAATTTTAATGTATTATCCCGGATCAATCCCGGTTATGTTTTATCGTTTTTGTTTAAAATAGCTCGTCAATAAACTACCACACTCTTCTTCCAGAACACCGGAGATAATTTCCGTTTTAGGATGCAAAAGATCACCCTTGATCTTTGAATATCCTTTCTTCTCGTCTTTTGCTCCATAAACAATTCTTCCAATGCGCGACCAGTAAGATGCCCCGGCACACATCACACAGGGCTCAATCGTGACATACAATGTGCAATCCTCAAGAATTTTTGCACCGCAGGTAGTTGGAGGCAGAAGTGAAAGCCTGCATCTCAGCATGGGCTGTGGAATCGTTCAATCGTTCGGATAAATTATGGGCTTTGGCAATTACCATATTGTTGCAGACTATCACTGCCCCTATCGGCACCTCGTCCTTATCAAAGGCATTTTGGGCTTCCTTCAGGGCCATGCGCATAAAGTACTCATCCGAATAAATATCTAATTCCATTTGTTAAAAAGTATTCCGCAAAAGTAAGTAATTCACACCAAATTTGAATTAAGAATTGATCTTACAAATGGTTAATTTATAGTCACAAATGCTGAAAGACAAAAAGTTACAGTATGGAAAAATTAATTTTCCGTAATAAACATAATGATTCGTAGTTTCCGATGCTTAATGGCAAAAAAAATATTTCTGTTGAATCGGGGACGAAGCAAATTTAGAGTCTTTCTAAATATATAGTACAAGTCAATACTTCGAGGATTGTTTTCTATTTTTGTATCACTAACCATAAATTATAAAATCATGCAACGTTTGACGTTAACAATTTTACTGATTTCAGGGCTACTCTTTCATTCCGTTCTTTTTGCTGAAATCATGGATATTAAATCAGCAAGACAAGTGGCCGAAAATAAAATTTTTCAATTGGCTGACAATTCAGATTTCCAGATCAAAAACGAAAAATCATTCTTTCTGGAGAACCAACCTTTGTTTTATACCTTTGGGCTTTCACCGTGCGGCTATGTTGTTATATCAGCCGATACAGACCTTCCGCCCGTAATTGCTTATTCATTTGAGAATAATTTTACACAAGCCGGTGAAGAGAATAACCCTTTGAAAAGTATGTTATTGGCTGACCTGACATTCAGAAAAACAACATCTCCAATATTCCCTCAGAAATTATACTCGAAAGAAATAAGGAATGGGAAGAACTCACCTTAGCAAATCCGGATATTATTAAAAATGAGGCGGCTATAAAAGACGGTATACTCATACAGACCAATTGGGGACAGGGAGCGCCATACAACAACTTTGCCCCATGGATCCGGTTACTAATCAAAGAAGTATTGCAGGTTGTCCGGCAGTGGCTATGGCACAGATTGTAAATTATTATGAAACCATCAATGAAACGGTTTTTTCAGATATTGACGACTATTACCACTCTTATGCCGGCAGGAATTACTGGATAGATGATGATTTTGAGGAATTGGATTTCCCCGATTTTTCGCAACTCAACGCATACCTCGACACCCTCGTTGGATGCTGGCTAAGCCAATCCTCCCTGAAAAACAATGAGAAGGCAGCGCTAAATTTCGCCTGTGGCATTGCATACACCAGGTTTACACTTCCGGAGTTTCGGGTACTTTTTGAGTTGACCAGGCTTATGATGCTCATATCCGCTTCTGGGTTTTCGGAGGCTATGCTAATGGACGATAGCGATACTTCATTGTATACCAAATTAGCGCAAAACATGCTGGATGCCAGGCCGGCGCACCTTGCTGTGGTTGACCCGGGGTGGACCATGGGACACAATGTGGTGGTGGATGGCTACACCGAGGAAGGGTATTTTCATCTGAATTTTGGGTGGAACGGTTCATACAACGGATTTTATTTGTTGCCTGATGAAATTCCATATGGCCTGACTGTAATTGAAGGTGTGGTATTGAACATTGGCTATCCGCCCGTGTATACCAATGTTTTTGAAACAGGACGAAAGCGGGATTCAAACAAATTAAGTATTTCCCCCAATCCGGCAGTTGATAATATTTCTATTAACCTTCACCTTCAGGAATCCGGAATTGTAAATATACGTATCTATGATCAGCTTGGGAAACTTGTCTCTTCCACAATGCACACATGTCAGCACACGGGGTCTAATACAGTTGATCTGAATTTCAATCAATTGACAAATTCAACACCTGATCTGGGAATTTACTTTTGCACAGCCAGGCTGAACAACGAGCTTCTTTCGGGTAAATTTATCGTTCGATGAGCCATGGTTCAGAGTACCCCGGTTTTTTCGCCCGCTTTTATGATGTGATATATAAACATGTGAGAAGCGATGAGGATAGTGAATACTTTCTAACAAAAATACGTGAATGCAAAGGGCCTGTTCTTGAGGTAGGTGTCGGGACGGGGCGCTTTTTTATTGAAGCATTGGACAAAGGGGCTGATATATATGGTATTGATATCAGCCCATCGATGATAAATATTCTACAATCCAAATTATCCAAAAGTGAACATCACCGTATAGAAGTTCAGGATTTATGCAAACTTGAGCTACACCGGTCCTTCGATCTGATCGTTGCACCCTTCCGTGTTTTTATGCATTTAACAACAATACAACAGCAGTTTGAGGCTCTTGATGCAGTTTTCCGGCATTTGAAACCCGGAGGCACTTTTATTTTCGATCTTTTTGTTCCCAACTTTAAAATGCTTGCAGATGGATTAAATAACGTCAAAGATTTCGATGGCGAATATGCCCCTGGAAAAAAACTGGTTCGGTTCACCTCGATGCATACAGACATTAGTAAACAAATCAACTACGTTGCTTTTAAATTTATTTGGAAGGAAGGCGACACAGAGCATTCAAAAACATGGAACACAGAAATGCGCTATTTCTTTCGTTATGAGATCGAACACCTTATCAATCAATCCGAATTAATTTTGGAGGCCATCCATGGCGACTTCAAAGAAAATGAATTAACCAAAGATTCGAAAGAGTTTATTGTGGTTTGCAAAAAGCCATAATAATATTTCCATTTTTTGCTATCACAATCAAAGCTTTCTCTATTTCAGAAACAGCAGTTGCTATAATCAATAATATCAACTTCCACGGGTATGCAAATAATTCGAAAATCACCCCTATAAATAGTGGATCTATGGAAAGATCATACATACTCATGTAAATTAGCTATCGGCTCAATCTCATTTATTTTGTTAATTATTAGTTAAAGAATTAATGCCCTATACTATTTGGCCTACTTTTGTTTAGAAACATTCTAAATAAAAAACTAAAATTAAGAAACAATGAAAAAGATGACAATGAGTATTTTTGCGATGATTTTCTTCCTCCTGGTGATACTTCCCGGACAAACTGATGCCCAAACCGATAAACCTTATGAGTCAGGAACAGTATGGAATTTAACCTTCGTAAAACTGCATGCCAATATGGGTGATGAATACCTCAAAGGCCTTAACAAAACCTGGAAAGCTTCGATGGATGAAATGGTTAAGCAAAAGCTGATCGTTTCCTATAAGATACTTTCGGGGCAGGCAGCCAATGAGGATGATTTTGACCTTTTGTTGATGGTTGAAATGGAAAACCTGGCTTCATTGGACCCCAATCCGGAAAGGGATAAAAAGATGGACGAAGTTGAGAAAAAAGTAGTTGATGCCATGGGTGATGAATTTAAGAAAACCGTTTCCAGCTATTCTACTATGAGGGATATTCAAGGTTCCAAAATGATGAGAGAAATCTATTTGAAATAAAAACTAACATAACCAATCAAATAAGACAAAAAATGAAAAAACCAACAACACTTATTATCGCTCTTCTTGCTTTTGCATTTATGGGCATTGCACAAGAAAGCGATTACAAAATGTGGGAGATGATGTACATCAAACCCAAATATGACAAACTGAAAGAACTGGGTGAAGCCATGGCAAACCACAATAAAAAATTCCATAATGAAGACCCCCACAAAGCAAGTATCTGGATGGCGCAGACCGGTCCCCATACCGGCAAATGGGTTTGGGTAATGGGACCCTGTAAGTTTTCCGACCTTGACCATCGCCCCGATGATTCTGATCATATGGAAGACTGGCGCGACAATGTTATGCCCTATGTGATGGACATTTCAGAAGGCGAATACTGGAAACTGGATGATAAAGTCTCCTATATGCCTGACGGTTCCTTTTCTGGAAAAGAAATATGGACCGTTTACGATATTGCACCTTTTGACGGTTACCGATTCACCGCTTTGCTCGAAAAAGTAGTGGAAGTGTATAAACAAAAAAGTTACCCTAACTACTTTGAAGTCTATCGTTCACAATTCCAATCAGGAAGCGGACGGGATGTAGCCATTTCTTTTGGTTTTAAAACCTGGGCCTTTTTTGATGAAGAAGACAACTTCTGGAAAGACTATGAAGAGGTGCATGGCGAAGGTTCCAAATGGAAGTTCTTCGAAGAATACCGCGATGTTGTAGTTTCTTCCTATGATGAAGTATCCGAATACATTCCCGAACTTAGTGGCGGGGTGAAAGAAGATTAGCCAAAGTTTGGAAAGGAAAAGGAAACGCCGGGTTAACTCCCGGTTTTTTTTTGCTCCATAATGAACGATCCCAATTAACAACAACTTGTTAACTTAATCCTGACATTATTCGACACTTTCAGTAGTTTATGGGCTAATTTTGTAATGAAGTTGTTTAAAGTTGACGTAATAAAATAACGCAAAAAGCTAATAAATTCAATCCTTTCCAATGAATTTTATTTGTTTCAAAACGGATCAAAATAGCTTTAAAAGCATCTAGCCATGCATTGGTCCGTTCCACAACAAACCTGCATTTGTACAGTAAACTGTCAAAAAGGTGCTCACTTTCACAGCCGTTTCTTTTATTTTTATCAATATTATCTATTATATCATTCCTGTAACAGAAAGCACAAAGTCTCTACGTCAAACCCTGCATCGGCATTTAAGAACAACCAGTCTGTTCTTATGTTTGAGGATCGTAGGTCTTGAAGCATTTTGTCCACGGACTGCTCGTTGATATGCATCATTATGGTTTCCTGAAACAAATTTCACTACAGGCCAATGGGATACCCTGATTATCTGTTAGGATAAGCATGTTGCTGGTCTTGCTTTTTTCCTGCCTTGGTAGCCCACTGCCTGTCCGCCCCTTTTGGTGGGTGTATGTGCCATCAAGTTTGAACACTTGACATGTCCAGCAAATCCTTGTACTTTTCCAGAACATACTTCCAAACTTGTTCCCAGCTACCATCTTTGCACCATTTCTGAAAGTGATAATAAACGCTCTGCCAATGGTATTTTACCCTGAAAAATTGTTTCATGGGCAGTTGCCTCCATTGGCATCCTGTTTTTAGCCGATATAGTATCGATTCTACCACTTGATATACTTTAACCTTGGTATTGTCCATCGAATTTCCGAACTTTAAATGTGGACAAATCTCTTTTTTATTATACTTTTGTTCAACATGAAGTTTTTGAACGAATGATACAACTTATTGAAATCCAATTTCTGTGTATCGTTCGTTCTTTTTAACATTCAACTTTTGACAACTTCAATGAATTAAACTTTGTAAACAAAAAAAATGACCGGTTTTTGGAAAACCATCATCATCATTGGTATTTCAGTATTGCTGATTGCGACAGGATTTTTCGGCTACCGGCATTACCGGGCATTAAAGGATCCTGCATTAAAAGCTATGGATGCCGTAACAATTAATTCGTTGGTTTTTGCCGAAATAAATTCACCGCTTAAAGTTTTTAAAAAATTCACCAAAGAAAACGAACTGCTAAATGAACTGTCAAACATTCCGGTATTTGCTAATCTTAACAAAAACATTCTTTATTTTGACTCTGTTTTGAGCACAGATCCATTTGCGTCCTCCGTTCTAAAAACCACAAGCTACTTCATTTCCGTTAACCAAACAAATTCCGGGTCCTATGCAAGTATATTCTGGAATTGCCCGGTACCGGTTCACATTCTGAAGTTGAATCATTCATAAAAAAGATAAACGGGGATAAAAGCATTGTTATGCAAAAACAAATAGGCGATGCTGAAGTAAAAATGGTCAATGTTTCTTCCCTGGGCAGGATTTTCAATTTTACCCTTTTCAAAGGTTTGTTTATCGGCAGCTTCGATGAAAACCTGCTAATCGAAATTATTGATCACATCGGTTCGGGAATACCTGTTCACTCTGACAAAAGTTTTAGGCGTGTAATGATAACATCCGGTGAAAATGTGGATGCCAATATTTATGTGAACCATCATAATCTAAAAATGGATTTGCGATATCGCTTCCGGCAGGGCATAATTTATTGACGAAGCCCGGACACCTTGCTGAGTGACCGAAACCGACCTGATCATAAAAAATGACGAACTGTTGATCAATGGTTATACAGTTTCACCCGACACCGGAGATTATATATTAAATGCCTTCCGCCAGGAGCCGCAAAATATTTCCATTGCAGAAATACTTCCGCATAATGTTTCCATGATCCTTCATCTCGGATTGGAAAATTTCGACTCCTGTGTTTCCTATCTTTCACAATGGGGAGATCAGAAAAATGACCTCAAGGATTTTGCCGTATCTACCAAAAAAAACTATGGAGTGGACATTTATAAGCATTTTATCGCCTGGATAGGAACTGAAGTGGCAATAGCCGGCATTGACACAGATACTGAAATTACAATTCTTCAAACCAATGATATCAAGGTGGCAAGTGCATCCTTAACTGACATGGCATATAGTGTGAACAACAGATTAAAAAGTCAGGCCTTTGCTGAAGAATTCGGGGAATATGTGATCGGACAAATAAACATACCCGGGCTTTTACCACACATACTTGGCCCCGCATTTTCCAGTATTAAGGAAAACTATTTTATTACAATCAAGGATTACGTTGTTTTTGCCAACAGTCCGGAAGTATTGAAATCCCTGGTCAATGATTTTTACAACCGGAAAACACTTGCCGAAAACCAGAATTACCAGTCGTTTTCCAACAACATAAGCGATAAATCCAACATCTACTTTTATTGCAACATTCGTAGGTCATTGAACTGCATAACAAAAACTTTCCATCCCGGGATTGCCGATTTGATCATTAAGAATCGAAAAATACTTCAGAATTTCGAAGGCCTGGCAATCCAATTCAGCTATATCAACGAGATGTTTTATACAAATATCTACCTGAAACATAACCCCGGCCACACTGAAGTCAACCCTTCCAATTGGGAAACCGAACTTGAGTCAGCCATTTGGGGCCAACCCTATTTTGTTAAAAACCATATCACCGGCCAGCTGAACATAATTGCTACAGATGAGTTAGCAAACATGTACCTGCTGAATCATTTGGGCCAAATCAAATGGAAAATTCCGCTAATTGAAAAACCGCAAAGCCCGATTTTCGAGGTGGATTATTTTAAAAACAACCAAATCCAGTTTCTATTCAATACTGAGAATTACATTTATCTGGTAGACATTGATGGCAATTATGTTGGGGAATATCCTGTGAAGCTGGTTACTCCGGCTACAAACTCAATAGCCGTTTTCGACTACGGGGAAATAAAGAGTACAGGCTGTTGCTTGCCCATTCCGACAACCGGATTTACAATTACGACATTCATGCCCGTACTTGTGGATGGATGGAAGAAAATCCAGGCAAAAGCTACAGTGAGAAGGCCGGTTGAACATTTTGTGCAGGAAGACAAAGATTATCTTTTTATCAGGGATGAAAAAGGAAATGTAGCCATTACAAACCGCCGAGGCGAAGACAGAATTGAACTTAGGAAAAACTTTGAGATGGGAAAAACTCAAAAATCTACATCAACGAAACCAACAGCAAAGGGGATTTTATTACCACGGATTCAAGAGGCCACCTTGTTTACATTTCAGAATCGGGGAAGATTGACCGGACTAAATTTGATAGCTTTTCGCCGGAACACTTTTTCCTTTACCAGGACTTCTCGGGCAATAACTCCATTGATTTCATTTATATTGATGATGGCCAACTTGTCGTGTTTGATCGTTTTAAGAAAATCATACTGCAGGAACAACTTGCCGAAAAAACAACAATTCCTCCCCTTTCATTCAGAGGCGGCAACGGACCTTCATATTGGAATTGTCAATCAAACCGGCAATGATATTACTTTTTACGATAGAAGGGGAAAAGTAAACAGCTATCCTGCGATGCAGGGACAAACTCCCTTTATCATCGGAAACTTCAACAAAGAGGAAGATACCTACCTGATCATTGGTTCTGAAAACAAAATAAAATGCTACTCTTTAGAATAAATTATGGATGAATAGGAAACATCATATGCTGTAAAAAATCCCATTCCCTCATTGGAAATATTGGTACCCACGTTGGCAGGTGGCCCGCTGAACAAAGGATTATTATACTGAAAGTTTCATTCATTACATTCACCACAAAACTATAATACTCCTTTGTGATACCACCCATTCGCAATGTAATGGAATCGCCCGGAAAGAGGCTCCTCATCCGGGTTGTCCTTAACAAAATAATAAACCCCTGCACCATAAGTAAAATTACCATTGAAATACCTGTCATCCGAAATCCCAACTTCGTTTAATGTGTCAGTTAAGTGAACGCCATTTTTGTAAACATCAAAAAGATAAAAATTCACATCAATAGGGTCCCATGCAAAAATCTGCAACTCCCAAACTTCCCATTCAGGAATAAATTCGATATTGATCGAATCAATTGGAGCCACCGGATTCAAATAACTCGAAGGTTCGAATAATTCGTATATCCATTAACGGCTTCCAGCAATTCGATGGTGAGTTCATAAGTCCGTCCAGGCACTCCAAAATAATTGGGGTTGGTTTCATAAAGCCCCGGTTCATTTTCGTTTTCCACAAGTGTTTCAGTGGTAAAACCATCATAAATTGTTACCTGTGCGTTACTCACCCCCGGCACATCAATGGGGTCGTAATAATCAATAGACTTCGACAACTTTACATAATGCTTCATTGTATCGGTAGTAATAACACCATCCACCACAAAACGGGTGTAAGTAGATCCCACATCAATATCAATTTTTTCGGTACAGCCGGAAAGCATTAATATAAACAGGAACATCGTATGGATTGTATTTTTCATGATCATGTTGTATCTAAAATCTAAAATTAAAAGTAATTGCGGGAACAATGCTAAACAGATAAATCTTCTCAGCATAGGTTTCATTTGGATTCTCTGATGAAGAAATAAAATTGATCGCCCAGGCATTCTTTCTTGCATAGGCATTGTAGGCCGACAAATTCAAGTCCCAATTCCAGTGTTTACCTGGATTTTCCTTACCCTTGAATGTCAACGATACATCCAAACGATGATAAGCAGGCATGCGATAATCGTTTCGATCGCTAAAAATTGGAATGTATTTATTACCAACCTGAATCCGACCCACGGGGAAGGTAACAGCCGAACCGGTGCTGTAAACCCATGTAGCTCCAAATGCCAAACGCGGGATGATATTGTAATTCGCAACAATCGAAACATTATGAGGTTTATCATAGGTCGCCAGATAGGTTCTGTTATCATTTATACCATCTTCAGCATATTGGGTGTTGGTTTTTCTTTCTGTCCGTGATAAAGTATAACTAACCCATCCCGTCAACTTTTTAAAACTATACCTGACCAGAAACTCCAATCCGTAAGCCTGGCCTTCACCATACCTCAATTCTCCTTCATAAAGCTGGTTCAACAGTAATTCTGCATGATCTTTAAAGTCGACTGCATTTTGAAATTTTTTATAGTAAGCCTCCACAGAGGTTTCGATTGCACTCTCACTGAAGTTCCTGAAATAACCCACAGCAAATTGATCAGCTATCTGGGGTTTTACGTTGGGTGAAGAAGGAAACCAAATATCCAGCGGAGTTCCTGCGGTAGAATTTTGTGCCAGGTGGATGTATTGCCTTGTACGTGAATAACTGGCTTTGATTGAAGATATTTCGTTGAGCAAATAAACAAGGCCAACGCGGGGTTCCAAACCATAATATGGGCTAAAAAATTTCCCTTTGCCATAAATGGTTGAATCGATTACTTCATAGTGCTCGTCATAATTATAACTGATCGATTCCCCAACGTTTACAAAATGCGAGAACCTTAAGCCATATTTAGCCGTCAGGCGGGCTCCAATCTTTTGCTCATTGCTTATATAAACAGCCGATTCAAGAGCATTGGTATTTTGAACAACATACTCCGTAATAAAAGCATCCGAACCAAGCCCTCTCGCTGTTCCGGGGATAAAAAAATGAAAGGTCGAACTAAAGCCAAACCTCAATGTATTATTGGATGTCAGGTAATAGGTAAAATCAGCTTTGCCTCCGTAATCCTTCAGGTTGGCAATCCATTGAAAAGAGCTGGACGATCCTTCAGGCACTCCCAATTCATAATCGAATTTACTGTAAAGTGCAGTAAAATTTGAGAAAAGTCTTTTCGAGAAGAGGTGGTTCCACCTTACAGTAAAAGTACTGTTCCCCCAAAGCATTTTAAAATCCGGATTCTTAAAAACATCCTTGCCATGGTAAGCAGAAACAAAAACCCTGTTGTTCTCATTAATTTTGTAATTCACTTTTCCATTGAAATCATAAAAATACAACTTGTTATCCCTAATATTAGTGTCGCTGCTTGCCATCAGAAAAAGGTCAGCATAAGTGCGGCGTCCCGAAGCAATAAAAGACATTTTATCCTCAATGATAGGGCCCTCAAGGGTCAATCTGCTGGAAATGGACCCAATTCCACCTGTTCCTGAGAACCTCTGAGAGTTACCATCTTTCATCCGTACATCCAGCAATGATGATAACCGGCCACCTGCGGAGGCAGGAATATCACCTTTGTAAAGTTTCACATCCTTGATGGCATCATTGTTAAACACTGAGAAAAAACCCATAAGGTGAGAGGCATTGTAAACGGTGGCTTCGTCCAGTTGAACGAGGTTTTGATCCATGCTGCCACCCCTTACACTGAAACCTGAGCTTCCTTCGGAAATACTCGTAACACCGGGCAAAAGTTGAATCGCCTTGATGATATCCACCTCGCCCATAAAGGCCGGAATTTGCTTAATGACCTTTGCATCCATTTTAATGGTGCTCATCTCGGCCTTTGTAATGTTTGCATTAACGGCTTCGCCTGTGACAACCACCTCTTCAAGCTCCTGATTTTTTGGGCTAAGCCTGACATCAAAGGTAATGTTCTCAGTCAGATCAAAGGATTTTTCCTGCATTTTATAGCCGATGTAGGAAAATTGAACCGTATAGGTTTTCGGTACCAGGCTGATGGAATAAAAACCATATACATTAGAGGTTGTCCCTGATTGCAACTCCATTACATAAATAGTTGCTCCAATCAGGTCTTCTCCCGTTTGTACGTCGCTGACGTGGCCGCTTAGCGTATATTTTGGTTTGCTTTCATCTCCATCGGCAATGGATTCTTCAGATATAAACAACAATACCAGCAGGGCTAAGAAAATCGAAAGTTTTAATCGCATTATAAAACAACGTTTAATGTCTTTTCCTTTTTTGAATAATAATAGTAATGAACCAAAAGACAAGCAATTTATTGCAGGGTTGCAAAATAATAACTTTATTTTAAAGAAAATGTTTCCGGTTTCTTTCTAAATTCTTAATAATTCTTTAAACAAAGGTAGGTCCTGGTTTTTTGGTTTTAAGTTTTTGGCTTGAGCATGCCTGAATAATGTTGTCCTTTTTAGGGCTAAAGCCCAACAGGTTTTTTTGGCTAAGGATGCAAAATCAGGAACAATGATTCAGATCGGCAATTTGGGCTTCGGGCCTGGTTTTTTGACTTCGGGGGTGGGCATCCAAAGCCCGGGGAGTATTGCTTGTTAAACCCTTGATTTGTTTCCATTATCAATATCCAGCGCTACGTTAAAAAAAAATTATCATGAACCATCAAATTTCCCCCTTAAATAATTTTGTAGCTTTACCGCTTGATAAAAAAATTAAACTTCATCAACATGACAAACAGACTAACCTTGCTGAGTTTGCTTATTCTATTGAACTCAGTTCTTTTTGCCAACCCCAAAATTAAAGAGTTGATTTCGAAAGCCGGTGATGCTGCAAAATACCCCGGAAAATCGGAGTTGATTTTATTCGACAGTACCCAAGTTAGTGTTCAGGAATCAGGATTGAGTTACGTAAACATTCATAAATTAATCAAAATACTAAATGCTAAGGGAGCTAAAGAAAACTCAATAATCAAATTTGGGTATGATCCATTGTCGGCGTATGTTGAAATAAGAAAAGTTGTGATCTATCACAAATCGGGTGATTTCACCGAGCTGGACATGAATGCGGTCATGGATTACCCGGCTCCTGCCCGTGCCATCTACTGGGGCGCCCGCGAAAAGATGATCGAGGTCGGACGAGTGGAACCGGGTGATGCGATCGAAGTGTTTTTGTTCAGAAAAGGATTTACCTATGCCCTTTTGATGGACGAAAGTGAAGATGATAAATACATTCCGCCTATGCGTGGACATTACTATGACATTGTAGAGTTCTGGAGCGAAAATCCGGTTATTGAAAAAGTCTACCAGGTTGAAATACCTAAGGATAAATTCCTTCAATATGAAGTTTATAAGGGAGAGGTCAGAACTTCGGTTGTCCCTAAGGGTGACATCATTGTTTATACATTTACCAAGAGCGATTATTCTCAACCCAAAAGAGAACCCGGCATGGTTGCTTCATCAGATGAATTCACCAAGCTTCTCATGTCAACCAGCCCAGACTGGGAAGCCAAATCCGTATGGTTTTATGGGGTTAATGAGGATTATGGAAGTTTTGAATCGACTCCGGAAATTGATAAAAAAGTAAATGAAATTCTGCAAGGGGCAAAAAATGAAATGGACTCTGTTTCGCTGCTTACGCATTGGGTTGCCGATAATATTCGATACTCCGGAATTTCAATGGGCTGTGGTGAAGGGTTTACATTGCACAAAGGAGAAATGACCTTTTCTGACCGCTGCGGGGTATGCAAGGACAAAGCCGGAATGTTAATTACCATGCTCAGATCGGCAGGATTTGAAAGCTATGCTGCCATGACCATGGCAGGATCAAGAATAGATTATATCCCTGCCGACCAGTTCAACCATAGTGTTACCGTTGTGAAACTGTCGGATGGCGAGTACCACCTGCTCGATCCGACCTGGGTACCCTTTGTCCGGGAGTTATGGTCGAGTGCCGAACAACAACAAAATTATCTGATGGGAGTGCCGGAAGGAGCTGATTTAATGGAAACACCAATTTCGCCACCCGAGAATCATTTTGTCAAGATCAGGGGAACATCTACCTTGAATGCCGATGGTTCACTCGAAGGCAACTTCATAGTTGAAGCAGAAGGCCAATCGGATGCTTCTGTGCGCCGAATGTTTACAAGCAACTTCATAAACAATTGGAAAAGAAGCCTTGAAAATGAATTGATCCAGGTTCACCCTCAAGCCGAAATTACTGCTATGAAATATGGAAATCCATACAAATATATGGATCAGCATTTGACCATTTCTATTGATTACAAAATTCCTGATTATGCTATTATCACAAATAGTGAGATCATTTTTACACCCGTAGTTGTGTCCAATATTTTCAAAAGAAGCATGTCACATTTATATTTTAAGACAGGTACCTGGAAGAACGCAAATATGCCTTCAGGGATCGTTGTTCACGCATGGTAGACCTCCGCGAAAAATCAATCTTCCTTACAGTGTGTCTCTTAGCTATGCTCCTGAAGTTTCAACGGTAAGTGGAACCGGCGCATCTTTTAAAGGGGGCTATTTTCTGAATGGCAATACATTAACTGTCAGCCAATCCCTTACCTTCAACAAACGGGTCTACCAGACAGAAGACTGGGGATCATTCCGAGAAGCCGTAATTACACAGAACAAGATTGCCAACGAGCCGGTGATCATGAAAATTGAGAATTAATTAATAGTGTTTAAAAGAATAAAATATCCAACATGAAATACCTCATTGCACTCAGTTTAAATTTCATCCTTATGGTGGGCTTATTTGCCCAACTACCCAAGTCGGATGCAGTTTTCGAAAAAATAGTTAAAGAATATACCCTCAACGATGATGGAAGTATTGATTTCCATTATTATAAAAAACTAAAGTTGTTGACTCATTATTCCTTTAACCGGCTCTACGGCGAAACCTTCATAGTTTATCATCCGGACTTTCAATCCTTGAAAATCAACTTTGCCAATGTGACTCAACAAGACGGAACTGTTGTAGCATCACCACACAATGCGTTTAATGAAGTATTACCCGGCTTTGCCAAAGATGCCCCCTACTTCAATCAACTGCGTGAAATGGTGGTTACTCATGCAGGCGTTGAACTTGATGCTGTAATCGAACTGGATTATACCCTCCATACAGAAGCAGGCTATTATCCTGCCCTGATGGCTGATGAAATTATCACGGAATTATCCCCGGTTCAGGAAGAGCTGATTATTGTTCGATTACCGGCTGGGCAAGAATTGAATTTCAAGGTATTTAATCTTCGCACCGGGCCACAGATCACGGAGGAGAACAATATGAATGTATACACCTTTACTTTCCAGGGAATTGCAGAGGAATCCCATGAATCGCACCAGCAGGGCAACAAGGAGAATCTTCCAAGATTGACCTTCAGCACTTTTACTATGGATGCAGCCCGTCAATTTCTTGCAGGCCAGGAAGGACTAAACTACAAAACCTCTGAAAAAATGCAGGATTATGTAAGAAGGATAAAGGCAGAAAAACCTGGTGAACTGTTGGAGATATTGAAGATCCAGGAAATGGTGGCCAATGATATTAACACTTATAATATTCCGGGCACCTATTCCGCATTCAAAGCAAGGAATCCTATTGAAACATGGAACAGCAATGGGGGTACTCCATTCGAAAAATGTTTGTTGCTGGTTTCTCTGCTGCGTGAAGCAGGGGTAAATGCAGAACCGGTAGCCATTGTCCCAACTGCCCTCTATAATGAAAATGTGGGATGCCTGCCTTTACTAAACGACTACCTGGTTCAGGCAAACCCACGGGAGTTGGAACAAATGTATCTGTCGCCAACACATATAGCCAACCAAAATCTGATCTACTCCCTCAATGACCATACGCTTTTATTGCTTAAGCCTGGGAATTCAATTTCTTTGCCGATTGTTGAAGCGTTTGAAAACAAAATCGCAATGAATGGTGAATTTATGATTACCGATTCAATGAAAATTGAAGGAAGTATGGAAACCGCAGTTTTTGAAAGAACCAATCCTTATTATGATTTGAAAAGGGAGGAAAAGGATGCCAAAAAACTTTTGGGTGGTGGCTTGACAGCTTCCGATATTAAATCATTCGAATTGGTCAATTGTGCGCAAACAAGGTCTTTGGTAAAATATGCCATTGAAAAAAAGGAACCTATGGAAAATAAAGGGATCTATTATTTTTTCGAATTGCCTGTGAGCACAAAGGGGACAGAAGACTGGAATATACATTATCTGAACCCGGAAAGAGATACCCCGCTGGAAATTCCATTTCCGGTAAACGAGCAATACAGCTATGCTTTCACCATGCCTGCAAATACTGAATTGGTAAACCCCATGGAAGAAATGGAAATAAGTAATGATTTGGGACAGGTCATTTTGTTTGCAAATCAAAAAGGAAATAAAGTAACCATAAAAAGGATGTTTGTTCTTAACCAGACAATTATTCCTACAAACCAGTTCGACAATTTCAAAGCCATGCTTGACAAATGGAATGATAAAAACTACAAGAAACTTATTCTGAAGAAATAGTTAACCATTATTAATTTCACAATTTTGGAAACCAAATTATTTAGTTTGGTATAAAAACAGGCCTCCCTCATTGTTGCCGTCATTAATGGAAGTGAAAAAGTTTTCTGTCATTTTCACTTCCAGGCTGACAGGGTCCAGGTATTCTGCAGTAATCTTAACCTCATTATCTGCCTGAATTTTAACCTTGGCATAGTTCGAAACATATCCTTTTCCCAAGGGGTTTTGAATCAACTTAGTCTGGGAGAAAACGACAAATGCCTTTTTATTTCTTACAGCACCTTCAGCGAAATATTCATAAACATCAATGCTCATTCCGCCTATGGCATCCGGAACGTTGTCTTCAATTTCATTATCGCTGATAAGCTGGCATTTGGCATAATGCATGACAACCCTTACCTGTCCGCCGGAATTTAATACTTCCATTAATTCATTAAACGAATTCAACTGTTTTTGTGCATAAGTTGCTCCACTTAAAAGCATGAATGAAACGACAAACAATACTATTTTTCTCATTCTTTAAAATTTAAAATTATTTAATCTCGATTTCTTCTTTTGCTGTATTATCAATCATGATTTCAGATTGCTTCTCTCCAAGATATCGGTGTATGATTCCATGGCCAAGATAAATTAAGGGTGTGATCAGGATGGCGATCATCAGTTTGGCAGTGTATCCGGTTGCAGCAGTGTTAATAAAATCGCCAAACGATAACTTTCCAGGCAGCCAGAAAGCAATCCCGGTCACAATAAAACTATCGATCAGTTGTGAAACCACAGTCGATCCTGTTGCCCTGAGCCAGATCATCTTATGGCCCGTACGTTTTCGAATGAACCAGAATACGAACACATCAATAAGTTGTGAAGCGAGAAAAGCTGTAATACTCCCAACTATGATCCACATGGACTGGCCAAAGACACCGTGAAACTGTTCATCCTTTACTGGTGAAATTCCTGAAGCTGAAATATTCATTCCGATTAAAAGTAAAATAAATGTGTAAACGATGAGCAGTGATGTCAGGAAGGTTAATCGCCGAACTCCCTTTTTCCCAAAATATTCATTGATCAGGTCAGTAGTTAAAAACACTACCGGCCAGGGAATAATTCCAATACTCATGGTAAAAGGCCCGATTTGGATAAGCTTACCTCCGATAAGCTCCCCAACAATGGCATTGGTGATAAATATTCCAGCCAGAATGGTAAAAAGGATGTTGCGCTTGTTTGATTCCATTGAACAAAACAATATGATTAGTCAAATTCCGGGCAAAGGTCGTAAAAAAATGAAATATCAAAATTTGAGGCCCGCTAGTTGATATTCTATTCTGAAATGTTTAATTTTGCTACACAATCAATCAAATGAGAAGAAAACTCTCCATAACGGTCATCATCTTTTTCTCTGCCTTCATGCTGAATGTTTCTGCTATGGCTTTTCAACAAAGATATGACCGGCGGGAGGATGATCAGGACTTTGATCCGAATATCATTGAGATGACCGACATGCAAGTGTTCAAATTCTTAAAGAATACTTACTACTTTTTGATTTTCCGCTCCTCAAGTGTTTTAAACGAAATAACAGAGATAAATTTTATCAACGATGAACTGGGCTTTGAAATCAATACGTAGCCTTTGCATTTAAACCTTTTTAAGTTGCCAGTTAAAATTCCTGATAATAGACTACATCGGGTTTTATGCAAATAAAACCGGGAAAAACATATTATTTCGGATCCAAAATCCGGGTAATTGCCGATTTTTTTTGATACGTTACATTTTTCGCATCACTAATATAACAACTCTTTCATATAATCATACCTGTAATCCAAAGGTGGATCAGCGTTTCTAACGGTCCTTTTTTGGGCTAACCCAATGAAGCAGGTTGAGATGACTACCCGATTTATCATTCGTTCCTGATGCTCTTGCCCTCCAAAAGGCTGCTGACCAACAAATGTTCCAGACGGCTTGTCATTAAAATAGAAATTGCCGGCAGCATAGCGCAATATTTTACAAGCCTTAATCACGGGCATATTTAGTCATTGGCAAAAATAGAACCGGTCAATGCATATAGTACGATCGCATAAATGAAGCGTTTCTTCATATTCATTGTCGGAATAAACATACACGGTCATAACAGGCCCGAACATTCCTCTTCCATAGTGAGGAAATTTGGATTAGTGGTAAGGATAAGCTAGGTTGGATAAAATAGCCTTTTGATTTATCCCCTTCCCCCACCAATCATAATTGTGGCATCAGCCTGATTCGTTAGTACGCTGTATATATGTCATAATATTGTCAAAAGATGATTCATCAATCACCGCATTCATAAAATTTCCAAAATCCCTTACATCACCTACCTTTATCGAGGAGATCATATCCAGTATAAAGTTCTTGATCTTAGGCCAAAGGGATTCAGGAATATAGGCTCGAGAAGCTGCTGAACATTTCTGACCCTGGTATTCATATGCTCCGCGGACGATAGCAGTTGATACTTCAAGAGGGTTTGCAGAAGGATGGACAAATATAAAATCCTTTCCACCTGTCTCCCAACTAATTTTGATAGGTTTTATAGGTACCGAGATTATTACTTACCCCTCTCCAAAGGTTATTGAATGTACCTGTTGAACCTGTAAAATGAATTCCGGCCAGGTCATGGTTTTCAAGTGCCATATTTCCAATCAGTGATCCCTGGCCGGGAATGAAATTAATAACCCCCGGTGGAAGGCCAGCCTCCTGAAAAATTTTCATTAACATATAATTTGACAATACTGATGTTGAAGCTGGTTTCCATACCGTTGTGTTTCCCATAAGCGCAACGGATGTATTGAGATTTGCAGCAATAGCTTGTAAAATTGAATGGAGAAATTGTAAGAATAAATCCCTCTAACGGACGATATTCAATCCTGTTGATCATATCAAAATCGGTTAAAGGTTGTTCTTCATATACTTTTGACGCAAAATAAGAATTCAACCGAGAAAGTCAATCACTTCACAAGCAGAATCAATTCCTCGGCCTTGTACCCTGCCTTGCCCAAGCATGGTTGCAGCATTCAAGGCATTTCTATACTTTTTGAGATAAGTTCAGCGGCTTTGATAAATACCGAAGTGATCGTTCAATCCATGAAAGATTCATCCATTCATCTTTTGCCGAAAGGGCTGTTTCAATAGCCAATTTAAGATCTATCCCTTTGAGGCCTGGTGACAGGTGGCAATCACATGTTGATGATCATGTGGCATCACAACATTTTTTATTTTCCGTCCTGATTTCCTTTCCACTCTATAATAAGAGGAATATCAATGATATTTCCAGATTGAAATCAGTTCGTTTTCCAACTTTTTCCCGTTCCTGGCTTCCATTCAAATAATTAAGGAATGGGTTCATTTTTGGGTTCACGAAAATCATAAATTGCGTTGTTCATATAAAATACATTTGAAATGTTAAAATTATTTTAAAGTAAAAACCAGATGGTTTTTGGCTCTGTCATTTCATGCAGTGAATATTTTAATTTCTTCTCTTTCCAAGCCCGGAATTTTTAATTCCTCCAAATGGCATTGAATCAAGTCGATAATCGGTGGATTCGTTAATCATTACACCGCCGCAATCCAATTGAAGGGCTGCCTGAAAAGCAAAATTTACATTGTCAGTGAACATTGCTGCCTGTAAAACCGAATGGCAGGCTATTCGCTTTCAATCGCTTCCTCTAACTTAGAAACCCGATACAGATTGACCGTTGGCCCGAATACTTCATCCTTATGAATTTTTGCGTTTATGGGAACATTTTCTAAAACTGTCGGTTGCATAATAGCCCCCATTCTTTTGCCACCACAAAGGACATGTGCTCCCATATCAAAGGCTCCCTCTACCCATTGTTCAACGCGTTCTGCTTCTTGCTCAGTAATCATAGGCCCCATATCGGTTTCTTCAAGAAGTTTGTTACCAATTCTATACTTCAAGGTCATTGCAACAATCCTCTCTTTGAAAGCTTCATACACATCATCATGTATATAAATGCGCTGAACGCCAATGCAATTTTGCCCGGCAGCCCAAAATGCACCCGAGACACAGGACTCCACAGCATAGTCAACATTTGCATCCTTCCAAACAATCACCGGGGAATTGGAGCCAAGCTCCATCCCTATCTTTTTAATACCGGCCATCATAGCAACTTTTCTACCGGCTTCCAATCCGCCGGTAAAGGAAACCATCCTGACAATGTCATTATTAATTAAAGCCGGGGCCAATTCATCGCCGCTTCCGGTAATAACCTGCAAACACTCAGGAGGCAAACCGGCTTCAAGCAGAGCTTCGGCCAGCTTCAAGCCTGAAAGTGGAGTTACTGAAGCTGGTTTAAGAATAATACTGTTACCTGCAGCAATAGCCGGCCCTAATTTATGTGCTACTAAATTTAAGGGGTCGTTAAAAGGAGTAATAGCTAAAACCACACCGATTGGACAACGATAATAATATCCTACCCTGTTTTCTCCCCCCGGATAGGAATCAAAAGGAATGGTTTCGCCATTCAATCTTTTGGATTCCTCTGCAGAAACGATGAGGGTATTCACGCATCTTCCTGCTTCTTTTCTCGCTTCCCGTATGGTTTTCGAACCTTCCCTGGCAATTGTAACTGCGAATGATTCAAGATTATTCTTTACGATTTCAGCTGTTTCATACAGGATTTTTGCCCTTTGATGAACGCTCATTTTTTTGGCGTATAAAAAGCCCTTTTGTGCAGCAATCACTGCTCTTTGAGCATCCTCCTTTGTCCCTTTTGGAACATAATCTATTACCGAATTATCATACGGATCCAAAACCGCAATTTTTTCATTACGGTCAACCCACTTCCCATCAATAAATATTTTCATTTGATCATGTTTTATAATTGGCACAAACTTAGAAAAAGTTACCGATATGTTTGTACATGCATATCGAAAATTTATTTTTTTAGGCAACTGAAAATTGTTTGGCTTGAGCATATTGACTTTAAATACCGGATGTAAAAAAAAGATCAATCCTTATTTTTGGTCCTTTCGGTAGAAAATAAGCCTTAATTTTACCCAAAAAAGTTTATGCAAAAATATCTTCTTACATTGCTTTGGCTATTGGTATACGGACATAGTTTTTGTACCCATATGGAAGTCACCGGAAACGTTTCCGGAACCTGGGATGTCGATACCGTAATGGTTATGGCCAACCTCAATATTCAAAGTGGCGAGGTTTTAGTGATCAACCCTGATGTGCTCGTTTTGTTTCAGGGCCACTATTTATTTCGCGTAGAAGGACAAATCATTGCAATGGGAGAGGCAAACCAGCAAATCGTATTTTCAGTAAACGACACAACCGGTTTCTCCGGTTATCTTAACAGCGATGGCGCATGGAATGGCTTTTGGTTTGACAACCTGGCTCCGGATAATGACTCCTCCCTATTCCAGCATTGCCGCTTCGAATACGGCAAAGCCTTGGGATCCGATTCCATCTACTGGTATGGTGGAGCAGTTTGTATACGTGATTATCACAAGATCAGATTTTCCAATTGCAACTTTAATCACAACAGGGCTTTCAAAAACGGAGGTGCCATCTATTCAAAAAAGGGGGATATTAAAATCGAAAATTGTGTTTTTGAAAACAATGATTGCGGACAGGATTCATTGTATGGTTATGGTGGAGGTATTTGCCTTGAATATGCCAATGCCATCGTTTGCAACAATGAATTTACAAACAACAGTTCAACAGGCGTGGGCGGTGGTTTGTCATTTGAGCATTCTGATCCGAAAATAGTGGGCAATTATTTCTACTATAATTACAGTGCCATTGGTGGAGGGTTTGTCAGCCTGCGTTCAAATGGATCAAACCCGGTTGTTAATAACCTCGTTGTCGGGAATAGCAGTTTGTTTTTCGGAGGAGGGATAGCCATCATTGAAGCTAGCATTCCTTTCACTAACAACACCCTGGTCGAAAACTACTCGGTTTACGGTGGTGGTTTGTATTTGAATTTTAACTCCTTTCCAGTTTTTAAAAATTGTATCGTTTGGAATAATTCTGCGCTTAGTGGAGAAGGCCCGCAGGTTTATGTATGGGATACCTATTCTGCACCCGAATTTTACTACTGCGATTTAGAAGGAGGGGTTACTCAAATCGGAGGTACAGGTGGCGGAGTGGGGTTTATCGGAGTTTATAACGAATGCATTGAAAATGATCCGGTATTCTCAGGTGGCAATGTGCATCCGTATAGCATAACCGATAATTCCCCCTGCATCAACAAAGGAACCATAGATACAACCGGCATGTTGCTTCCGGAAAATGATTTTGCAGGTGATACGAGAATTCGTAACGGGCGAGTGGATATCGGAGCTTACGAAGCACAAATTGAAACCGGAACCGAAAACTTCACAATGGAAAATCCAGGAATTTCCTTATACCCAAATCCAGCCTGCGAAGAAGTTACATTGGAGATCACGCTGGGACACAACGACCGCTTATCAATAAGCCTTTTCGATGAAAGAGGAATTAAAACCCTGTCCCTGGCTGACAATGAGTTTCAAAAAGGCGAACACAAATTCACTTTCGATTTAAGTTGTATCAACCCCGGAATATATTTTATCAAAATTGAATCAGCGACAAATCACTCTGCCAGAAAACTGGTAATAAAACGATAAGGATAATCTGCAATTACGAAAAAGCTCTTCAAGCATCATCGAGAACAGATCTTTCAATGACAACCCATGTGCTTCAGCCATTTTGGGGACGATGCTGGTTTCAGTCAATCCTGGCACCGTATTCACCTCCAGAAAATACAAACCCGTATCATTAAAAATATAATCAAAACGGACAATCCCTTTGCAATTCAGTTTTTCATAAAGCCTCGCCGAGGTTTCCTTACACTCTTTTTCAACACTCACGGGAATTTGTGCCGGGACAATCTCATTGGCCAATGCAGGGTTATATTTGCTTCAAAATCGAAGTATTCCTTTTTGCTAATAATCTCCGTGATGGGAAAAGCAACTATTTCGCCTTTATATTTCATCGTACCGCAGGTAATTTCCCTTCCTTTGATAAACTCCTCAACAATCACCTCCTCATCTTCCTCGAAGGCCAGTTGAAGTGCTGCCCTGAGTTCGCCGGCTTCATGAACCTTCGACATCCCCACACTTGAACCGCCCTTGTTGGGTTTCACAAAAACAGGCAAAGCCAAATCCCACAAAATCTCGTCCTTCTCGACCTTTTCAGGATCAGTGAGGCAGAATGACCGGGCGATCTTTACATCAAAATTACCCACATAATACTTGCAGAAATACTTGTTAAAGGTAAGTGCCGAAGTAATGTGATCGCAGGATGTATAAGGAATCTGCAACATATCAAAATAACCCTGAAGTTTTCCATCTTCGCCGGGTGTACCATGAATGGCCACAAAAACAGCATCAAACAAAACCTTTTTATTCCCTGTAAAAATCGAAAAATCATTTTTATCAACATCCAGTTGTTTCCCATTAAGATCGGTATAGGTCCAATCAAGGCCTTTCAGCACAATGGGATAAACAGCATAAAGGTCTGGGTTGAGGTATTTCTGTACGACCCTGCCACTTTGGATAGAAATATCAAATTCACCCGAATCGCCTCCTGATACAATTGCAATATTTTTCTTCATTCCATAAAAAATATGGGCAAAAATAATTATAAACTTTGTTCGTAATACATTGTGATCAAAACTCTAAACTTTATTTATCTTTGCCACAAATAAGCAATAATTCAATTGTTTTTTAGTTATAAAAAGAATTTATAAGTAAGCGGAATTTCAATCTGGTCCATGCAAAACTCAAGTTCTGAAAAAGGTAGTTTATTAAGGTTTTTCTTTAGCAGGAAATTTTTCATAAACATGGGAGTTGCTATCCTTGTGCTTGTGTTACTATTCTTTATCCTCATTAAGTTTCTTGATGTTTTTACACGTCATGGTAATGAACTGATTGTTCCTGATTTTTATGGTAAAACACTTGCAGAAATTGACTCCGTGAAACTAAACAGGGCATTTGATTTTTTTGTGATTGATTCCCTTTTTGATGAAGGGAATAAGAAAGGGGCTATTGTCATTCAGGATCCTTTACCCGGATCAATTGTAAAAAAGGGAAGAAATATTTACGTTACCATTGTAGCTACCATGCCTGAAATGGTGATCATGCCTGACTTAAAAGACCTCACCGTAAGGCAAGCCATCAATATTCTTGAATCGGGGCGTTTAAGGGCAGGGAAGTTGATTTACGCTCCCAGTTTTGATAAAAATGCTGTTCTGGAACAGTTCTATAATGGTGACACCATTCATCCCGGAGATACTTTATTAAAAGAATCATTGATTGATCTTGTTGTTGGAACCGGTGACAGAATGTATAAAATCCCCATTCCGTTCCTCATTGGTAAAACGAGGGAGGAAGCTATTTACAATCTGAACATAGCCTCTTTTAACCTGGGCAATGAGTTTTATATGGACAGTATCATGAATGAAACAGCAAGGGTTTATATGCAAGAACCAATGTGGGACACAGAATTGCCTTATTATCCCGGAGATTCCATACATTTGTGGTATAAATCCGATGAGCTATTCGATTTTGAAGACTATATCCTAACGTTTACATTGGATTCACTGCAATTGGATAGCCTGAGGCTGGAGGTTTAGAAAACTGATACTACTTTATCTTTTTAAAATAATGAAGAAGTTAATACTCTATTTAATCATATTATTTCTGCCACTACTGGTTTTTAACCAGGAGTATTTAACCGGTTTGTCGTCAAATCCTGTCATCGAAAATTACCTGCTGAATACAAAACCGGAAGATTTATACAAATCCAGAGTATTAACCTATGAACCTTTAAACCTCCCTTTTCATGATGACTTTTCGGGTTCCACTATTTATCCCGATACAAATTTATGGACTGATAATTACGCATACATCAATGCCCAATACCCCTATTTCCCGGTTGATTATGGCGTTGCCACGTTGGATGTTTTAGATGCAACCGGAAATCTGTATTCTTATGGCAGCACCTTCCCCTTTATTGCGGATCACCTTACATCACGGCCCATCCGACTGGATTCGGTTTTCGACCCGGGAATTGGTAGCATGCGACAACTGACACCCGATGATTCGGTTTATTTGAGTTTCTATTATCAGCCGCAAGGCCGGGGAGATGTTCCTCTAAAATACGATTCGCTTGTTCTTGAATTTGGACATTACAATGGTGATACCCTTTTTTCGCATATCGATTATTTTTGGCTTTATATTAATACATTGATAAAACCGAATGGAGAGCCGTTCGGCGAAGGGGACACCTTATTTCCCTTGGATACAATTTATTATGATGGTTGTGATATCAACTACGCTGTAGCCTATCAACCTTACGTCTATACAGATTCCATATATGTTCCCTGCGATTCTGTTTATGTGTTAGACGAAGACTGGACCTACATGTGGAGTGCCCCGGGAGATACCCTTTCGGAATTTTTAAATAAAAATGACGTCTATTTTAAAAGGATTACTATTCCCATTGCGAACGAAAAGTGGTTCAGGGGTGATTTCCAATTCCGCTTTTTCAATTATGGAAGTTTGTCAACCATCAGCAGTTGGCAAAGCAATACAGACCATTGGCACATTGACCAGGTCTATTTAGACTATAACCGGACGATGGATGATCATTTCAAGCATGAAATTAAATTTGTGGAAACTCCGGCTTCATTTATCAAGGGTTTTTATTCAATGCCGTTCTGGCAATATGTTGAAGGGCTTAAAAAAGAATCAATTCCTATGTATATTAATAACATTGACTCTATCAGTCATGTTTGCGAATACAATTATTTTGTAACGGATGAGAACGGCGCAACATTGCCGGCCTTTAACTGGCCAGGATATACCAGTAGCCTAAGTCCATTATCCAGCCTTACGGCTAGTAATTATGGCCCCTTCACTGATGCACCCGTTAACTACTGGTACGAATACCTGGGTAACGGTAATGTCAGCTTTGATATAAATCATATTGTTTACGATACGCAGGATCCAAATATTGGAGATACAATTGTTTTCAAACAGGAATTTAAAAATTATTTTGCTTACGACGATGGGTCTGTTGAGCGGGGCTATGGCTTGCTGATCAATGGAGGCAGACAGGTTGTACAATACAGAACGGAATCAGAAGATACGCTTCGTGGAGTTCAAATATTCTTCAATAAAACGCAAAACAATCACAACGATAATATTTTCTATATTGGCCTTTGGAATGACAACAATGGGGAACCCGGCCTTTTAAAGTATAAATCCAATGCTTTCCGGCCCGAGTTTACATCTACCAATTTATTCCACAATTACATTTTTGAAGATACCATTATTAAACTTGGCCGCGAAGTTTTTTATGTTGGGTTAATACAAACCACCAGCGATTTTCTCAATATTGGTTTTGACAGAAATACAAATACAAAAAGCAGAAACTTTTTTAATACGGGAGCAGGATGGACAAAAAGTGCTTTTGAAGGCTCTTTGATGATCCGTCCTTTATTAGGACCATCTCTTACCGAACCGGAAGAAGTGCAGGGAAAAGCCAAGTCTTCAGAGCTTGAAATATTTCCCAATCCACCCGGGAATGCCCAGGATATCACAATTCAATTGCCGGTGGCATGCGCCGATCCCGGGCACCGGAAATATTTAGAATTAAGGATTTTTGACCTGTATGGCAAGAGACTGTATTCGGGGCCTTATATTGAGAAGATTAATGTAAATGCATTTAAGAACGGTTTCTATATTGTTGACCTTTTCGACACTGCAAATACGCAGCACTATTCAACCAAATTGCTAATAACAAAATAGTTTCGAACATCCAAAGCATCCAACTTGTAATTCATTCGTTAGGTTATATCGAAATGTGAAGAAAATCAGGAATGACAGATAAATTTGAACAAAAGGACGAAGATCAGGACCAGGAGCTTTATGAACATTATCGCTTTGAAGCAGATAAAGGGCAGGGACTACTCAGGATTGATAAATTCCTGATGGCTCGCATGGAGAATGTATCCAGAAACAAAATACAGCAAGCAGCGGAGGCCGGCTATATCGTGGTAAACGGCGAATCTGTAAAATCTTCCTACAAGGTAAAGCCCAATGATTCAGTATCGGTTATGATGGCCCAGCCGGTGAGGGAAATTAAACTTATTGCGGAAGATATTCCTTTGAACATTCTTTATGAAGACGACGATGTGATTATCATTGATAAATCCCCTGGAATGGTTGTTCATCCGGCCTATGGAAATTATACCGGAACACTTGTTAACGCGTTGATGTACCATTTCCAAAATACTGGAAATGCTGATCTGTTCGAAAATGGGCCCTACCTCGTACACCGAATTGACAAAGATACATCAGGTGTGATGATGGTAGCCAAAAACGAAATTGCCCAAATGAAAATCGGAAACCAGTTTTTTAAGCATACCCTCGACAGAAAATACCATGCGTTGGTTTGGGGTGATGTGAAAGAGGATTCCGGAACCATTGAAGGAAGAATTGGGAGGAGTGCAAAAAACAGAAAAGTATTTACGGTTTTATCCGATGAAGAAGAATATGGGAAACATGCCATAACCCATTATAAAGTTATCGAAAGGTTTGGTTATGTTACTTTGGTAGAGTGCGAGCTGGAGACCGGGCGCACGCACCAGATAAGGGTTCACCTCAAACACCTCGGACATACTTTATTTAATGATGCGAACTATGGCGGAGATCAGGTTTTGAAAGGAACTACTTTTTCGAAATACAAGCAATTTGTAGAGAATTGTTTTAAAATTTGCCCGCGTCAGGCTTTGCATGCCAAATCCCTGGGTTTTATCCATCCCACTACAAATGAAAAAATGCTCTTTACTTCTGACTTGCCCTCTGATATGCAGGAACTCATTGAAAAGTGGAGTAATTATTCCAAACACAAAATCTTAGACTAAGTTAATTATCTGAAATGCATAGTAAGTTTCACTCCTCCATTAACTTTTTGACCATATAAAGGTTGATAAAATGCCGGTTCAACCCGCAAAGATAAATCCTCATCCACTTCCCACGAAAACAAATGGGCATCTACAGCAGCATCAACAATATTCAGCAAATACCATACACCACCCAGAATATAAGAAAGGTCCCGGTTACGGCGATAGTAATCCTTTTGGTCTTTAAGAATATCCGTATCGTAGCCATACTTTTCCTCGTATTCATTAATGGGTGGTTCCGAACCATCCGCATTTTGAAGGGCATGGTTGTAGGCTTCGCGCCATTCCTGGTATTCTGAATTGTTGAAGGAAACAAAATAATAAACAACCCCAAAACCAGCATACACTATTGGAATTTTCCAATATTTCCTGTTGTATGCCTGACCCAGGCCTGGCAACACCATAGAGTATATCGAAGCTTTATGGGCACTGTGTTGCTTTCGCATTACGGTATCTGCATCAACTTCCCGAACCTCCGAAGAAATACTGTCATAGGTAAGTTCTACCTGTCCGAGAAGAATCTCAGGAATAAAAAAGATAAAAAGCAATATAGATAAGATGGATACCTTCAAACCTTTAACTTACAAATTGACCGGATATTTTGATTGCAAAACTAATGAATTGATTCCTTAGTCGCCAAAAAAGGATATTATCCGGCTAAAATCATCATCCGATTTAAACGGGATAACGATGGATCCGTTTCCTTTATTATCCCTTTTGATTTGAACATTTGTCCCAAGGCTATTTGAAAGTTTAGCTTTAATAACCTTATGTGTTTCAGGCAAGATGGATTCGTTCCTGGCAGGTTTTCGGACAGGCTGGCCATGAACTTCCTTAACCAATCGTTCAACATCCCTGACAGAAAGGCCCTCTGCGATTATACGCTGGAGTATTTTTAGCTGGACATCAATACTTTCAACATTGATAATGGCCCGTGCATGCCCCATGGAAATACGCTCGTTTTTGAGAGCTATTTGAATTTGAGGTGGCAATTTCAACAAACGGATATAATTTGAAATTGTGGTACGGTCTTTCCCGATGCGGTCACTTAAAACATCCTGTGTGATCTTACATTCATCTATCAATCGTTGATAGCTAATGGCAATTTCAATGGAATTCAGGTTTTCCCTGTGGATATTTTCAATGAGCGCCATTTCCAGCATCTGCTGATCGTTAGCAACACGGATAAAAGCAGGACTGGTTTTCAGATCGGCAATTTTTGCAGCCCGATACCTTCGCTCCCCTGAAATCAATTGATACTTATCATAACCAAGCTTTCGAACAGTTATGGGTTGAATTACCCCCTGCTCTTTTAATGAATGAGCCAATTCTCTCAGCGATTTTTCTTCAAAAGAATTTCGGGGCTGAAACGGATTGGTTTCAATTTTTTCAAGTGCTATGTTAGCAATGGCCCCTGCAACATAATTGCCCGAGATATCCTTTGATGTAATATCTGTTTCAGGGCTTTCAAGTATGGCACTTAACCCTCTTCCCAACACCGTTCTTTTAGTTTTCATTTACAATTGGGATTTGTTTATCGGAATCAGCAATATTGGTCATGCCATTTTTCTGAAGTATCTCCCTTGCCAGATTGAGATAGTTAATCGCTCCGCTGCTATCGGCATCGTGCATGATGATGGTTTCGCCAAAGCTTGGTGCTTCACCCAGCCGGGTGTTGCGATGAATAATGGTTTCAAAGACCATTTGCTGAAAATGTGTTTTAACCTCTTCCACAACCTGTTTTGCCAAACGCAATCGCTGATCGAACATGGTTAACAATATGCCTTCAATATCAAGTTCTTCATTTAATCGTGACTGAACAATTTTTATGGTATTCAATAATTTTCCCAGGCCTTCAAGTGCAAAATATTCGCACTGCACAGGGATCATAACCGAGTCAGCGGCAGAAAGGGCATTTACTGTTACAAGCCCCAACGAAGGGGAACAGTCGATGATTATAAAATCGTAGTTGTCCTTTATTTTGGCAATCACCTTTTTCATCATCTTTTCGCGGTTGGGCAAATTGATCATTTCAATTTCAGCGCCAACCAGGTCAATATGGGCAGGGATCAGATCCAGGTTTGGAGTTTGCGTATTCAGAATGGTATTTGAGGGTTCAATATCGTCAATAATACACTCATAAATACTGGTTGTAATATTCCTTGGGTCAAAGCCAACACCGGATGTTGCATTGGCCTGCGGGTCAGCATCTATTATCAAAGTTTTGTATTCCAATACAGCAAAGCTACCTGCCAGATTAATGGCTGTTGTTGTTTTACCGACTCCGCCTTTTTGATTGGCTATTGCAATAACTTTTCCCATAGAAGACCTTATTAACAAAGAAAAACATAAATAATTACGAATGCAAAATTACAATAATAAGCTCCTTTGCATGCCAATTAAATATTAACAATTATAGGCCTTCTGTTAATATCTGTATAAAATCTGGAAGCCCACAATGTTGTCAGTCATCGGTTATTGCAAACAAAAAAAGCCATCCTGCAAAAAGGACAGCTTGCATATTTACATTAAAGAAGTTCTAGTCTTTTGTTTCTTCTCCATCATCACCTTTTTCAAGGCTAGTATCTGTATCGTTGCCAAGGTCTTCAAATTCCACATCCAGGTGAGCTTTTTCAACAGTAACCGGTGTTGACTCAACCTCAACCTCTTCCGGAATTTTTCCAGTTTGAATAAATTCAATGGCATCGTTCAATCCATTGGCAAATTTTTCAAAATCCTCTTTGTAGAGAAACAGCTTATGCTTCTCATAGAAAAACTTTCCCTGATCATTATTAAACCTTCTTTTACTTTCCGTAATCGTTAAGTAATATTCCTCCGACCGTGTAGATTTCACATCAAAAAAATACGTCCTTTTACCTGCCCTTACTGTCCTTGAAAAGATCTCATCCCGATCTGTTGCCTGTTCTTTGTGTTCTAACTCTTCCATGCTTTGCAATTGTTATTAATGATTTTCCCACGCAAATATATATAATTAATATTTTAAAAAGAAAATTTTAAATCATAAAAAAACTTCCGCTGTCAGGGCATTCTGATAATAAGGGGGATTAAAAAAACACTTATTACATAGTGCAAAAAGCAAATTCATTTTATGCAAATAAAACCAACTTCACAGATTATCATGAATGCATTCATCCGCGAATACCGATTGATAAATACTTGCCAATGCAGAACTAAATGGCCTGAACAAAAAAAGAAAAGGAGCACAATGTTGCGTTAGACCTCAAAGACATGAATTTATTAATACTTTTGCAAAAAAAACAGTGGAGCAATATCTTAACATACCCGTTTTTAAACTAATTGCTGACTCGGCTCACGAATTGAAGTGTCCGGCTTATGTGGTGGGTGGGTATGTTCGCGACATGGTTATGGGAAGGGATTCCACCGACATTGATATTGTTACTGTGGGAAGTGGAATTGAACTCGCTGAAAACTTTGCCAAAAAAACAGGGTCACCGAAGAATGTAAAAGTCTTTAAGAATTTTGGGACCGCCATGGTTCCATACAGAGATGAAAGAAACTGGCAAATTGAATTTGTTGGCGCTCGCAAAGAATCGTACAGAAGAGATTCGCGCAAACCCATTGTGGAGGACGGAACACTTGAAGATGACCAAAACCGAAGGGATTTTACAATCAATGCACTAGCCATCAGCCTTCAGCATGGAGAGTATGGCAAAATACTGGATCCTTTCGATGGATTAAACGACATAAAGAACAAGATCATACGTACGCCATTGGATCCCGATATTACTTTTTCGGATGATCCCTTGCGAATGATGCGCGCAATAAGATTTGCAACCCAAGTTGGACTTTACCATTACAGATAAGACCTTTGATGCGATAAGCAAAAATGCATCACGAATCCAAATTGTATCAAAGGAGCGGATCACTGAAGAATTGAATAAAATTATTATGGCCAAAAAGCCATCCACAGGATTTAAGCTATTGGAATCTTCAGGATTGCTTGCTTTGATTTTCCTCAGTTAGGAATTAAAGGAGGGCTGAATTTGTTGATGGCAAAGGGCATAAAGACAATTTTTATCATACGCTAAAGGTACTTGATAACATTTCTGTGGAAACCAATAATTTATGGTTAAGGTGGGCAGCAATATTGCATGATATTGCCAAACCTGCCACAAAAAAATTTGATCCAAAACTGGGATGGACCTTTCATGGCCATGAGTTTCTGGGCTCTAAAATGGTTCCCCGGATTTTTAACATGCTCAAGCTGCCATTGAACGATCACATGAAGTATGTTCAAAAGTTGGTTATGCTTCACCTTCGGCCTATCGTACTGGCGCAAAGCCATGTAACCGATTCGGCCATCAGGAGGCTATTGTTTGATGCAGGAGACGATATTGACGACCTGATGCAACTGTGTGAAGCCGACATCACTTCCAAAAACAAGGAAAAAGTCAGGAAGTATATTGACAATTTTAGATTGGTCAGGCAAAAATTAATTGACATTGAAGAGAAGGATAAACTTCGCAACTGGCAGCCACCGGTTTCAGGAGAGGTTATTATGGAAACATTTAACCTTAAACCATCCAGAATAGTGGGCGAAATCAAGACGGCGATAAGGGAGGCTATTTTGGATGGAAATGTTCAAAACAACTTTGAAGAAGCCTATCAACATATGCTTTTAATTGGTTCCGAATTGGGTTTGGAACAAATTAAAGATCAGCCTAAAAAAACTTAAAAAACTTAATTTATTTCCAATTTGAACAATTAATTTTGCTAATTTTATAGCACAATAATAAAATTTAATGCCATGCACATCTATAAGTTCAGGTTGCTGTCGGATAAAAACGATGATTTTGTCAGGGATATAGAAATTCAGGCAGTTCAGACATTTGAAGATTTTCACAAAGCCATTGCAGGCTCTACCCATTTAAATGGCAATAATTTGTCTTCATTCCACATTTGCGATCAAAAATGGAATAAGCTAAAAGAGATTACACTGATTGATATGCTCGAAGGCCATGAGGTGGATGAAGAGGAAGAAAGCAGGCAAATTGAAGAGACCTTCATTATGAAAGATGCCAAAATCAAGGATTTTATTAACGAACCGCATCAGCGTCTTTTGTATGAATATGACTTTTTGAATTTAAGTACTATCTATATTGAACTATTAAGTGTCCATAAGCAAAAGGAAGAGCAGGATTACCCGATTTGTACGCTGAGCAAGGGCGATCTAAAAGAGGAACCTATGCCTGAAATGATCTTCGACGAAGATGATGACTTTGATGAACAACTGTTGCAGGATTTCGATGAACTTTTGGATGACACCTTTGAGTACAAAGGAGATTCAGACACAACAAGCCTATCTTAATTTAGTAATCAAAATCAGATTTACACTATTTACAAAAACGACTTGCCCCTGCTTAGAGAATGTAAATCCCATTGAAAAAAACACTCATCGTCATACCAGGCCCTACCGCAGTTGGGAAAACATCAGTTGCTATAGAAATTGCCAAATCACTTAAGGCGGATATTATTTCAGCAGATTCACGGCAGTTTTACCGTGAGTTAAAGATCGGGGTGGCAGCCCCCACAGAATATGATTTGGAACAAGCTACTCATCATTTTATTGGGAATTTATCAATTGTAGATTATTACAATGTTTCAAAGTATGAAAACGAAGTAATCAGTTTTTTAACTGGTTATTTTAAAAACCATCAGGTTGCCGTAATGACCGGGGGCTCAGGAATGTATATTGATGCCGTTTGCAAAGGGATTTCGGAACTGCCCGACCCGGATGAAAAGCTCAGGAAGCAATTAAAAGACACTTTGGAGAATTATGGCATTAAGCCGCTTAAGGAACAACTCCGTAAACTGGATCCTGAATATTATGAGGTGGTAGATTTAAAAACCCAAACCGGATCATGAGGGCGCTGGAAGTCTGTATGACTACCGGCCAAACATTTACTTCTTTGCGGGATAACCCGACCAAAGAGCGCGATTTCAAAATACTGAAAATGGGATTGAGAAGGCCGCGAAAAGAACTATTCGATAGAATTGAAAACCGTGTTGATGAAATGATCAAGTTAGGTTTGATAGAAGAGGTTAAAGGACTTTTGGAATTCAGAAACTTAAACTCCTAAATACTGTTGGGTACAAAGAAATCTTCAAATCCTTGGACAATGAATGGTCGTTGGATTTAGCCATTGAAAAAATCAAAACCAACAGCCGCCGCTATGCCAAAAGGCAAATTACCTGGTTCAACAGGGATCATGATATTCATTGGTTTCATCCGGAGGATGTGAACAACATGATGAAGTTTCTTATAAAGTCTTTTATAAAATAGAATTTTTTTGTACATTTGCATTGTACAAAAGCAAAGATAAATGGATACAATTGCAATAAGTGAGCTTAGGGCAAATTTGATGAAAGTGCTTAAAGAAGTTAGGACAGGTGCAATAATCAACATTACTTCCAGGGGTAAAGTAATAGCCAAACTTGTCCCACCTCATGACATAACTGACAACGCCAGGGAAAAGTTAAATGAAATCAGTAAAACAGCCATAATAAATGGTTATTTTAAAAACCATCAGGTTGCCGTAATGACCGGGGGCTCAGGAATGTATATTGATGCCGTTTGCAAAGGGATTTCGGAACTGCCCGACCCGGATGAAAAGCTCAGGAAGCAATTAAAAGACACTTTGGAGAATTATGGCATTAAGCCGCTTAAGGAACAACTCCGTAAGCTGGATCCTGAATATTATGAGGTGGTAGATTTAAAAAACCCAAACCGGATCATGAGGGCGCTGGAAGTCTGTATGACTACCGGCCAAACATTTACTTCTTTGCGGGATAACCCGACCAAAGAGCGCGATTTCAAAATACTGAAAATGGGATTGAGAAGGCCGCGAAAAGAACTATTCGATAGAATTGAAAACCGTGTTGATGAAATGATCAAGTTAGGTTTGATAGAAGAGGTTAAAGGACTTTTGGAATTCAGAAACTTAAACTCCCTAAATACTGTTGGGTACAAAGAAATCTTCAAATACCTGGACAATGAATGTTCATTGAACCTGGCCATTGAAAAAATGAAAACCAACACCTGCCGCTATGCCAAAAGGCAAATTACCTGGTTCAACAGGGATCATGATATTCATTGGTTTCATCCGGAGGAGATTGAGAATATTTTGAGATTGATTGGGAGGAAAGGATGGAAATGCTAATCTTTAATTTTTTACTATAGCATATAGGCTATATATTGATCAAATACTTCAACAGTCCTTGAACCGCTTTCCCCCTGTGGCTAATTCTATTTTTTTCATCAAGATCCATTTCTGCAAAGGAAATAGAATAACCCTTAGGCTGGAAAATAGGGTCGTATCCAAAACCTTTGTTACCATGTCTCTCTGATAGGATATTTCCCTCTACAATTCCTTCAAACAGGGCTTCCTTGCCATCAATGATCAGGGAGATCACGGTTCGGAAGCGGGCTTTTCTGTTTTTCACTCCATCTAATTCCATCAACACCTTGTCCATATTTTTTTCAGGATCGTGCCCGGCCCCTCCATAGCGGGCTGAGTAAACTCCAGGTTTTCCGTCCAATGCTTCTATCTCTAGGCCGGTATCATCAGCAAAACAGTTCTTGCCGTATTTATTAAAAACGTATTGCGATTTCAGAGAGGCATTGCCTTCGAGTGTTTCCGCTGTTTCCGGTATATCTTCATCACAGCCAATATCAGAGAGGGAAAGAATTCTGAACTTCTCCCCTACCACCCTTTTTATTTCTTCGAGTTTATTTTTATTGTTGGTTGCAAATACCAGTTCGATCATATTTTCATGCTTTAAAAAACAAAAAGAGAAACCCTCAGTGGAGGATTCCTCTTTTCATTAAATTATTAATCCATTATGGCAAAACTACTGAGGGATAATTCGCAATGCTTACCGTTGGAATACTGGATCCATATTTCTCATTTATTGCTATGACAAACTGGTTGGCAATGTAAGCATAGCCCATTTGGGTAAGATGAATACCATCAAGGGAGAAAGTATTACCTGTAACAAATTCGGTGGTTAATGTGACACCATCGCTAATAATTCCTTCCTTTAAATCTTGCATCAGGCTAAAAACGTCAACAAGGGCTAAATCATAGCCAACTGCTAATTCTTTTATTTTCAAATTATAAGCTGCAATAGCATTATTGACCGCAGTTGTTTCAGCAGCATCCAGGATGAACCTATGTGGAATTGGAACGGCGCTTCCCCATCCATAACACTGCAATGAATCCGTTGGCAAAGTCAATAAGAAAATATCGGTGGCAACCATTTGCCTCGGATAGTGTGTTACAGCATCTTCAACAATGAATGGATTCTGGCCTAACTGGAAAGTGATACCTAATTGCGAATAGGCAAAATTAAGCGAATCAACCTGTCCTTGCCTGGTTAATACCAAACCATTATAAGGTACTTTGGCTTTCATTACCGTAAAATAAGGAGCTGCCATCATATCGGGCAGGTTCGCAATAACACCCTTTGCACCAGTGGCAGTCAATTGCGCAAGAATGAATTCGATCGCCATTGAAACCGAATCAGCATGAGTAATCCAATCACCTTCTCCACCACCGGCTGCGTAACCAAGTACATCATTATTACCGATCCACAAACTAAAGAAAGTAGGATTAAGCGCCTTCGCATCATCCAGAACAGACGTATTGGGATCAGAAGCAAACCTTACGAAATAAGGATTTGCAAGGCCAAGGGGTAAATATTGAGGGTTTCCATATCCATGAGCAGGCAAATGGAATGATTTTGCCAGGTACACCCAGATTATTAACAGTATAGCCAAGATTGGTAATCTGCTCAGGATCCCCAACAGCAGCAACTGGACCTAACGACATATTGCCCAGGCAGTCAGCTTTATAACCAAGTGTTAATTTACCAGGAATTATTCCATATTCTCCATTCATCAATGGCTGCACAAAATCACCTCCACCGACTTTTTTAAATTGTCCGGCAAGAATATTTGGGTATGAATTTAATTGTCAAGAACGATAAAGTGAACCATCAGCATATCCGGCTGTAAGAGAGTTTCCGAGAGCTACATAAGTTGAAAAATCAGCGTTTCCGCTTGAAGGGCTAAACTCATCAAGCTCGGGCTTACACGAAAAGAGAATTGCCAGTAGAGCAATTAGTACTATATATCTGTTATTCATTGTCTTCATTTTTTATCTGTTAGAAATTATAACTTAAACCAATTCCGGGAATGAAAGCCCTTGTTGCATAGGTTCCTGAAAAATTATCGGGTGTATAGGTCTTGTCAGCTTTCAAACCTTCAAGTTGCAGATAAGAAAGGTCTATGCTTAATCCTTTAACGGGCATAAATGAGAGTCCCAGTGTAAAAGCCAATTGGTTCAAACTAACTGTTTCGGGGCTAAAATAATCTTCGTTGGTCGGAGTTGCATCATAATAAAGACCGGCCCGTGCAATCGAAACTTATCACTAATTTTATACTGTGCTCCGATCCGGGATAAAACTGTTTTTATATTCACGTGGACTTCTTGAATCAACAAGCTTTTCATTGTTCTCCTTAAAGTCTATAATAAGCGAGTCATAAACCGACCAGAATACAACATTGAATTCCAACGCCATCATAAACTTTTCCGAAAATTCGTATGATACGCCCATGTCAAGATTAGCAGGCAGGGGCAGTTCCGCATCGAAGTTTCCGGTTGAAGGGAAATATTGGGACAAGGAGGCTGGAATCTCGCTAAATTCAGTATCGCCGTTCTCAACTTTCATGTTTACTTTCGAACGATAGTCAATACCAATATTGAGTTTTTCGGTTGGTTTGATAAAAGCCCCAACATTAAAGCCCATTGCGGTTGATTTTCCGTTCATGTTGAATTGACCATTTACGGGTGCAGCAATTGCGCGGGTAAGGTCAACGCTTCCCATCACGATATCCAATCCGGCACCCAAACCAAATTTATCGCTGATTTTGTAAGAAACGGTTGGCTGGATAAAAATAGCCTGCAAGGAAATTTCCTGGACCAGGTAACGGCCATCCCACATGGCATCCCATTTGGTGGAACTACCAAAAGGGGTGAATACACCCACACCAACTGAAAGGTCATCTGTAACCTTACCGGCACCATAAAAATAGAATGGTGTCCCTGTTGGATTCTCTGAATTTGCAGTATAATCAGATCCTTTTGCCCCATAAATGGCATTTGAGAAAATAGCACTTGCTCCTGCAGAAAAACTCATATTCTCCTGCATAAATGAAAGGGACCCGGGATTATAAAAAATACTGCTGGCACCAAAAGCAAAGGGTACACCGATCAAACCGATACCGGTTTGCTTTTGCCCCTGAAGCCTCACCTGATAGCCTCCGGCCAATAAATTGGATGCTGCAAAAACCAATAACAGCATCAACATGGTTAATTTTTTCATAAAATTTTTATTTGATTAGTAAATTGGCGGCGAAGATAGGAATAATTTTATTGTTAATTACATTTTGCAAGGCATTGCCAATGAATAGGATAATTGAATCCGTCTCAGGTATTTCCATTTTCGAAAGGAAATGAATCGTTTTCTTAGTTCATCTCAATTCCATCATGATCACTATTGATGTTTGGTTACTACTCAGTAATAGTATATCACTAATAATAAAAAAGTTGCCACAGATTCACAGATAAAAGAAAAAAAATAAAACAAATGCTAAAAGAGATAATTAACAGCGCTGGTAGTTCCTGTTTATGCCTGAGAAATTTCAACAAAAAGTAACATTTATAATGGATTTATTGCCTTTAAAAACCCGATATCCAACAATTCTATAAGGGATGTCAGGCATCCGGAAGTTTAAAAAAGCAGATGCATCTTACTTCTGTCTCTCCATTCTGCTGAATATTTATTCTCTACAAAATAAACCCGGAGATCTGCATCGTATTTGTTTTCGGTAAAGTAAATCAGCTTGTCGGCATCGTATTTATTCTCAACAAAAAACCATAATCCCCTATTCTCCACTGCATCATACCTGGCTTCAACTTTATATACAAGCAAGTCGGCATCGTATTTGTTATCAGTCACAAAAACAATAAAATCAGCGTCATATTTATTATCACAGGAATATATTTTCTGGGACAAGGCATGAAGTGTAAATACTGAAAACAGAATTAAAAAAAGGGATTGAATAGAGTATTGCATAACGATAATGGATTAAATATTTACCGATTTCTATACAATAACAATTCCAGAAATCAGAATTTTAAATAAAAGTCTTTTGTAACCATCTTATACTTGTTTGTATAGGAACCATTGAGGTTTCTGATGATGAGTTTTTTGCTTTCTATTTCCTTCGGTTTGTTTTTCCTAAACTCCATCACTACGCGGTTTGCCGGTTTATTTCTCTTAGGAAATATTACAAACTCCTGCTGAAGATATAAGCCTGCACTTTTCGCAAGTTCAGAGAATGAGGAAACACCATCAAAAGGAATAATTACCCAAAAACTTCCCTGTGGATGCAAATGCTGATCTGCTCCATGTAGCAGTTCATGGCGGCTTAATTGGTCATTGTGTTTGGAAATCGTCCGGGATAAATCAGGAGATTTAAAGCTATTGGAAAAATATGGAGGATTGCTTACAACCAAATCATATTGTTTTGAAGATGTATTAACAAAATCCTTCAATGAGCAGTGAACGGCATTTAATTGACTTTTCCATTTGCTATTCTGAAAATTCAACCGGGCTTCTTCAATTGAATCGGGGTCAATATCGATGGCATCAATCACAGTATCCGATTGTTGAGCGATCATGAGCGAAATAATACCAGAACCTGTTCCAATATCCAAAACAAAGCCAGTCTTGACAGGTTGAATCAAAGAACCAAGCAAAACAGCATCGGTGCTTAATTTCATAGCACTCTTTTCATCCATAAGGTTAAATTGCTTAAACTGAAAGGGTTTTCTCAATACCTTAGGGATTACAGATAAATATCAATTAAACCAGCCGGAGTTTCAACGGTTATGGTTTTTTTATCCCGGTCAACATTTGTAATGATTTCATCAGTGGCAGGAACCAAGATCTCTTTTCCATCCTCGTTATAAATTGAAAAAATAGCCTGGCTGGCCTGGGTATAAATTTCAACAATATTCCCGATGTTACCATGGTTTTTATCAACAACCAGAAATCCTTTTACTTCATGAAAATAAAAGTCGTTTCCAGAAAGGGGAGGTAAATAGGAGAGCGGAAGATACAATTCACAGCCAGCAATTGAAGCGGCTTCGTCCAGCCCATCAATCTCTTCCAACTTAACATACGCAGAGCTTCCCGATTTAACAGTTAATGATTCAATGGCAAAAGGTATAAGTTCACCACCAATTTCTATAAAAACAGCCTCCAGGTCTTTATAATCGTCAATATTATCGACATCAAAAAAAAACACCAGGCTACCTTTGTAACCTGATGTCTTTGTAACTTTTCCAAGAAAATAAAAATCTTTCTTATCCATCTCGACTGAAAATTAAATTATTCAGCCTTTTTCTCTTCGTCCGCTTTTTCTTCTTCTTTTACCTCTTCGGTTGCTTCAGCAGGAGCTTCATCTTTTACCTCCTCAGCTTTTGGTTCTTCAACCGAAGCTTCTGCTTTCACCTCTTCTGCTTTTGGTTCCTCAACCGGGGCTTCTGCTTTAACTTCTTCAGCCGGTGCTTCAGCAACAGCTTCTTCAGGTGTTTCTTCTGTTTCACCCATCTCCTCTTTCAGCTCAGCTAAACGCTTGGCTGCAATTTCTTTAGCCCTGGCTTCGTTTACTTTTCTTTCTGCTTCGAGGCGCTTTTTGATTTCACTCTTTTGCGCCTGTTCAGTTTCCTGTGCTTTTCCTGCAATTTTAGCTTCTTTGTCTTTCAGCCATGCATCAAATTTTGCATCGGCCTGTTCCTGTGTTAAGGCTCCTTTTGCAACACCTTTTAAAAGATGGTTCTTAAAAAGGATCCCTTTATAGGATAAAATAGCCCTAACCGTTTCGGTAGGTTGCGCCCCTACTTGTAACCAGTGAAGGGCCCTGTCAAATTCAAGATCAATGCCGGCAGGCTTGGCGATGGGATTATAAGTGCCAATTTTTTCAATGTATTTCCCGTCCCTTGGTGCACGACCATCCGCAATGACAATGTGATAAAAAGGTTGTCCCTTTTTACCCTTTCGCTGCAATCTCATTTTTGTTGGCATACGTCGAAATGTTAATTAATTAATTGTTAAACTGTTAAAATTATTTTCAAAAAATGGGTGCAAAGATCAAACTTTTTTTTGAAACAGGAAAGAAATTTTTACTTTAATATTTTTGATTAACCTACACAGATGACATCATGGCTATTTCAATATTTTCATTAACAGAATTATTTATAAAAGAATAGAAGAAAAGAGAGTGATTCGCAGCGAATTGCTTGATTTGCCGAATCCAATATCAGCCAATAAGACTAAAAACAATTGACTAAAAAAACAAAATATATCATTCCTATTAATTATCAATATGCTATCATTGAATCAAACCGATTGATTGCTGCCGGAACAAACCGTAATAGAATTATTATTCTGCAAAAAAATTTGAATAGGATGCCTGCCATTCAGGAAAAGTGAATAAAGAAGACCCAATTGCTTACACTGAAATAAAAGAGAAGGAAAAATTAAAAAGTGGTTTGAAATCTTACTCATGCTGTGCAAAGGTTTTACAGAGCGATGAAGAAAAAGGGATGGCCTCAAAAACCCACGGACAGACAGGAAAATGTGGAGTTTGATTTTTCGGTATGGTAATAGTGAAATTCACAAGTTATGTGAATTATTCAGGACAGATTATTTAAATAAAAAACAACACCCTGCCTTATCGCCTTTTTTAAAGGCAAATTATTAATGAAGTTTTAGATTGGTATATGTAAAATACTTTCTACTTTTGAAATAGCATTTTTGATTGGTAGTTGTTTGGTTAATTATTTAATATAGAATTGAATTAATATGGCCACAAAGAATTTCCCAACCCATAAAATCAACTACTGTTTTTTATTGGTTCTTTTAACGAGCTCATGTTTTGTTGTTAAGTCACAATCAAATACAAAAGGTGCATCAGCTTTAAATTCAGGGCAAACCCTTTATGCTGACACAAAAGCCATCATTGTAGGCGTTTCGGATTATGTGAACATTCAATCCCTGAATTATGCCCATACAGACGCACAAAACGTGTACAACTTCCTGATTTCAGATGCGGGGGGAAATGTTAACCCGGATAACATTGTTCTGCTTTTAAATAGCGAAGCTACATCAGCAAATATTTATGCTGCCCTTGATTGGCTTGTTGATGAAGCAAAAGAGGGTGAAAGGATCATCATATATTTCTCCGGCCACGGAGACCTTGAAAGTAAAACCATACGGCAAAACGGATTTTTGCTTGGACACGATTCTCCGAAGAACTGTTATATGTCTGGGGGTACTGTTGGAGTTGGCTATTTACAGGATTACCTTGAAACCATTGCCTTGAAAAGCAAATCTGATATTTTATTGATAACGGATGCATGCCGGTCAGGTAAACTGGCAGGAGGTTATGAGGGTGCAAGCAATACCACTGCTGCCCTTGCTCAAAACTGGAATAACATAACAAAAGTACTGTCATTCCAGGCTGGTGAGTTTTCATTCGAAGGGGACAAATGGAAATGGTGCAGGTGTTTTCACCCATTACCTCATCAACGGACTAACGGGCCTGGCAGATAAAAACAACAACGGGGCAGTAAGCACTCAAGAACTTTATATGTATCTGCTCGAAAACATTGGAAGGGAAACCAATTTTGCCCAAAACCCAACACTCGTTGGCAATATGACATCAACCCTGGTTTGGGTTGACAGCCTTTCACTTGCAAAACTTGAAGAAAACATCCAATTTGGTAAAAGTGAATTACTTGCATTGAAAGGTATTGAAAGCATCTATGAAAAACAGCTCGACGAAACAACATTGGCTCAGTATAAGAGATTTAGATACTGTATCGAAAATGATTTACTGATCCCTGAGTACAGCAAAGATGAAAATGCCTGGGATATTTACCAAAACCTTATGGAAAATGAAAATGCAGAGAGTATTCATAATCATTTGCAACGTTCTTTATTAGCTGCTTTACAGAATAAATCCCAAATTTCAATTAACCTCTATTTATCATCTCAAAATATCAAAGATTCTGTAGATCTGTTAAAAGCAGGAGAAGAGTTGGATTATGCCATTAAGATAGTTGATCCTGAATATATTCTGTATAATGACATAAAAGCACGATGTCTGTTATTTCAGGCTAATAAAAGCGAGTCAATTGACAAGAAAATCACATTACTGGAAGAGGCTGTTGAAATTAAACCTGATGCATCCTATTTACACAATGAATTGGGTTGCTCTTATCATACTAATAAAAAGCATGATGAGGCTGTTCAAGAATATAATATGGCCATTGAATTGACGCCATCCTGGCCCTATCCCTACAATAATCTCGGCAATGTATATTATGGTATAAAACAATATGAAGAGTCCATTAAATTGTATCTGAAAGCCATTGAATTAAAACCTGATTTTGAAAAGGCATATTATAATCTCGGTACTATTTATGCCGATATCGAACAATATGAATATGCTATTGAATCGTTTTTAAAGGCTATCGAATTAAAACCTGATTATGCCTCTAAATATTATAATCTCGGCATTGTATATAATAAAATCGAACAAAACGAAAAGGCCATTGAGTCGTACCTGAAAGCCATTGAAGTAAAATCTAACTATGCTTCTGCCTTTAATAATCTCGGTAATGTTTATGATGATATTGGACAATATCAAGATGCCATTAGATCGTATCTGAAAGCCATTGAAATAAAACCTAATGATGCTTCTGCTTATTACAATCTAGGCAATGTTTATGATGATATTGAACAACATGAAGATGCCATTACATCGTATCTGAAAGCCATTGAATTAAAACCTGATTATGAAGATGCGTATTATAATCTTGGTAATGTTTATGATGAAATCGAACAAAATAAAGAGGCCATTGAATCATATCTAAAAGCCATTGAAATAAAACCTGATTACGAAAAGGCCTATATTAATCTCGGTTTTGTTTATGCTGATATCGGAAAATATGAAGAGGCCATTGAATTGTATCAGAAAGACATCGAATTAAATCCTGGTTATGCTTCGGCTTATTACAACATAGGCAGTGTTTATGCTGATACGGAACAATATGAAAAGGCCATTGAATCGTTTTTAAAAGCCATCGAATTAGAACCTGACATTGCTTCATATTACTATTTAGGAAGTGTATACTTTAAAATTGGCCACTTTGACAAATCCATTGAATCGTATTGGAAAGCCATTGAACTAAGCCCCGATGATCCTGACACCTATCACATACTTGGCATTATTTATAATGAAACCGGACAATATGAAAAGGCCATTGAATCATATCTGCAGGCCATTAACCTCGAACCTGAATCTTTCAATGCCCTAACAGGAATAGCAAACTGTTATTTTAAAATTGAAATGTACAATGAAGCAGTTGTATATTTCAAGAAAGTCATGGAATTGGACAAAATGGATATCAATAGTTATACTTGGTTAGGATATTGTTATTCACGTACAGGCGATTATGAATTGGCATTGGTATCATTTGAAAAAACAGTTGAATTGGCTCCCGAAGATCCCCGGAATTATTATAACATCGCATGTATGTATTCACTTCAAAATAATATGGATGAAGCGTTAAACTGGCTTGATAAGGCACTTGAAAAAGGAATGGATAATTGGGAGCATCTTGCCGGCGATCCTGACATGGGTAATATTCGCAACACTGAGGGGTATAATGAATTATTAGATAAATATATAAACCGGAACTGAGGCACATGACTGGAATTAAAAAAAAACATTATTATGACAGGCAAGCATTGAATTTGATTTTAGCGCGTGGTAAAACCTAATTTCTATTATTCCAGTATAACAAGTCTTGAAATAAAAAATAATTTTCATTTTATTGAACTGAAGTCTTTTTTGCGGAGTAGATTTTTTTGGCACACTAATTGGAATAATCTGGCATCCAACCACCGTTCATATTTTAGTTTTAATATATTATTTGGAAGGTATTATAAATTATATCTATATTTGTTAAATAAAATTTGATCATTTAAAAACATGTTTTTATGAAAAAAATCACATTATTGTTAGTAGTAGTGTTTGCTGCCTTTTTATTCTCATCAGTAAATGCTCAGGAAAAAGAATCCAAAGTAGTTGAAGTACAGGGAGCCAAGGTTGAAGCTTCAAGAGGCATAAGTCCTCACATTACCACCCCTAAGCCGGTGAATGACGAGGTAGTTGTTCCGAAGCCGGCAGAAAACGACAAAGCCCGGGCGGATTATTGCAAGGTAATTGTGGATAACTGGACAGGTTATGCCATTGATGTTTATGTAGATGGAGAGTATTCGGGGACAGTTGCAGCCTGGAGTGATGGATATACTGGGCCATTTCAGGAAGGACGAAACTTTATGCGCAATCTGTCGGAGGTACAATGTATTGGGGTCCAACCTACGTAGATTGTATTTATGAACACACTTGGAAACTAACAGAATAATTTGACAAAAATATGAATTGGCTATACGTGAAGACAAAACTTTTTGTATAGCCTTTTCTATTTTTTCTATTTCAAAGAAATAACATTTTCCCTGCATGACAGGGCTGATATAGTAAATTCTTTATCAATATTTCGATCAATGAAAATAAAAACTTTAACAATACTATTTAGTATTCTTTCAATCATCACCTACGGGCAATCCGTTTCCGACATGTTGGAAAAATCACTTGGTGCTGTGGTAACAGTAGGTGTTTATAAAACTTCCTTTGCCAAACAATCGCTTGGATTTCGGGGTGAATCAGCACCTGACATTGCCTATGAAAAGGCCTTAAGCCTTGCAGAAGTCTCGAGTGCAGGTTCGGGATTTGTCATTGAAAAAAATGGAAAGTTTTATGTCGTTACCAATGCCCATGTTATAGAAAGCGCATCCGATGAAGAAGGGAGCATTTATGTGTATTCTATTTCACGAGAGAAATATGAAATGATATTGATCGGTGGGGATTCATTTTATGATATTGCAGTTTTGGAATTTGTCACAAACCCCGGTGAAGAAATTTCAACCGTTTCGTTCAGAAAAACAGATGTCAGAATTGGAGAAAAGGTCTACGCTATTGGCAATCCATTGGGTGAATATCCCTACACGGTAACAGATGGGATCATTAGTGCAAAAAACCGGGTTCGGGGTGGCATGACAGGAAAATTTGGATTTTTGCAATCTACCGCAACATTGATATGGGGAAATAGCGGTGGCCCGCTGATAGATGAGATGGGTACAGTTGTAGGGGTCAATTCGCAAATTGCTTTTGCGGATTCGCCTGATGGCAGTCAAATTCTTCAGTCTCAAATTAACTTTGCATTGGAGGCTTCACTTTCTGAGCGCCTGGTAAATGACATCATTGAAAATGATGGCAGGGTCAAGCGGGCCTTTTTAGGGATTGAGCTATCACAAAAGTATGGTTGGGATTATACAACCAATTACGATTACATTCAGGTAAATATTGATGAAATGCCCATCATTTCAGGTGTAATCCCGGGATCTCCGGCATTTTCTGTACTTGGTACTAAAATTGGCCATGAAGTCGTAAAAATAAATGGTGTTGAAATAAGGAATTTAGAAGAAGCACTGGGTGAGCTTGAAAAGATCAAACCCGGCAGCTCAGTATACATCACTACACGGATGGATGGCTATAGCACGGATATAAATTTAAAGGCTTCCGAATTGAAAACTACGGAGCTTGAACATATTGCAAAATACGTCCTGGATCAAAACAAGGATATTTTGGTAAACTACGATCATCCACAGGTTTCTTTTACCATGCGGGCAAGCAATTTTTACCAGCATGATGGTGATGAAATCAAGAAATTTGAAATGTCGCGGGGGGCGAGTTCCAAATACTACATTTTGGCAGCTGGGATTGTAAGCGACCAGGGACAAAGTATGTGGATCATCAACGACCTGAAGGATATGGGAGCTGCATTAAGGCTATCAGGCATGTCAGGATTGATTGACTTTTACGTTTTGGGTGAAGGTTATTCGGTTGATGATATTGAACTGCTAAGGCAATACCTGTCAGGAGATGAGTCTGTAACAAAATCTGCGCTTTGGTATTAAACTTGAAGTTTAATTTTTCTTAGATTTAATTATTTATCTCTCTTTTGGGATAAACCCGTCAAAATAAATTACAATATTTGGCAATAATACCTTACCCATGAAAAACATCAAAAAACCATCGGTTCTAATTCTGGCCCTGTTTATTGTTACATTTGTCTTCAGTGAACCTACAAAACATGCCTTGATCATAGCAGTTGGCAACTACCCTGCAGAAGGAGGCTGGAGCCAGATCAGTTCAGCCAATGATGTTGCACTGATTAATGATGTTCTGCTCAAACAAGGATTTGATTCAAAAAACATCAAAGTAATTGGCGATAGCCAGGCCAAGAAAGAAAACATTGTAGATGAATTAACCAGGCTTTCGGAAAAGATCCGGAAAGGAGATATTGTTGTATTGCACTTTTCAGGGCATGGGCAGCAGATCATGGACAATAATAATGATGAACTCGATGGGTATGATGAATCAATTATACCGTATGATGCAAATGTTTATTTCAGTAAGAATTACCACGGGGAAAACCATTTACGGGATGATGAGTTAACCGTATTGCTGAATGGCATCAGGGAAAAACTAGGTACTGAAGGAAATATCCTGGTAATTCTTGATTCCTGCCATTCGGGTACGGCGACACGCGGCCTTGCCAAAAGCAGGGGTACTGATGTTAAATTTGAAGAACCTGGCTACTCTCCGGCTGAAGATGAGGACAAAGATAATTTTGCAGAAATTGAATCCTCTGATGGCCAGGAAAACCTGGCTCCAATGGTCCTTATCAGTGGCGCCAGCCAGGAAGAACTGAATTATGAGTATATCGATCGTAACAGTGAAATATCGTATGGATCATTATCCTATTCATTCAGCAAAGCCTTGTCGGAAGCCACTCCCGAAACTACCTACCGGGCGTTATTCGACAAGATAAAAGTAGAAATGAACATGATAGCCCCACGGCAATCACCTCAGATTGAAGGTGACATTGACATGAAACTATTTGGTGGCGGAGCTGTTGATCAAAAGCCTTATTTTATGGTAGATGAATGGCTGGATGATAAAACGGTGACCATAAATGCCGGAAACTTAATGGGCCTGTTTGATGGTTCTGTTGTGGAATTTTATGATATCAATACAACCAATCCTGCAGATGCAGATGCATGGGCTACAGGAACGATTCTTAATTCGTCGGCTGTAAATTCTGACATCATACTCGACAATCCCCTTTCAGAGTTAAAAGCCAGGGATTCATGGATATTTGTTACCGAACAAAATTTTGGACAGTTGAAAGTTAAGGTGAAAATTGCGAACCTTAAGAATATAACCCTTGAGCAACAAATCACAAAGGAATGTGAACACCTTCCATCAATAGAACTTGTAAATAAAGATCCTGAGCTGATCATTGAAACCCTTGATAAAAACAAAACCATCCGGGTTATTACTGCAGATGAATTGGAGATTTTTTCTAAAAACATTGCTACTGAAGAGCCTGGTGCAATTACCAATGAACTTGTACAAAGCCTGAAAAACTATGGACAGGCCAATTTGATAAAAAAAATTGAATTGGTTGATCCGGATTTGAATGTTTTTTTTGAAATCCTTCCCATTACAGTAAAGCGATCAGGTTCACGATGGATCGAAGATCAACGTTTGGATATTGAAACCAAAACAACAAACGGCAATTTGGAATTTAAAGATGGGGACTGCTTTAAAATAAAAGTCAAAAATAATGGATATGCAGTAGCTTACTATCAAATCCTCGATATTCAGCCCAATAACAACATCAATATTTTGGTTCCCAACGAAAACCGAACAGCATCCGAATACATTATCTACATGGAGAAGAAAAAAGAGTTGGGCGAGATTTTTGTATTTGGAGAGCCTATGGTAATGAAATATTCAAATTAATTGCGACCCGCGAACCCATTGATTTATCAATGATTGTTAGCACTCGTGGTGGAACCAAAGCAGGTATGAGTTCCCCATTCGAACAGCTTTTTGCTGAAAGTTATTCCCAAACCAGGGCTGGCACTCTGAGCGTTCCGCCGAGTTCCGCCAATGTGTTTACCATCCCATTTAAAATTCTGAAGAAAGACTAAAACAATCACTAATCTATTTATTTAACAAGTTCAACCAGTTAACCCAATTTACCAATTCACCAGAGAGCTATCTCCAGTCACCAATAAACTGGAAAGGAGCCCAATAAAAGGGATGATTGTATTTTGGATTGTGCATCAATGTAAGTTGGGCCTTGCTGAGTGCAGTTAGTTTGTTCATGGTCTGAAGGTTTTCGTAAAAGCTTTTCATAAGCATATTTGTTGCTTCATCATCCACACTCCACAAAGAGGCAATTACCGTTCCTACACCCAAATCAAGAAAAGCAGAAGCAGTTGTCACCGGCCAACCTTCAAGCATTTCAAAGGAAACCGCCGTTTCGCAGGCCGAAAGGGTAACAATGTTATAAAGGTCCAGATTCTGAATCTGGTAAATATCTTCAATCCTAAGTTTCCCATCATCATTATTCTCCGGGTTCGAAGCCAGCAACAAATAGGAATTTTCAAAACTATTATAGTCAAGCACTCCATGGGTCGCTAAATGCAAAATATTATAATCCTCAGGAATATTGATCACCTTATCCACAGTAGCCTCATCACGCACATACACTTTTGCATCCGGGAAAATATTTTTTATTTCGTTCACTTCGGTTTCTGCAAAAGGTAAGCTATTGTCGGCATTGCCTAAAGCTACAATTTTAAATTGTTCCATTTCCACATATTGAAAACCAAAACGAAGTTTGTTGGTATACAAGATCTCAAAATCCTCAACCAAGTAGCGAAGCTGGTCGTTTTCACCTTTAAACCCCAATACCTGAAAGGGAAGATAGTAAAGCACTCCGTTGGGTATGATCACCAGTTTACGCTTTTCCTTAATTTCATCTATCACGGGCCCAAGCAGTAAATCATACAAGCTATTGGACAACGATCTGAAGGTCGCTTCATTATCAGGTGTGTCCTCAGAAATCATAAGGGTTTTAGCCCCCCTTAATTCAGTTGTGTCACTAACTTTAAAAGAAGGCCGGGTTAAAAGCGCATAAAAATCACGAATGGTATTTTCCAAATCCTGGTTATTGATGTCCAGCACCCGGGCATCAACCGAATCGCGGGTTGCCACAAAAATATAGAGTTTACCATCACCAATCAAATAAAGAAGTGTGGCAACATCTTCCGGTATATTTCTTTTAGCTGCCCTGAATTCTTTGGGATTTACACTGCTGCTGAAATAATTCATCAAATCGGGGTAGCTCTGGACAGTTGTATTAATAAAAGAGATGTATTCCTTTTCCGTAACCGTCTGAATCTCTTGCAATTTTTCAATCAAAGCAGTACTTTGCTGATTATCAGGTTTGGCTTTCTCCTTGGTAATTTCGTCCGCCACTTTATCAAGCTTCGTTTTAAGGTCTTTTTCCTTCTTCAGCGCATCATTCTTGTTTTCATCCGCAAACTCGACGTTTATTCCACCAAATTTTGTTTTCAGATTTTCATTATTTGCTCGGTTGAGGTAATCCAGTGCTTCGTCCACCCTTTCTTCTTCTATCAGAAATTCCACCACTTTCTGAAAAACATCCAAACGGTTTTCATCCTTTTCAAACATTTTACGAGCCTCCTCACCCCCGGCTACTTTCGTGCTGATATTTTCCAAAACTTTTACAGCCTCGATCAGGTATTCTATACTGACATTGATATTTCCAAGCTCACGCTGCGCCAACGCATAATAATAAAGGCTGTTCCATAAATACTTATTGGATCCGATTGCTTTTGAAAGATCAATGGACTCCTGAAGTTTTAAACTTGCTTTTGCAAATTCTTTCTGATCGTAAAAAAGTTTACCATAAAAAAAGCTCAATCCGGAAATCAGTTCTTTCTCTTGCGTAGCTTTCAGGATAGAATCAGCTTCCATAAGTGCAGTCAGTGCAAGATCATATTTTTGAAGACGGATATAGAGCTTTGCCCTGGAAACCTGAATACGTGCCATGCGCGGCTGAATATTTCCACGTTGCGCAATTATCATGGCTTTATCTAGCCATTCTTCGGCTTGCTCAAATTCATTCAGTTCAAAATAGGAAACACCAATATTGGATTTCACGAGTGCCAGGAAATCCCCTTCAATTCCGGGAAGGTCAATGTATTTAAGGGCAATAAAAAACTGCTTGAGGGCATTGTTGTAATCGTTTTGCCAGTAATATACCGAACCGATGTTATTGGCAGGTATGGCACGGCTAAAATCATTTCCGATAAGTTCATAAATACTGTCGCACTTTAAATAGTAACTCACTGCTGTTTCGTATTCGCCCATGCCATTATAGGTATTTCCCAAACTCAGGTACGAATCGGCTATACCCCATGGGTTATCAACCTCTTTGCTGATCTGAAGGCTTTCATTCAACAATTTTAAAGACGCCTCAAACTCGCCCGAAATATACTTAATATGTCCTATACCGATAAGGGATTAGACAACAACGTTACGATTATTAATGGCAAGGCCCGTTTCTTTCGCCTCATTATAAACTTCAACCGCTTTATCAAATTTTCCAAAAGTCGAAAAATGCAAACCCATTGAATTCAGGATACCGGCTGCGGCAGATTTCTCACCTATTGCATTGTAAATATCAAGGGCTTCGGTATAAACCTGCAATCCTTTATCAAATTCACCCTTGCTCGAATAAAGGCTTCCCAGCATACTTTTGCAGTGGGCAATGTAGGATTTGCTTTCAATTTCTTCGGCAAATCTGATCGCTTCATTATAATTTTTTTCTGCCTCCTCATAATCAAAATCAAAAAACTGGTCAATCTGCCCCAGGTTGATGTAGTTATACATCTGTCCCGATTTATCATCAATCCCTTTTTGAAGTTCAAGGCTTTGAATAAAATAGGCGTGTGCCTGATCATACTTTTTATCATTATAATAAGTATTACCTATATTGGTCAGACTGGTGGCATATTCCGATACCGCATTTATACTTTTATAGAGATCCCGCGCTGCGAAATAATATTCAAGCGCCTTTGGATAATCCTTTACATCATAAAAGGTACCACCAAGGCTTTCATAAACCTCTGCTTTCGCTTTCGGGTCGCCCGCTTCATCATATAAATCAACGGCCTTGTTAAACGATTCAAGAGCCTTTTTCGGATCACCACTCTCCTTATACAAATCACCCAGTTTGCTCCAGGAATAAGCCTGTCCTTTGATGTTATTTGCAGCGATTCTCAATTCAATTGATAATTCATGCGCATCAATCGCCTTTATGTATTCACCCAGTGTCCAGTATGTTTGTCCGACGTTCGACATGGAGAATCCTGCACCATCGGTATCACCCGCCTGATTGTTTAACTCATAAGCCTGCCTGTACTGCTCATTGGCCAGTTTCTCGTTGCCTTTCAAAGAACTAACGTATGCAATATTATCATAAACATCAGCCTGCGCTGAAAAATCCGAACGATCGGTATAAATTTGCATTTGCTGATCAAAATAATCCAATGCAATATCATAATTACCGATCGTATAGCTCACCCTTCCGAGCCACCCCAAAAGTGTTGCTTTTCCTAAAATACCATCCTCGGTTTGAACCAAAGAATAATATTTGATCCCCTCTTCAAAAGCATCTGACGCTTCTTTATAACGGCTCAGGTTGTACAGGCAACTTCCCTTTCCCTGGTGGCTCAGTCCCATATTTTCATTCAGGTAGTCGGCGTTATTTACCAACAATTGTTTCCGGTTAAGTTCAATGCTTTCATTGTAATACCTGAGTGCGTCTGTATAATTTCCAAGTTCATCATACATCCTGGCAAGATTATGCGATGCCAAAGATTGCCCGCTCAACTCGTCCACTACTTTAAACAGCGTTATCGCCAGATAGTAATCTTCGGCGCCCTCTTCAAACTGTTTCTGGTCATCTTCATTTCCGGCTTTTGCATAATACGACCATGCCAAAAAAAGTGTATCATTTAAAGCTTTTGAAACACGAATGATAAATTCACCCATTTGTTCCGCTTCAACATAGCGACCCTGATCCGATAAGCTTTTGGTTTCATTATACCAGTCATCAAAAAGACTGTCATCGTAAATATCATTTTTATGACTTTTTATAATTTCTGCAAAGGAGTTGTCATCTGGTGCATCCAAAAGCATTTGCTTCAGCTCGCTTTTACTGATGGGACATTCGTTGAGCAACCAGGTAGAATAAGTTTCGTTGATTTTCCATGTATGGCCCATATATTTGCCCGGATAATCCGCAACAAATTCCAGAAAAGCCCTGATGTCATCAGGTTTAGTTTGGTTCATGGCTTCTAACATGCCTACTCCCTTAAAACGGCCCGTGTTTGCCGGTTCGGTCCAGGCTGGATTATCATCCGCCAGGGGGGCAACCAGATCGGCAGTTTCAAGAATGTCGAACTGCATTTTAAGAAGTAAAACCTCTTCTAAAAACGTGTTATCGAAAAAGAACAAATGCCGGCAATCATAGAAGAAATCTGAATATGAATCGATAAAGTCAATAGTAAGCGATGCAAGTTTAAAAAAGACCCCGGGGTTTTCATTCACAACAATCCGTGCCGGAAGCCGGACCATATCTCCCTCGTAAAGCAAATTCGCTGAATCAGTGGTTTCGTGCAGGTGAATACTGACAGTTGACTGGTTAGCACCTGTTTGGACCACCTCGGCATAGCCGAGCAAAAGGTCGCTTCGATCAGCATATTGTTCCCTATAAATTCCCCTGGCATCTCCTGTCCCGCCTAAAAAAATCCCATCATTAGTCCCGGCATTGACTATTGCCCAAAGGCTGTCATTATTCTGCCGTGTTATTTCCACAATCCTGAAATAGACCTTTTGTTCAGAAGTTTCCCGGCCATTGCCGAGATCTATGGAAAAGTCTTCACTACGGATTCCATTGTATATCAAATTTATTTGTGATAGTATAGCCCTGGCCTCTGAAGTATCTCCCGATTTCTGGTAAAACCCCATGGATAGGTCATAATAAAAAACAGCTACTCCGTAATACCCTAGCATTTTGTAATAATCACCCGATTCACTGCAGCATGCTGCTAAAAACAACAGGTCAGGGTCATCCATGGTAAACTCTGCAAGCATCGCACTGTCAAGGATAAAAAGGGCATTTACATAATCCTCAGCAAGTATATAATCGTCTGCTTTGCTTCTAAATGCAACAGCATCCTGGCTTTGCTGCGCCTGAATCTGAGAAAAAAATAATACCGCCAAAAGGATGGGAACAAACAGTTTTGCGCTTTTCATTTAATCATGGATTTAAAAAGAAAACTTTGATAAAGATAAATAAGAATTGGAAATAAACAAAATGTGTTCCAGAAAGATAAGGAAGTAATGGATTAGAAAATTAATATAAAATTAATTAAGTAAAACGCTACTCATCCGATGAATTTGAATCATCGCATGATTTTAAGATAGTCTATCATTTTTACGAACAAAATTAGAAACAGTCCGTTTCAAAAACCGCCCCTCCCCTTTTTTAACTTTAAGGCTAACATCTTCAATGGCGACCTGCCCTCTTAAAAGCACAGTATTCACTTTACCGGTAACTTCCCATCCTTCATAAGCCGAATAGTCACAATGATGGTGGTGGGTCTTTACAGAAATCGTATGCTTTTCGCTGGGATTAAAAATAACGATATCGGCATCCGAGCCAACTTTAATATCTCCTTTTTGAGGATAAAGCCCGAAAATCCGGGCGGCATTGGTTGAAGTTACTTCCACATACCTTTTCAGGCTGATCCTGCCTTTCAAAACCCCTTCTGAATAGAGCAATTCCATGCGGTGTTCAATACCCGGCGCTCCATTGGGTATTTTTGTAAAATCTTCAATTCCTTTCTCTTTATCCTTAAGCAGAAACGGGCAATGATCGGTTCCAACAACGTTTACGACCCCATTCTTGATTCCTTCCCAAAGGCTTTTCCGGTCTTTCGCTTCACGCAATGGCGGGCTCATAACCCATTTGATCGCATCCTCTTTCCTGTAAAGGGAATGGTCCAATAACAAATATTGCGGGCATGTTTCAACCAATACATTTTCGGCACTTTTGGTTTCTGTCACACATTTCAAAGCACCTTGACAGGTCATGTGCACAACATACGCTTTGCTCCCATTGTGCTGCCATTCAACAAAACGTTTTGTCGCTTTGGCTTCGGTAATTTCGGGCTGTGATAGATAGACCAATCTCAGGGCGACATCCTCTTTTCAACCTTAAACTTCTCCACATTGGTTTCTATCATATTTCCATCGGTTGCATGCACAGATATGAGTCCGCCATATTTTTTAACTTTCATCTTGATGTCCAACATTTGTTTCATCATCAATCATCATCATTGTCCCTTTATAAGCCATAAAGGTTTTAAACGAAGTTATTCCCTCCAATTGGATCAGTCTTTTATTTCTGCTTTTTGTCTTTCATTAAAATCTGTAATGGAAATGTAGAAAAGAATAATCACTATAGACTTTGTCAGGGTGCTTTTCCTTCCAAATATTAAGGGCTGAATGTAAAGAATCTCCGCGCGTTTGATTGGCAAAGTCAATTATTGTTGTTGTCCCGCCAAAAAGGGCGGCTTGGGTTCCTGTTTCAAAATCGTCGCTTGAATGGGTTCCCATTACCGGTAAATCCAAGATGGACATGTGGATCAATACCATGGGAAAATTAATTTATGAAGCATCAATTACTTGATCAGCTTTCATTTCAGATCGCACCAATGGCGGATATCTTTTCTCCACCGATATAAATATCCGCTACAACATCTTCAGTTGCAGTAATAATTCTTCCGTTTTTAATGAGTATGGACATTGAATTAATTTTTACGGGGGATGAGATAAGTACCCAAAACTGCAACTATTCCGGCAACAACAAAAGTCATGATGCGAGCTGTGATCACTTCATCCATTCCGGCGCTGATCCAGGCAATTGTAAAAACCATTCCGGTGATGATAGTTATCAAAGCAGCTCGTCTAGTGAAAACGTTTCCAGAAAAGACTCAACATGATTACGATTGAAAAGGTTCCACCGATACCGGCCCAAACATAACCTACAATTGTATAAATCAAATCATCTTTGATGAAGTAAGCCAGCAAAAAGTGCAATGGCTGATAATTGATTGCTGTTACAAGCCGGGATTGGAACAAAGCATTTTGCCCTGAGTATCTGAGATTCACGAGCGGTTTTATCAGGTTCTCGAAAGCTCGGTAGCCGACAGGATCAACAAAGAATTGGCAGTAGAGATAACAGCAGCCTATGCTCTGTGATAAGAATACCCGCAACAATGGGGTGAAACAAGGTTGTCAAAACTTCCGGCATAACTGTTTCCTGATCCTTAAAACCATCAACCCAAACTATGTAATCCCGATCCAGCCAATCATCAAAGCTCCGATATATGCAATGATGGTCCAGGCCATACCGATGTTCACTCCCCGCTTGCCTTGCTTGTTTGGGATTTTTAATGGCCACATAAAACGCATTGTCAATTGCGGTTGTCCCACTGAGTATCCAAAAATAGGAAAATGCCCCTGCTATAATTATTCCTGTTCCAAGGCCATTGATAAGGTTCAGGCTATTTGTGAAACAGATTGTTTAGAAAATCTGACAGCGTTGAATGATTTTGCAAAACAACTCCTCCTGTAAGGGTATTATAACTTTCACTTACCACTTTGTATAGAGCTTCAGGGATGGATGAAGCATAAGAAAGAAGCAAACCTTCGGGTTGATTCGAAAGGTAGATCAATCCAGCAATCAGTGCCGCAATTAAAGTAATGATCATAATGATGGCCTGGAGTACATCGGTATAGGTCACAGACAGAAAACCTCCATAAATCGTATAAGGGACCACGAATATAACAACGAGTAACATCCCCCACATCCTGTCAATACCAAAAACATTTTCCAGGGTTTTCCCTCCTCCTATGATCTGGGCTCCTACGTAAAAGAAGAAAAAGAAAACAATTGTCAGACTACCCACCACCCTGATCCATTTTCCAAGATCACCGTGTTTCTGGGCAATGTAATCAGTAAATGTATCGGACTTGAATTTGTCGGCTTCATCTCGCAAGCGCCATGCTAAAACCACCCAGGCAAAAACAATACCTGCAACACAACCCATTGCAGTCCAGACTTCCATTAATCCGGTTGCATAAGCAGCCCCTGGTAAACCCAGCAAAGCCCATGATGATTCCCCGGTAGCGCGCTCGGAAAGCTGCAGCAACCGGGCAAATTTCTGCCGGCGTAGCAAAATCCACATTGTTCTTAACTTTCCGGCCCTGATATATACCCCACATTATCAGAATCGACATGTAAGAGATCATTACTATCAGAAGCTGTCAGATGGTATTCCATAAGTGCTTAGATCGAAATTTGGTGTTCGGTGCTCAAAGCCTCAAGTTCGTTGATCTTCCGAAGAAAATGCCTTCGGCAAATATTCATGGTTATCTAGCTACAACAACTTAACATTTGACATTTTACATGGCTAAAACATCTTTCTCCTAGCCTGGCTCTTGTTCTTGTTTTTCAGATTACATACTTCCCTATTTCCCCCAATTAACATTGTAACCGTTTAACCAAATAACAAACAACTATTGACCGATTGCCAACATCCTCTTATTCCGGCTGATGCTGTTCCCTCAACAAATCATTAACTGTTTTTACGGGATTAAAAGTAATAATTGGAACTTCCACAAAAAAAGTGATCCAATTGGCCATAGCGCCATTCCATAAACCGGGCAATTCCTGCGCTTTCAAATTTTTTCCATCTTTCGACTTTACAGAAATAAAACCTGTTTCAGGATCAACAAACGCATGCAGATCGAAAGATTCGCCCTTATAATTTTTTATTCCGCAAACCAAATCAACCGGATTAAAGTGAGTCGCGGCATTTGAAATTTCTTTTTGTTCAGGATCATTTTGATCAACCTGTGAGGACTCCACAATTTGAAGAGATACTTCACCTTTCGAATTTTGCACCCAAAAAGGGCCACCTCCGGGTTCTCCTTCATTTTTAACCATGCCACAAACCCTGATGGGTTTATTCAATTGGCTGATCAAATAATCCTTTCGAGCAGATTCACTTAATAAATAGTAGTCTTCGGGAATTGAGATCTTGATTTTTTCTTCTGCAAATTTTTTCGCAGCGGCCAGAGCATCTTTTCCCGGATTTTCTTGATCAAGCTTTACTAAATGGTTAAAAAGCTCATTTTGAACACTTAATAAAAAACCGCCAATGGCTTTCTTATATTTTGTTGTTTCATCCTTCAATCTGTCAGGAACCACATTATCAATATTCTTTATAAAAACAATGTCGCCATCAAGGTCATTCAGGTTTTCAATCAATGCACCATGACCGCCAGGCCTAAACAATAAGTTTCCGTCCTTGTCAACAAAAGGTTCATTATCCATATCAACAGCAATCGTATCAGTTGAGGGCTTTTGCATTGAAAAAGAAATATGAAATTTAATTCCAAAACGGTCCTCATACATTTCCTTAACCTTTTCAACCTGCTCTTGAAATTTTGTTAAATGCTCAGGAGAAACCGTGAAATGGACATTTGCAACATTTCCCGACCGACCATAGTTTATAGCCTCTACAAGATGTTCTTCCAAGGGGACTCTTGCTCCGTCGTTATAGTCATGAAACTTCAACAAGCCTTTTGGAAGATTTCCATAACCAAGGCCCTTGTCGTTCAACAGATAATCAATTATTACAGAATAATCCTGATCCCTAAAAAGCTGCTTAAGGTGAAAGCCATCCTTTTCCAATACTGCATTCAAATCTTTATAAAATGCAAACTTCCAGTTACTGTAAAGGAAATTATAAACCGAATTAAAACCCTTATCGGAAAATGAATCCATATCGCTTCTGCCGGAGATTTTCGAATCTTCAAGAAATTCATACAGGTTTTTAAACATACGACTGGCGGCACCTGAAGCAGGAACGAATTTAATTACCTTTAAATTTTTCGTTTCCTTATCAAAAAGATTAATGTAGCTACCAAGTGTGTTATCATCCAGTTTCTCTATTCCATCACCAACGATGGCAGGCCTATCCAATTTGGCAAAAGGAAATCCGTTCCTGAAATTAGTAAGCTGCATTTCGATGGTCTCAATTCCAATGCCTTTGCTTTGGATTTGTCTTGTTTGTTTCTCGTTAAACATCTTTTTTAAATATAGGTATAATTTAATTTTTGCATTAATTTTTCATCCAGGAATTCATTGATGTGTTCAATATGCACAGGCCTCAGCTTCTTTTTCCATATTTCATTCAAATAATATTCCTTATGAAATTTATTCCTTTTGATTCCATGAGAATTCGTAAGCACCCGGTTTATATTTTTCAGCACTCCTGATTTTTGGATATCAAACCTTTCGGAGATTGCATTTATTAAACTCTCCGGATTGGCCAGCAAATCTTCGTATCTGATCAGGGAATAATTTTTGACATAGTTTTCAAGTTCTACATAGGAGTTGTTCTTCATATTCCACATAGTTACGGGATTCCTGTAATCCCCATATGAAAACCTTACAAAGTCAGCGAAACTCAAAGACTTTAAAACATCATGATTGTAGGGTCGTTTGTGCATGGAAAGCAATAGGAATAAGGATTTTTTACAAGGCATAAAAAAATAACCTCCTCTTTCAATTTCTTGGATAATTCAACATCCGAGGGTGCCAGGCGATGTTTCCAACCCAAATCATAGGTATCGGAAAGTACAACATCCAGATTTTTTAATCAGCCATTACAGGTATATTGACCCCGAATTGCGTTCACCATAAATTTTGATAAATTTCATAATCTAAAGTCTATTTCGCTAATTTAGCAGGAAAGGCAAAATTAGTAATTAATAAAAACGGTAGAGGAGAAGTTATTAAAGAAAAACAAATAAAAAAACAATTTTATAGGATAGATATTGAAAATTATTACTTTTGCACTCCTTTATGCCAGGTGGTGAAATTGGTAGACACGCCAGAGCAGGGGCTGGTGTCCTTACGGATGTGCAAGTTCGAGTCTTGTCATGGGCACAGATTCAGTTTGAAATTTAAGTTTCATGTTCGAAGCTAATTTCGATTTATTAGCGCCCAGATGGCGAAATTGGTAGACGCGCTGGTTTCAGGGACCAGTTCTCGCAAGGAAGTGCAGGTTCGAGTCCTGTTCTGGGCACAATAGCCTCTTAACTTACTTGTAGTTAGGAGGTTTGTTTTTTCAGATTACGGAAATGCACGACCAGATTTGCTAATAACGGTTGATAGATCTGTTAGTTCTTTATGGATCAGCATTTTTTTTATTGTAAATAATGAAATATATTTGCAATAATAACGTAACATATTCTAAATATATCGTATAAACTCCATATTAATTCCGCTAATTGATCCAGAGCAAGGGTTGACTTATGGGATACAATTTCAAATGAGGATTATTAAAATAAATATAATAATTCTGTTAGTCTTTCTGCTAAGTGGCATTGGGGCCTCAGGGAAGGATTATGATCTGATTGAAAATAGTGAATTCGTATTTAAGTACTTGCCTCACAACAATTCCGATTACGAAATAAATAATTTCTTTATCCGTGAAATTGCAAGGTATAACCTGACGGGTTTGTACAGCACGGGTTTTACGATGCACTATGCGATTCACAAAAAAATCAAACATATTTCTTTAAATACTTTTGCGGTTGAAGTGGAATTGCAAAGTGAACTCCTAACCGGCAGCACAGCTTACAGGGAGTTTGATATTTCTGACATACTAATGCCCGAGATGTTAGACCTGAAGGTGCATGTTGAAGAAAACGGAAATTATATAATATCAAAAGAACTGAAAGGAATTACCTGGGAAAACGATCATGTTTTTCAAATTCATTTTGCATTTGAAGCTTTAGACGAAAATAAAGAATACCAGCTGGTTGTTGAAGACATTCATTTCTATTCTGATGATGAGGATAAAAATGCTTTCCTCAAAAGGCAAAAGGATGTTGACAATTACTATGCATCTATTGCTGCCATTGACTTTGCTATTTCTAAATACAATCCCGGCGAAATAAATTTAAATTCACTAATAGCTTCATTTGTCAGAATCAAAGAGCTTGAGAGGGTTCATCAAAATTTGTCAAATTCGGAATTTATTACTGAACTCAAGCTAGACAAAAATGATCCGGCAGGCTTCCATGGTAAAATTGTTGAACTCGAAAAGGAAATCATAAAATACAATTACCGTTTTGATGTGTTTGTAAACTCTTTGGATTTTATCAAATTGAATACAAGCATTGAGAAATATGCAACGATATATGTTAATGAAATTACCCGGTTTTATATGGAATCACAAACCGTAACTCATTCAAATACTGCGCATTTCTATAAACTTGGTGGGTTGAATTATCAAAATGCTTACCTTGCTAATTACTCAAATGGCCTAAAAAAATTCTTAATAAAAACACAATATTGTAACTCTATCAAGAGTATTGAAAACAAACTTGAAGAATTATATTTTCCAAGCCTACCAATTAAAAGCAAAGCAGCTAATCGAAGAGGAGAACTATTACATTGCCAAAGGGATACTTGTAAATGCTCAAGCTTTTTATGAAACCTCTTTTCAAAAATCCTCCCCAGTTGAATTGAACATATTGATTTCAAGGGCAAACTATGGCATCTATCATTCATTCCTTCACCTGATTGACCGAGCCATTGAAGTTAGTAATTATGACCTCGCTGAGAAGTATATCAAAAAGGCCCAAATATTCCAGGGTGAAAACAGCATTACCATAATAAGCGACAAATACCTGATTGACATTTCAGAAGAGCTGGCACGCTTGTATATTTCGAAAGGAACCCAACTGCTTGAGGATGGCGAATATGATGAAGCTTTCTATTGTTTCAACCAGGCTCATAAAATCTGTTTTGATATCGGACGGTTTAATTTTGATTATGAGATAAAGCACGGACTGATGCAAGCTCAGAATGGATTGTACAGGAAACTGATTAAATCGGCACAGGAATGCCTGACAGATGGCAACGTTCTTTTGGCAAAAAAACATCTCATGGAAGCTATTGCCCTGCAGAATAAAAATAAGTCTACAATAGTTATGGCCGAAAATGTTGACATCATTCACTCACAAGTTCAGTACTATTCCTATCAAAACCTGAATAAGGAAGGAAAGAAACTCCTTGAATCGGGGAATTACACACTTGCTTTCAATACGTTTATCGAAGCCTTCGAGCTTGAAGAACAAGCCGAATTTGAATATGACCAGAACCTGCCTGCACTTTTTCATCAATCAGCCATTCCGGTTCTGGTTGACATGTGCAGTCTGGGAGAAGTAAAGGTGAATAAAAATCAACTGGATGAAGCACGCGAAATTTACAACAGATGTTTTCAATTGCAAGATGATTACGGATTGATATATGAACCTGATGTTCAAAGGAGCCTGGCCTTGCTGAATAACAATATTTTTAATAAACAGTGCGAGAATTCAAATGAAATATTTGAAAATATAATTGGCCAATTCTATAATTATATTGATCAGGGTGATTACATCACTGCCATTGAAACCCTTGACAAATCAACTGAAATTTTCAACAAGGATTATTATTGTGATTTTGACCGGGAATTGGTGGTTGAGAACACAAAGAAATACAGCCGTGCAGCGGAATATCAAATACTGGCGAGAGTTGCACAAGAGGCACTGAATACAAATAATCACGAAAAGTTTATTGAAACCCAACGAAAAATGGAAGAGCTATCCGGTGCAGATGAAGTCATTCGTAAAAACATAGAACCATTGCCTTTGTACTATCTCTTTTCAATCAAGAAAAACCTGGCACTGCTTGAATCATCCATAAACTACTATCAGGACGAAGAAGAATTTGAAACGGCGTTTAAATTACTCAGGGTATTGCAGGCAAACAATTATACCGAAAAAGAAACAAAAACCCTGCAGCAAAAATTGGCCAATAAAATGGCTTTTGCCGACCGGCAAAACAGCCAGCAAACCGATCCAAAGGTGAATGTTGAAAAGTACACCGAAGGTGATGCTTACCTGAAACATTTCAAAAAGACCTATATCAAAAGTTGGGAATAAAAACTTTTATTTAGATTTATTCCCGAATTCAAATTTTAATAAATAAAGAATTTGTATATTAGCAAAATCGTTCTAAATTTTGCTTTAAACTAAATATTTTGTTATGAGAAAGAGGCTCTTATTAATCAGCAATTCAACCAATTACGGAGAAAATTACCTAGATTGGCCCAAACCATATATCAAGGATTTCCTCGAAAAAACCGGAGTCAAAAGGTTACTATTTGTTCCCTATGCAGGTATAGCATTATCCGAAAATGGGATAGAGGCATCTTATGACGCATATGAAGAGAGGGTAAATTCGGTATTCAATGAGCTTGGTTTTGAAATTTATTCCATCCACCGTGAGAAAAACCCTGCTCAAGCCATCAAAGACGCATTGGCCATTGCAGTTGGTGGAGGAAATACATTCCACCTCACCTACATGTTGCACGAATTAAAACTCATGAAAGTAATACGTGAGGCAGTTGAAAACGGCCTTCCTTACATGGGATGGAGCGCAGGCGCTAACCTGGCATGCCCGACAATGCGAACAACCAATGATATGCCTATCATTGAACCGGAGAGCCTGAATTGTCTTGGATTAATACCCTTTCAAATCAATCCACATTATCTGGACGCCAACATTGAAGGGCATGGAGGGGAAACCAGGGAGCAAAGGCTCGAAGAATTCCTTGTTATCAACAATAACATTTATGTAGCCGGTTTGCGGGAAGGAACACTTCTTTCAATTAACAACGATGAAATTGAGCTGATGGGTGAAAGGCCTTTGCGGGTGTTTAAATACGGAATGGATCCCAAAGAATACCAGCCCGGATCAGATATCAAGTTTCTTTTGTAAAAACTATTTCAATGATTTCAAGGGGTTTGTAATTATTATTAAAATTAACATCTGAATCCTGAAATAAACTGTTTACTTAACCAGAACATTTCAAGGTTTTTAACGTACTATTTTTTTATAATTTAGCAGCTTCAATCTTTAAAGGAATACTTTACAAAATAGGGACGTAATTGACATGGATATATTTCGGCAGAAGAAAAAAGAGACAAACCATCTCATAAGCAGTATTCCTATTGCATTTTCCAGATTCAAGATCATATATGATGAGGAACTGGTTCCTGTTGACCTCCTTATTCAGGAAACAAATGACGAGTTCGACACCTTGTTCGGAAAAGATAAAAAGCAGTTTTCCGGATCGAAACTATCTCAGGTCTCTCCTGAATTTGCTAAACGACTTTCAAATGGAATCAGGGAAAGCATTTATAAAATAGCTTCCAAACCTCATTATGAAACGGAAATCTATATAGAATCCAGAAATACCTGGTATGACATATTTGCTAAAATAGTTGACACTGATTCATTAGTTGTTTTATACAGCGATAGTTCAAAGAGGAAAATTGTTGAACAGGAATTGATCGAAAGCCACAAAACATTTAAAAACCTTTATGAGAATGCAGCTATTGGCCTTTTCAGAGTTTCTGTTGATGGAACCATTGTGATGGCAAACAAAACCTTCCACCAGATACTGGGGATAGCCTCGTATCAAGTACTGATGGAAGAGGATGATGCCCATTTTGGCAAGAATGCTTTAAGAAAAAAACTTCCCAACGAAACAAATCCTAAAAACAAAAGTGTTTTTGAAACGTATTGGGAAGATAACAATGGGCAATGTTACCATCTGCTGGAAAGCTACAATCCCGTAAAGGACAAAAATGGAAACCTTCTATATTTTGAAGGAATCATTGAAAATATATCGGATAGAAAAGCTGCCGAAAACCAAATACTGGAATTGAACAATTTGTTTGCTGAGCTGGGGGTTAACACATTAAAAAACATCCAGTTAATTGTAAAAAAAACCAACGAAATTTTAAATGGTACGGTTTCTATCTTTTATCAACGAGACAAAGGTAGAGATGCCCTGGTAACTTGGCCTCAATCAATATTCGATCTGGAAGAAACCGATGAAACTGTCAATAAGAACAGTCTGTGTTTTGAAATTAAAATGAATGGGATTGAAAAAGTTGAAGTTATTCCTGACCTAATAAAAACAGATTTTTACCAAACCGATTTGCGCATTAAAAAATACGGATTCCGTTCTTTTATTGGATATCCTGTTATTCTTGATGGCTCAACGATTGGGTCTCTGTGTATGGTTGATTCAAAACCCCGGAGTTTTACCCACACTGAAGTTAATATAATTCAAACGCTTTCCACAGCCCTTTCGCTGGAACTCAAAAGAAAAAAGCTGGAAGAAAACCTGCGGGATGCCCGCAACGAAGCCGAAATAGCAAATAAAGCCAAAACCCAGTTTCTGGCTAATATGAGCCACGAACTGAGAACCCCGCTAAATGGAATTCTTGGTTTTTCGGAAATGCTGATTGAATTTGAAACGGACGACAAAAAACTGGAGATGCTTGAAATGATCGAAAAATCAGGCGACCAGCTTTTACAAATTATCAATGATATATTTGACTATTCAAAATTAGAAGCCGGTAAACTTACCTTATCGGAAGAAGAATTCGAACTTCGGGAAATGGTGAGCGGTATTGTTAAGTTTTGATCATAGTATTCGCAAGAAAAATCTTGAAGTCTTTATCAATAGCGATGATGTTGAATTTAATAAGCTGTACGGTGATTGTTTTAAGATCAAGCAGGTTTTAGTCAATATTGTCAGTAATGCAATTAAATTTACTGATGAAGGAAGTATAGATATTACCCTTAAAACCATTGCACAAAATGGGAATATCATGGCTCATTTCATTATTGAAGATACAGGCATTGGTATTGATCAAAATGAAATTGATAAAATTTTCGATGAGTTTAAACAACTGGATAATTATTTAATAAAAAAAATAAAAGGGACCGGGCTGGGCTTAGCTATTGCTAAACAACTGATTGTTTTATTAAATGGATCAATACATGAAGAAGTGAACCTGAAAAGGGGAGCATATTCTATATTGAAATTCCACTGGTAGCCAAAACAACAAAAACTGAGGACATTATGGAAACACCCAATAAACATGATCCGATGATGTAAAGTGAAGATTTTACTGGCAGAGGACAATGAAGCCAATCAATTTTTAATTAAGGCTCTAACCAAGTCGAAAAACTGGGACATTACCGTTGTAGATGATGGAGAAAAAGTTGTTGAAGAATTCCGGAAAGATACCTTTGACATTGTCCTAATGGATGTCCAAATGCCCATTATGAACGGTTATGAAGCAACCCGTCTCATTCCGGGAAATTGAGGCCGAAGAGGAACACATACTCCCATCATTGCCTTAACTGCCTATGCGATGAAATCGGATAAGGATTTGTGTCTGGAAGCAGGGATGGACGATTATGATTTCAAAACCCTTTAAACGACAACAATTTCTCGACACCATCACCAAAAGGCTTGATGAACAAGAGAGAGTGTAATCCTTCATGGCCCATGTTGCAAATCAGAGCACATTGTAAAAACAGCAAATAAAGTTATTATTTCACCACTTATAATCCCGAAATTAATGAATCAAAAATCAACCAACAACCTTAGAGCGATTCCTATTTTCTTTGCTTTTCTGTGCATGGGTTTTTGGCGATGCCGTTGGCCCCCTTGTAAGTTTGGTTAAAGAAACTTTCAACCTGACCAATTTTGAGGCACAACTGATCTCTCTATCAGGATTCCTCATGTTTGGATTGTTAAGTATTCCATTGGGAGTTCTTCAGGACAAAAAGGTAAAAAATTAATCATGAATTTGGGGCTTGTCATTGCACTTATTGGTTTAATGATTCCACTTTCCAATGGCATGTACGGACCGATGGTATCAAGTGTTGATGCAACACAGGCAAAATTCTTTGTATTGCTGTTTGCGATCTTATTGCTTGGTGCGGGTGCAACTACTCTACAGGTTGTCGGCAACCCCATAATGCGGGATGTATCCCCGGAAGGAAAATATTCAAGCAATTTATCTTTTGCCCAATCGGTAAAAGCAATAGGATCTTCCTGGATTTATTTTACCACCTTTTGCAGTGAAGTTTTTTAATTTAGACTGGACTATTTGTTTCCAATTTACTCAGTGTTGATACTTATCAACCTTATTTTATTTAATTCTGTCAAGTTCGAAGAAAAAGCCATGAGCAGTAATGGTGCTGCATCATTCAGTTCCTGTTTCAAACTGCTGGGAAACAAGTATGTTTTTCATGGTAATGGCTATTTTCCTTTATGTTGGTGCCGAGGTTTCCATGAAAATTCTGAAGTGCCAATTCTGCTGCGGGAAAAATTTGGCATCAAGGAGTTTGGATTGTGGGTTGCCTGGGCTCTGTTCTTCCTACCCATTTTAATCGGAAGATTTTCGGGAGGCATCATTCTGCGTTATTTAAAATAAGGAATATTTTTAATCATTACAGTCAGCCTTTCCCTTATCGGGCTTATCCTTATGTTTACAGGAATTCAGGTAATTACATTTATCAGTATAGTATTGATCGGTTTGGGGTTCGCAAATATTTTTCCTTTAATATTTTCAATCACTGTTGATAAAATGCCCGAACGAGCCAACGAAGCTTTCGGGATTGATGGTAACAACAATAGTTGGTGGTGCCATAGTTCCCCCGGTAATGGGAAAAGTAGCAGACATCACATCCATAACAGTTGCTTTTATTGTCCCCTTAATTGCCGTTACATATATATTATTTATTATCAATTAAATCGAGGCACAACAATTATGAAAAAAGCAGCAATCGGAATAGACATTGGAGGCACAAATACCATTTTGGGTATTGTTGATGCAAATGGAAATGTTTTAGCCCGGAACACCATCCCCACAGAAACACATCCTGACTATAAAATATATATGAACACCCTGTGTGATTCCATTTCCAAACTGATAACAGAAGCAGGAGATCATATTGACATCAAAGGGATTGGAGTAGGTGCACCCAATGGGAATTACTACCATGGCACCATAGAGTTTGCCCCCAATTTAAAATTCGAAGGAGTTGTTCCTGTAGTGGACTTTCTAAAAGCACACTTTAACTATGAAGTGACCGTTTTAACAAATGATGCCAACGCTGCTGCAATAGGGGAAATGATTTATGGCGGTGCAAAAGGAATGAAAGATTTCATCATGATCACACTGGGTACAGGTGTCGGAAGCGGAATTGTTGTGAATGGTGAAATGGTATATGGCCATGATGGATTTGCCGGAGAAATCGGGCATACCATTGTTGATCCCAACGGACGAGACTGCGGTTGTGGGAGGCAAGGATGCCTTGAGACTTATACTTCGGCACCGGGTATCAAACGAACCGTATTTGAACTTATCTCAACCATGAACGAACCCAGTGTTCTTCGCGATGTGAGTTTCAATAAACTTTCAGCAAAAATGATTGACGAAGCTGCCCGAAAAGGTGATGCGTTAGCCCTTGAAGCCTTTGACTATACCGGTGAGGTATTGGGACTTAAACTGGCAGATGCTGTTGCTCACACCAGCCCGGAAGCCATATTCCTTTTTGGTGGCCTGGCCCAGGCCGGAAATTTGATTTTTGAGCCAGTTAAAAAGCATATGGAGGAACACATGCTCAATATATATAAAAATAAAGTAAAGGTGCTTCCATCTGAACTTCCCCCGGGTGATGCTGCTATTTTAGGCGCCAGTGCCTTGGTGTGGAAAGAACTCAACAATTAGGAATTTTCAAGAAGCCGTTCAACAAGCTCCGGAACCCCATCTCCTGCTTTCTTTTGAATTACTGTTAGATTTGAAACGCCACCGACCATTGTTGCTTTCGGATCGACGTAATACTTGGGTTTTTCTGATGGAACATACATGATCAGGCTGGCAGCCGGATACACCACCATTGAAGTTCCGATCACCAGCAAAATATCAGCAGTTGATGCAATTTGAGTAGCAGGCCCGATCATGGTTACCATTTCACCAAACCACACTATATGTGGCCTCGATTGTGATCCTTTCTCACATTTATCACCCATTTTCATTTCCCAATGATCCATTTCGTACACAAGATTTTCATCAACTGTACTTCTTGCTTTTTTTATTTCTCCATGCAAATGAAGAACATTGGAAGAACCCGCCCGTTCGTGAAGATCATCTACATTCTGGGTAATGATCTGAACATCATATTTCTCTTCCAGCTTCACCAATGAAGTATGGCCGGCATTGGGCCGAGCATCCCAGACAATTTTTCTTCGGTAATTGTAAAACTCCATCACCACATCGGGTTGTTGAGCCCAGGCTTGAGGACTCGCCAGCTGTTCGAACCGATACTTATTCCATAAGCCGTCACTATCGCGAAAAGTTTGAATCCCACTTTCCGCACTCATACCGGCACCACTTAAAACAACAATTTTTTCCATGAACAAAATTTTGTATCAAATTTAATGAAAATTAAATTAAGGAAGCAGCTGCAAGAGAAAAGTCATTGTGCTATTGTTCTGTGTTTACAACAAATGCATGGGTTAAAAACGGGTCGCTAAATCTCTCTTTTATCAAAATATTATGTAAAAAAACCGCTTGAGCCCAATTCAAATGACTTATCCAAATTTTACATTACCACCCGCTCCGGCAAAAAAAAAGTATTGAACTTCATATATATAATTTACTATCTTTGGGCATTGAATTTAGGTTGATCAGATTTTAAATATGTATTTCAATAATTCATTTACCATTCAAATTTTACATTTATTTCCAACATTAAAACCATTTACTATGCAAAAGAAATTTACTCTTGCAATTATTATCACCATGCTTATACCATTCCTATTAAAGGCGGAATGGGTGCCCATGAATAATAGTACAAAGCAAATCGCCCCAAACGTTACGTTGATCAGCAATGATATCAGCAGCACTATTTTAACCATTGAAATATCAGGATTTGACCTCAAGGATCTCAATGCCGATGGCCAGGAATACCAGGTAGTAGATTTACTGACTGAATCGTTTGTAACAAAACCCGGAATGCCTGCCTTACCCTATATCGCAAAAACATTAGCGATTCCGGATCAGGCTGCTGTATCGTTTGAAATTCTGGAAACAGGTAATGTCCAAACATTTCAAAATATCTCCTTAGCTCCTGCACGCGAAAGCTGGCTCGAAGGATATCCGGAAACACCCTATATAAAGGATGAAAATGCTTATAGTAATAATGACATTTTCCCGGGTAGTTTAATTGATATTGAGCCGCCCTCTATTTTCAGGGATTTCCGTATTACCAGGGTGTCAGTTTATCCGATCAGGTACAATCCGGTTAAAAAGGAATTAGAGGTAACAACCTCACTAACGGTAAAAATTAATTACGTATCAGGGGATGTAGTAAACCCAAAAAATACCGTCAAAAAACCTATTGCCCCATCATTCGGACAATTATACCAAAGCTTTATATTTAATTACCAGAATGTTTTGGATGACAATTATGGAGGTAAAGAAAACGGCCACGAATTGATGTTGTGCATTATGCCTGATGAGTTTTACAACGAGCTTTCAAACATATGCCGAATGGAAACGTCAAAGTGGAATCGATATTCATATTACTAAATTCAGCGATATAGGTGCAAATTCAAGTGATCCCTCCATAATCAAAACCCATATTGCCGATGCCTATCACAATTGGGAGGTTACACCCACTTATGTGCTGCTTGTTGGTGACGATGGGGTTTTACCACAACAACAGCAAACGGTTACGTATCGAAAACTATTTCGTTGAGATTGACGGTAACGATTTTTTCCCTGAACTGTTGTTGGGTAGATTGACCAATCAAAGCGATTATACACTGCAAGTAATGCTCAATAAGTTTAAACTATATGAACAAACACCTTACACCGCCAACAGCGATTGGTTTAAAAAGGTATTTGCTGCTCGAATGATGCCTATGCTTCACAAATTGAAACCAAACGATTTGCCGCTGAACGGATGATTGTTGATGGAGGTTTTACCGTAGATACTATGATGAGCGATCCCGGATGTACATACAGCAATACAGATGTAGTAAATGCCATCAATGAAGGAAGAAGTTATTTAAACTACCGCGGAGAAGGCTGGACAACCGGTTGGTGGGCGACCTGCACGCCCATGACCAATACGCAAGTCTCAGGATTGGCGAACGGACAAAAATTCACCTTTGTTACAAGCATAGGATGCGGTGTAGCGATGTTTGCTTCCGGCGAAAGCTTTGGAGAAACCTGGCTCGAACTTGGAACAATATCTAACCCAAGAGGCGCCGCCGCTTTTATAGGACCGGCTGGAAATACACATACGACCTACAACAATAAAATAGATAAAGGAATTTATGTTGGCATGTTGAAGAAATTAACACTGCAGGCCGAGCACTTCTTAGAGGTAGGCTTTATTTGTACAATGTTTATGGTACGGATCCAAATGTTTCATACCACTATAAGATTTATTGTGCTTTGGGTGATCCAAGCATCCATATCTGGAAGGAGGTACCCCTTAATGTAACAGTTGATTACCCTGAATCCATTGTTTTTGGAAGCAATTTGGTAGAATTTACGGTTAACCATTCTGGGAGATGGCCTTCCTGTAGATGGTGCAACCGTTTGTGTAACCGGAACAGATATATTTGTTACCGGAACAACAGATGCCACAGGAAAGTATACATCGAAATTACAGAGGAAGAACTTGAAACCTTAACAGTTACAGTTACCGGAAAAACGGTTTATCCCTTTCAGGGTACTATGGAGGTTCTTCCACCTACGGGTCCTGGGTTGTTAAATTACTATATAATTAATGATAATGCAGGGGAAATGGCAATGGTTTGATGGATTTTGATGAATCCATCTTATTATCGCTGGCAGTCAAAAATATTGGTCCGAACAATGCATCTAACATATTTGTTGAACTTTCAACTTCCGATCCTTACATCACATTTACCGATAATCTGCAAAACTATCCAAGTGTTCTGGCTGGTCAAAGTGTTTTAGCAACCGATGCCTTTTCCTTCACAGTAGCTGACAATATACCTGATGGACACGAAGTTATCATAAATGTATCAGCAAGTGATTTATTTAATACCTGGAACAGTTATTTGATAATTAATGGGCATGCTCCGGTATTTACAATGGGTAGTATAATTGTATCCGATCCGGAAGGAAATAACAATGGCCTTCTTGATCCGGGAGAAAATGCAACCTTAACAATTCCTGTAACGAATATTGGGAATAGCATGTCTTCCGAGGCAACTTCTTACCTCAGTTCTTCTTATCCATACATCACATTAAATACTACTTCTGATAACCTGGGTGTCATTGATATCGGAGAGACAAAAAGTGCTTCATTTTCTGTCAGCATCAGTCCGGATGCTACAATGGGTGATATGGTTGACCTGGAAGCTGTTGTGAATGCAGAAGACTTACGATGCATCAAAATTATTTACAGCAAGCATCGGTTATATGATTGAAGACTGGGAAACGGGTGATTTCGATAAATTTCCATGGACCATGGGTGGAAATGCCGACTGGTCAATAGTAACTGAGAATCCTCAGGAAGGTATCTATTGTGCCAGATCTGGCAATATCATTGATTCGCAAACCAGTAATCTGGAAATCTCCATAAATGTTTCGGCAGATGGAGAATTATCGTTTTACCGAAAAGTTTCATCTGAAAGCAATTATGATTATCTGAAATTCTTCATTGATGGTTCGCTGATTGATGAATGGTCGGGTAATGTATCATGGGGACAGACAAGCTACCCTGTTTCCGCAGGACTTCATACTTTTGTTTGGCAGTACTACAAAGATTATTCTGTGAGTACAGGCGAGGATTGCGCATGGATTGATTATATAATATTTCCCACTCCGGAACCACCGGTAATACCCCCATATCAAACTGCTTTCGACGAATCAGGCAGCACCCCGGAAGGATGGTATAATGGTACTGAAGATGATTTTGACTGGGTCATTATTTCGGGGTCAACACCCTCGCCGCATACAGGCCCTTCAGGAGACCATACATCAGGGTCTGGTTTTTATTTTTATACGGAAGCCACATACAATAATCCAGACTTCCGGGCAGACCTCATTACACCTACTTTCAGCTTATTTTCTCTCACCAATGTGGAATTGAGGTTTTGGTATCATATGTGGGATGACGACTATAATCATATGGGAACACTTCACCTTGATGTTTTTGCAAATGAATTGTGGGTTGAAGATATTATGACACCCATTTCAGGGAATCAGGGAAATCAATGGTTTGAGCAGGTAGTTGACCTGACTGCCTATGAAGGAGCAGTGGTTAAATTTAGGTTCCGGGGTATCACAGGGGCTGATTGGGCAAGCGATATTTGCATTGATGATTTTCAATATCCGGTGACCTAATTCCAACCAATGTGAATGTTGATTTAACAGTTTTGTTGAAGGCCCCTTTTCAGGAGCAGATATGTCAACTTATTTATGTACCTGCGGATCCATTCCATTATCCCAACCTTTTAATACAGCACCCTGGAATTATAATGGGACTGAGTCTGTCATAGTAGTTCAGGAAATACGGTAGATTGGATACTGGTTGAACTAAGGGGATGCCACCTCAGTGATGAAGCGACTCGCAACAACTATTGCCAGGCAGGCCGGCTTATTGTTGAACGACGGAAGCATAGTATCAACAGATGGATCGTCAACTCTGTCGTTTACAAATTCGATTTCCAACAGCTTGTTTGCGGTGGTCCATCATCGTAACCATCTGGCCGTTATGTCTGCAAATCCTGTTATTCTAAACGGGGAAATCTATGCATATGACTTTACATCTACTTTGGAACAGGCATATGGAAGCAATGCACAAAAGCAACTGTCAACTGGCCAATGGGGAATGATAAGCGGGGACTGTGATGCTAATGGAAACGTTGGAAATGAAGATATCAATCCGGGTTGGAGCACAGATGCAGGAAAAGCAGGGTACTATCCTGCAGATTTGAATCTTGACCAACAAGTGGACAATCAAGACAAGGATAGTTTCTGGCTTCCCAATATGGGTAAGGAACCAACATTCCTCAGTAGCTCTCTGTTTATTGCAATAATTCCGGAGGGTAAAGAATTCCAGATTATCCTTCGGAATTGTTTTTATGAACAAACCTTTCTGAGTATTTTTCTGTCTATACGAAAATGCATTGTTAACATTTTATTTTTTTTAAATTTGCTTCTTGCTTATATTCAAGTAATCAATCAATTAAATCCATAAAAATGAAATTTCATTTACCAACCACAGCACCCTTAAAATCAATATATCTTCCATTTGTTTTTGTATTGATAATAATAAACTCTGCTTCAGCTTCAACTGGAGTTCACAAATATTCAGACAGGGGGGAAAGGCGGGCTATACTGTTGAATTACAAAACAATTCAAAAGTTATACTCAACTATTCAATAAGTACTTTTACCATCTCTGATATCGAGTTGGATGGTGAGACATACCAAAGCCTTGGATTACCCGGGCATTTTTTGCCAGGTAATGCCGGCGCCCCTGATTTTCCCGGGTCGGGACGATACATTGCCATTCCTCAGGGAGCAGAGGCAACGTTCAGAATAGTTTCAATCCGTAGAGATACATTAAACAATTTTACTTTATCGCCTGCCTTCCGCATTCCCAAGGATACTGAAACCGGACCACTTGACTATACCCGGAATGAATCCATTTATTCTGCTAATAAGTTTTTCCCTGAAAAACCGATAGTTTTATCGAAAAGGGATATGATAAGGGGCATTGATATAGTAATACTTGGTATTACTCCTTTCCATTACAATCCGGTAACAAAGCAGCTGATCGTATTTCGGGACATTAAAATAGAAATTGAGTTCACTGGTGGAAACGGTCATTTTGGTGAAGACAGGCTTAGAAGCCGCTGGTGGGATCCTTTGCTTTCAGATATGTTGCTGAATTATGAATCATTGCCCAAAATGAATTACAACAAATCCTACCAGGCATCGGATGAAACAGGTTGTGAATACCTGATCATTGCACCCAATAGCACAGAATTTCAGGTTTGGGCAGATTCAATAAGAAAGTTCAGGAGTACACAAGGGATACTTACAAAGGTTGTCACATTAAATGAAATTGGAGGCAACACGGCCACCCAGATTGAGGATTATATTGACAATGCCTACAATACCTGGGACATAGCACCTGCAGCTTGTTTATTGCTCGGTGATTACGGTACATCAGCCTCCAACAGAATAATTTCACCGGTATGGGAGAACTATTGTGTATCGGATAATATTTTTGGCGATGTTAATGGTAACAATTTACCGGATATCATCATGGCCCGGATCACCTCTCAGGATGAGGTCGAATTGCAGGTAATGGTAACCAAGTTTACAAACTATGAAAAATCGCCTCCGACGGATGAAGATTATTATAACCATCCGGTTACTTCATTGGGATGGCAAACCAGCAGCTGGTTTCAATTGTGTTCAGAAGCAATCGGCGGATTTTGGCGTGAAGTACAAGGAAAAGATCCCGTGAGAATTAATGAAGTCTATGATGGAACACCCGGAGATGTGTGGTCAACAGCCGCTAACGCTGATGCCCTGGTTGAATATTTTGGACCAAACGGATTGGGTTACATTCCTGAGCTGCCTTCTGAACTTGGAGGCTGGACAGGAGGCACTGCAGATATGATAACAACCGCCATTGATAGTGGAGCATTTATGGTTCAGCATCGTGATCATGGATTTGAAGAAGGTTGGGCACAACCACAATATTCCATAACGGATATAAATAACCTGATAAATACAGATCTTACATTTATTTGGTCGGTAAATTGCCTGACCGGAAAATTCAATTACAGCACCGAAGTATTTGCCGAAAAGATTCACCGATACACACACAAAGATGAAAACTCAGGATGTTTCGGCATTAATGCGGCATCTGAAATTACCTATGCATATGTTAGCGAAGTTTACGTTTGGGGTGCTTATGATAATATGTGGCCTGACTTTTTCCCGGAGTTTGGCTCTAATCCCGAACCCAGAGGAGTATTACCCGCATTTGCATGTGCAGCAGGTAAATATTTTCTGGAGCCATCAAGCTGGCCAAACAATACCGAAAGCAAAGAAGCCACCTACCATCTTTACCATCATCATGGTGATGCTTTCACAACTGTTTATTCAGAAATTCCGCAGGATCTTGCCGTTTCGCACAGCTCCATTTTATACATGGGGGAAACAACATTCGAAGTTACTGCTGATGTTGATGCGCTTATTGGTTTGAGTGTAAATGGTGAATTAATTGGAACAGCAACAGGCACAGGTGCTCCGGTATCAATAGATATTCCTGTTCAGGTACCGCCTAACCAGGTACTTGTAACAGTAACAAAACAAAATTATTTCAGGTACGAGGCCTTTGTTGAAGTACTTCCTGCAACAGGCCCTTATGTTGTGTATAATGCCCACGCAATTAATGATGAAGCCGGAAACGGAAACGGATTCATGGAAACATCAGAAACAATATTTGCATCAATAACAGTTAAAAATGTGGGTGTTGAAGATGCCGAAAACGTTGTAGTTACAATTTCAACAACTGATACTTATGTTACACTAACTGACAATACTGAGAACTATGGTAGTATAACAGCAGGTGCATCTGCAGTAGTGCCGGATGGTTTTTCGTGGGATGTAATGGATAACATTCCCGATATGCATGTCGTTGACTTTCTTATTACAGTTACTGACGGATCCAATTCATGGAATTCAAATTTCAGTGTTACAGGCCATGCGCCAATGATAGAGTTTGGCACTATGCTGATTGATGACTACCAAGGGAACTGGAATGGACGCCTTGATCCTGATGAAACAGCTTTTTTAATTCTCCCAACCTCCAACAACGGGTCCTATTTTGCAGCCAGTGCAATGGGAACTTTAAGTTGCTCAAGTGAATACATTACATTAAATAACACAACATTCAATTTTTACGATATTGGAGCAGGTTTAACAGAAGAAGGCATGTTTGACGTATCAGTTTCAGAGAATGCTCCTGCCGGTACTTATGTTGAATTTATTTATGAAGTAACTACCGGAGGCTATTCTTACCAGAAAATTTACTCAACCATCATCAGCCCGGTAGTAGAAAACTGGGAAACAGGCGACATGAATCAGTTTGACTGGATTACCGGTGGCGATGCCGAATGGGATGTATCGACCGAAACTCCCTTCGAAGGAAGTTATTGCATCAAACCAGGGACATTGGATCATGATCAAAACAGTTTTTTAAGCCTGCAATATGATACCTACGGAGAAGACAGTTTATCGTTTTGGTATAAAGTTTCGTCTGAACTCGGATATGATTTCCTGAAATTCTACATTGATGAAATTGAAATGTCATCATGGTCAGGAGAGGTGGACTGGCAAAGGGTTTCGTATTTAATACCGGTAGGTTCACACACCTTTAAGTGGATTTACAGCAAAGATGAGAGCTTATCAAGCGGTAATGACTGCGGATGGATTGACTTCATTGTTTTTCCTGCTGTGGTATTTGAAGCTTCTTTTAGTTCGGATGAAACGGAAATCTGTGAAAGTGAATCTGTAAATTTCTATGACCAGTCGCCGGCAACTGCTACCAGCTGGGATTGGACTTTTGAAGGAGGAACACCGGGAACATCAAACCTTCAAAATCCTGTCGTTGAGTATTTGACCTCCGGTTCTTATGATGTCTCTTTAACGGTTTCTGATGGCATGGTAAGTAACACACTTGTTTTTGAAGATTATATTTCCGTATCTGCCATACCCGGAGTGGCTCCCAACCCAAATGGGCCCGAATCTGTTTGTGGAAACATTGAAAGTTCTTACTATAGTACAGCAGGCCTGACCGGAATAACGGAGTACGAATGGGTGTTGGCTCCATCAGAGGCTGGCAGCCTAAACGGTAACGGATTAACAATAGAAGTGATCTGGACAAATGACTATCTGGGTGATGCCACCTTAAAAGTTGCAGGTGCTAATGATTGTGGCTTGGGTGCTTACTCTGATCTTCTTGAAATAAACCGGTATCTGCCTGATGTCACAATGGAACCCTTTGATTGGATTTGCCTTGACTGGCCGGCAATTGAGCTAACGGGAGGAATGCCAGTGGGTGGTGAATATTCAGGTCTGGGTGTTGAAAATGGATGGTTCGATCCCGGTTCAGCTGGTGTTGGAACGCATACCATAACCTATACCTGGGCTGATGGCAATGATTGTGAAAACTTTGCCGAAGAAACAATTTTTGTTGATCCCTGTACCAGCATAAATGAAGCTTTCTAATGATTCTGAGATAAGTATTTATCCGAATCCTACAACCGGCTTTATTACGGTGGAGTTCGATGAGCCCATGGGTGCATCTGAAATTACCGTTGTAAATACTCTTAACAAAATTGTTTACACCCGATCATTAACAACAACTGCTCAGAAGAAAATTAATATCGATTTAAGCGGCGAGGCTAAAGGAATATATTTCATTAAACTGAAAACAGAAACGAAAGAAGAAAGACGTAAGGTTATTCTTAAATAAGACCGTTTTTCGGTGATGAATTAGAGGAGCAGTGGGGCTTAGCTCTTATAATTAAATCAATTGAATTTGAATATCTAAATTTCTAAACGATGAAAAGTAATCCACTCATTCTATTAATGATTATAATGTTTATTCCCTTTCTGATAAGGGCTGAATGGATACCACTCAACAAAAACAAATCAATTCAAACACCTCCGGATGTTACGCTTGTTAGTGATGATAATAATAGTACCATCATTAAAATTGAAATATCAGGATTCGATTTGAGAGAAATCGTATCGGATAATAAAACTTATCAATTCGCCGATTTATTGAGTGAATCATTTACCACAAATCCCGGTTTCCCGGAATTGCCCTATATAGCCAAAACACTGGCAATACCTGACCAATCAAGTATTTCGTTCGAAGTATTGGAATCAAGTGAGGTACAAACATTTCAAAACATTTCATTACCACCGGCCCGTGCGAGCTGGCAGGAAGGTGACCCTGAAACTCCCTATTCAGAAAACAGTAAAGCTTATAGCTCCAACAATATTTACCCTAATGAATATGTGGCGTTTGATTCCCCTTCTGTTTTCAGGGATTTTCGCATTGCCCGGATATCTGTATTTCCACTGAGATATTTTCCTGCTAAAAAAGAACTGCAGGTAGTTTCATCCATTACTGTGCGTATCATTTATGGAACCGGCAAAGTTGTAAATCCGAAAACATCTCCGAAAAAACCAATTGCAAAATCATTCGGACAATTGTATCGCAGCTTCCTTTTTAATTACCAAAGTGTACTTGATAATCTATATGGCGGTAAGGAAAATGAACATGAACTCATGCTGTGTATTATTCCCGATGATTTTTACGACAGCTTCCAGACTTATGCAGACTGGAAACGCAGGAGTGGTATTGATATGCATTTGACAAAATTCAGCGACATCGGTGCAAACTCTTCCAACACTGCCATTATCAAGGACCATATTACGGATGCTTACTTTAATTGGGAAGTTCCTCCTACTTATGTTTTGCTGGTTGGTGATGGAGGTGTTTTTCCAGTGTACTCCGGGGGCAACGAAAACTTTTTCGGCGAGCTGGAAGGAAGTGATTGTTTTCCCGAAGTAATGGTTGGACGTTTTACAAACCAAAGTGATTATGGAATGCAGGTGATGACCAATAAATTCCTGATGTACGAACAAACACCTTATACATCTACGACACATTGGTTTAAAAAGGGTATCTGCTGCTCAAATGATGCTTATGCCTCACAAATTGATACCAAGCGGTTTGCGGCCCAGCAGATGATGGATTATGGTTTTATTTCGGTTGATACGATGATGAGCGACCCGGGTTGTACCTATAATGTCAATGATGTTAAAATTGCGATTAACGAAGGAAGAAGCTATCTGAACTACCGTGGTGAAGGATGGTCTTCCGGCTGGTGGGCCACATGCACCCCATTAAATCTTTCAGATCTTCCAAGTATAAACAATGGAGAAAAATTCACATTTGTAACCAGTATCGGCTGTGGAGTTGCAATGTTCGATGGTGGCAGCAACTGTTTTGGCGAAGAGTGGGTGGAAATGGGTTCACTTTCGAGTCCAAAAGGTGCTGCAGCATTCATCGGCCCTTCGGGAAATACACATACGACATACAACAACAAGATAGACAAGGGAATCTATGTCGGAATGTTCCAGGAAGGGATGGATACCCCAGGTCAGGCAATGCTTCGTGGCAAGCTTTATATGTACAATGTTTTTGGAAATGACTATTACGTAGATTATCACTACAGAATCTACCTTATCATCGGAGATCCCAGTATTCATATCTGGAAAGATGTACCAATGGAAATTACGGTAGATTATCCGGCATCCGTTTCTTTTGGAACAACGCTGGTTCCATTTGCAGTTGAGCATACTTCTACTGGCCAACCTGTCTCCAATGCAGTGGTATGCATTACAGGCGATACGCTTTTTGCAACGGGCATAACCGATGAATTCGGAATAGCCTACGTAGAAGTGGAAGCCCAAAAACTGGAAACATTCAATGTTACAGTTCGCGGTGGGAATGTAATCCCATTTCAGGGAACTATGCTTGTAGCCCCTCCTATTGGGCCCTATGTAATTCAACAATCCATTGATCTTAATGATGCAGCTGGAAATAACAACGGAATAATGGAAACCGGTGAATCTATTCTGGCTACACTTACTGTTGAAAATATTGGTGTTGAAAATGCAGAAAATGTAACAGTTACTCTCCAGACATCTGATGAATATGTAAATATCACGGATGAATCGGAGTTTTATGGAGATATCGATGCCAGTACAACTGTTTTTGTAACGGATGGGTTTGCATGGGAGGTGGCTAACAACATTCCTGATTTGCACAATGTTTTCTTTGAAGTAAGTGCTACCGACGGTACTGAAACATGGCTATCCTATATAGAGGTTCAGGGTACCATGCCTTTACTTGAAATTTGGAAAATGACCATTGATGACTCAGGGCAGGGCAATGGTAATGGCCGCCTTGACGCAGGAGAAACAGTTGACATTTATTTTGAGACTTATAATAATGGCTCTTTTGAAGCAATTAATTCTTTGGGTGAAATTATGACAGAGAGCCCATACATCACGCTAAATAATCTTACTTATGATTTTGGCACCATCGAAAGCAGTACAATGGTAGAAGCTGTTTTTAATATTACCATAGACCTAAATACTCCAATTGGTGAGTCTGTTGAAATTTCTTTTAGTGTTGCTTCAGGAGGTTATTATGTTGAGAAATTGTTCTATACTAAAGTAGGCATACTATTAGAAGACTGGGAAGGAGGTGATATGACACAGTTTGACTGGGTAACAGGAGGAAGCAGCAATTGGTTCATTACCGATGAAAATCCTTTTGAAGGCGCATATTGTGCTCAATCGGGAAGTATTGGCGATAATGGGATTCATGGATACAACTTGACTATGAAGTTGATAGCCCGATTCATTTCATTTTTACTTCAAAGTTTCATCTGAGAGCAATTATGATTATCTAAGGTTTTTATCAATAATAATCAAATGGGCTATTGGTCCGGCAAGTTGGCTGGCAAAAGGTTTCATATCCCGTAACGGCAGGAAATCATACTTTTAAATGGGAGTACGAAAAAGATTTTAGTATTTCAACCGGGTCTGATTGTGCCTGGATTGATTATATTGAATTGCCAAATACAGTGATGCAAGCGCATTTTGGGGCTGATAATACAGAACCCTGTGTTGAGGATGAAGTTCAGTTTACGGACTTCTCATCCGGACAACCTTCATCGTGGCAATGGACTTTTGAAAGTGGCAGCCCTGCTTCCTCCACCGAACAAAATCCAATTGTTTTGTATTCCATTGTGGGAAGTTATGATGTAACCTTAACAGTTTCTGATGGATATTACAATAACACATTAACACTTTCAGATTATATTACTGTCAATTCATTGCCTGAAGTCACGATGGAACCCTTTGATTGGGTTTGCCTTGACTGGCCTGCATTTGAACTCACCGGTGGAATGCCTGCTGATGGGGTGTATTCCGGGCCAGGAGTTGAAAATGGATGGTTTAATCCCTACTTAGCAGGTATTGGAACACATACTCATTTCCTATATTACTCCGACCCTCTTGGATGTGAAAATTTTGCTACAGAAACAATTTTGGTTGATCCTTGCACAGGTATCTCTGAGAAAGATTCTGATTCAGAAATTCTTATTTACCCTAATCCTGGAAAAGGCTTGTTTACTATTAGGTTGAATCGCAATGATAGTAAACTAAACCTTGAATTGTTCCAATGCCATGAACGAAAAGGTATATGAAGAAAATGACCTGAATCTGCACGGTAGTTTTAATTATACAATTGATCTAAATCACCTACCAAGTAGTATTTATTACTTGCATATTTCAGGGAAGGAAATTGACCACGTTGAAAAAATAATAATTCAGAATTAAGTGTTTTAAACAGTTCTGAATTTATTAAGTATATTGTAATTCTTTGTTTTTTTTGCTTTTATTGTCTTTTGTTTTTTTTTGAATCAGTGGTAGAGTTATTCAGCCAAATCAGGAGTTTTATTAGTTGTTTAGTGAACTGAATTGCTTTGGCTTCATATTTCAAAAGTATACAGATTGCGATTTAACCAAGCTATTATTCAATTTGCAGATGTTATTTAAATACCCCCATATTTATGAAAACAAAAAAGTTACCGATTCCAGTATTTCTTATTTCAATGTTCATTTTCGGTCAGTTATCTCTATTCAGTCAGATTGTAATAAATGAATATTCAGCATCAAACCTGAGTACCATTGCCGATAATTATTCAAAATATGAGGATTGGATTGAATTGTATAATACAAGTGGTATTTCAGTAAACATTGGCGGTTATTTTTTGAGTGATAAAAACGAAAATCGAACAAAATGGCAATTCCCCGCTGGTGTAACAATTCCTTCCGGTGGATTTATTAAAATATGGGCATCAGGAAGAAATGAAGTATCCGGTGGTCATTATCATACAAATTTTAAATTAACCCAAACCAAAGACAATCCGGAGTATATTATTTTTTCAAGACCCGATGGTATTTTAGTTGATTCAGTTCAGCTTGAGGTAACCCGATTGGGACATTCAAGGGGAAGAGCTCCTGACGGATCGGAAAACTGGAGTGTATTTGGAACAGAAACTCCTGGAGCCTCAAACAACACTTCCAATGTTTATTTGAGGTATTGCGAAAAGCCTACGATGAGCGTAGAGGCTGGATTTTATACAGGTTCAGTAACAGTTGAAATCACAACAACAGAACCCAATTCCGAAATTCATTATACAACCAATGGAACGGAACCCACTGGTGCATCACCTTTATATACAGGGCCAATTACGATTACAGAAACAACCATTCTCATTGCACGGACATACAGCACCAACAGTGCCATTTTAAAAAGCCTCGTGGTATTTAATACCTATTTTATAGATATCACCCACACAATGGCTATCATGTCGTGTGCTTCCGAACAATTGGACAACCTGTTAAACGGCAATCAGTCGCTCAGGCCATTTGGCACCTTTGAATATTTTAATGAAAAAGGCAATCGTACCACATTTGGCTATGGTGAGTTTAATGAACATGGACAGGATTCATGGGTTCACGACCAGCGAAGTATTGACTATATTTCCCGCGATGAATGCGGTATAAATTATGCGATCCGTGACAATATTATTCCTTTGACGGACAGGGATGAATTTCAAAGAATAATATTAAGAGCAGCAGGTGATGATAATTATCCGGGTATTGATACCAGTGCCCTCTTAAGGGATTACTTTGTACAAAACACAGCCGAAATGGGAAATATGAACCTGGACGTTCGCAAAGGAGAAAAAGGCTTATTATATGTAAATGGTCAATATTGGGGAATTTATGGATTCAGGGAAAAAGTGAGTGACCATGATTTCACAGAGTATTATTACGACCAGGATAAATACAATCTATATTTCCTCAAGCTTTGGGGCTCAAGCTGGGCTGAATATGGAGGCCAGGATGCCTGGAATGACTGGAATACACTTCATGATTTTATCAAATACAATGATATGAGCAATCAGTCGAATTTTGATTATGTAAAATCGCAATATGATTATACCAGCCTGGTTGACTATGTTCACATCAATTCATTTGTGGTTTGTTCCGACTGGATAAACTGGAATGTTGGTTGGTGGAAAGGCCTTAATCCCGATGGTGGACACCAGAAATGGGGATATATTTTATGGGATGAAGATGCTACGTTTGCACATTATATAAATTACACCGGTGTCCCGGGAATAAGCCCGACTGTTCCACCTTGCTTTCCTGAAGGATTGAACAATGATCCTGAAGAACATATCTATTTATTAAATAAACTAAGGGATAATCCCGAATTTGATCAATATTACATTTCCCGTTATATCGATCTTTACAATACCGTTTTCCAACCGGAGAGAATGATTGCATACCTGGATTCAATTGAAGCTAAAATGGCACCTGAAATGCCTAACCAGGTTGCCCGCTGGGGAGGAAGCGTGACTGAATGGGAAAACAATGTTCAAAAAATCAGAAATTTTATAAATGCCAGGCATGACTACTTAGCAGGAGGATTGATGGATTGTTATAACCTCGATGGGCCATATGAAATTATAGTTGATGTTGAACCTGCAGGCGCTGGTAAAGTGCAACTCAACTCCATGGTATTGGATCAGTATGTTTGGGAAGGATCTTATTTTGGCGGAATTGAAAACAAACTAAAGGCAATTCCCACCAACCCAAACTACGAATTTGATAAATGGGTTTTGAATAATCATACCGTTCTACCTTCTGATACCATTGAAGATGTAATTTTAAATTTGACCATGGGGGATAATATAGTTGCGATGTTCAAAGTGAAAGAGCTTACCGATTCGCTTGTGATCAATGAAATCAATTACAATTCACTGCCTGCTTCAAATTCCGATGATTGGGTTGAATTAAAAAACAGATCCTCATTGCCTGTCGATTTATCAGGCTGGATTCTAAAAGATGAAAATGATTCGCATATTTATCAGATCCCGGGCAATTTTGTGCTTGCACCCAATAGTTATGTTGTTTTATGCAATGATACGGCCCAATTTAAATCCGTTTACCCTCAAGTAAATAATATTGTTGGAAATCTGGGCTTTGGATTTAGCGGGACAGATGAAGTTATCAGGCTGTACAATAACATGGGTGATTTGGTTGATTCGGTTCACTATTATGATTCCAACCCATGGTCCAAATTACCGGATGGCTATGGGCCAACGTTAGAGCTAAAAAGCGATACTTTAAATAATGATTTTGCCGAAAACTGGAGAGCAAGCTATGTGATGAAAGGTACTCCAGGGGAAGCCAACTCCATGAAGGCCCCAGTTCAATTGTACATCAATGAATTCATGGCAGACAATGATACAATTATTGCCGATCCTCAGGGCGAATACGAAGACTGGATTGAATTGTACAATGGCGGCGAACAATACATAGATATGGGTGGGAAATATTTAACCGATTTCTTTTACGATCCTACAAAACATCAGGTCTCAGATAATTCACCCGACTCAACAATTATTTTACCCGGAGGGTTTTTATTGCTCTGGGCAGATTCGGATGGAGCAGATGGAATTCTGCATCTTGAGATGAAGTTATCTGCTACAGGAGAGCAGATTGGCGTTTACGATGCAGATGGAATAACCGTACTGGATTCTTTAACATTTGGAGCACAATCAACTGATATTTCTTTTGGACGAAAATCAGACGGCCATGAAGACTGGATTTTCATGACCCAATCCACACCGGGAGAATCAAATAATTTTGAGCTCAACCTTGACCTTAAAGTTTTTCTTGAAGGGCCTTTTAACGGCGTTGACATGAATCCTGATTTAACAAGCAATCCGTTGGCTGTTGAAGGATTCCCTTTGTTACAACCCTACAATACGGAACCCTGGGTCTATGAAGGTATCGAAAGTGTTCCTGAATTACCGAATCAGAATATTGTGGACTGGGTTCTCATTGAATTGAGAGACGCACCAAACGCTTCCTCTGCTACACAAAATTCAATAATAGAGCGTCAAGCAGGCTTCCTTTTAAGGGATGGGAAGATAACCGGAACTGATGGTGAAAGTACACTTCGCTTTCTTGTTAATTATTCTGACAGTTTGTATGTTGTAGTGCAACACAGAAACCATTTGGGAATCATGTCAACTTTTGCTTTGCAAGATGACTTAGGAATATTTGTTATGATTTTACAAATGCTTCGGCTCAGACTTATGGAGATTATCAGGCGGTTAAAGAATTGCACCGGCAATTTGGGGGATGATAGCAGGAGATGCCGATGGAAACAATCATATTCAATTATTGGATAGGGATAATGTCTGGAACAGTCAGGCGGGTCCAGTGAAGGATATCTTGAATCGGATTTCAACCTTGATACCCAAAGTGACAACAAGATAAAGATGACTATTGGCTACCAAATTTAGGAAAGGGAACCCTTATTCCAAATTAGTCATTCTAAATTTCAATTTTTTTATTTCAATTTAATTGATTGTTATTCAGTTCCATCTGTATCGATATAATATCCTTCCTGGATAACAAATGATCTAAACTGGCACACCATACACAACAATTGCTGTTGCGATAAGGCATGCTCTGATATTCTGCTATACTTTTATTATACAAATCACGCTCAGTGTGCCAAATTTCACGACAACTAAAATTATAGCCTTTGGGATCGAGTTTCTAAAATCCAAAGTCGGTACACCTTTCACTGCAAAAGGGCCGCTATCAGTTCCCCAGGCCTTTGTTGGGCGTTCCCGTGGTTCTCTTTCGATAAGCGTAAAAGGAAGTCGGGATTGATTTTATTAATGGGTTCACAAATCTTTTCCATATCGTCCCATGGCTTCCGAAACACTCATGGAAGTCGGCACGGTTGGACCTCCATCGCGATTAAACATATTGGAAATCTTGTCCAGTTTGTCCTCGTTTCTTTCAATCCAATTTTCGACCACAGGAGTCCAAACTCCTCCCCTGCCCATAGGATAACCAAAATTGTCCTTTTGGGTTTCCTCCTGCTTTCATAATAAGCCTGGCCGCTTCCATCGAAGGGGTGGCACCAGGCTCCGTCATCCACTCCCCCGGTTGCTACATCGTACGAATCGAGATGGCCACCTACAATAACGTATTCATCAGGGTATTTTGTCCCGGGGATAATTCCAATCACATTGTGATATTTTATTGGCCCCATTTTAAAATGGTTGCGAATATCAAATTCAAGTTGAAAATAACGCCGCTCTGTTGCCATTTGCTCAATAATATCATATTGATGCTCATCCAGTTTAATATCTGGCACAGTAGGTAAATTATCAAAAGTCATGTCCATGATGTTTTTCCGGTCGTACATCACCCTTATTGGTACACTTGAAGATTGAATTATTCCCAGAATACCCGCCTCTCATTTGCCTGTAAAACAATGCAGGTTCTTCTAAAAGGGGCAATAACTCTTTCTCCTCAGCGGATTCTCTGTTTTCCAGTTCTCTCTTCGAATTTCGCTATTTTGTTTTTCAATCTCAACATTAACTGAGATTATGGAATCTCTCTTCAAATCCGCTTTCGCTGAAATATCAATCGGGAACCCATCATTTTCGCCACCAATCAAGACCCGGGCTCCTTTAAGCGCCCCCTTCATCCGATCAAATTCTTCCTGAGTTTTAGGTTCAATGAGAACATGTCCGCGTTGCACTCCTTGAGTCCCGGAAGTATAAGTAGGAGTTGCAAAATGAAGGTTCATCCCTTCTTCACTCAACAACTTTCCAAACCATGGCCCCCGGTTGAATCTACCAAGTTCACCGCTTCGTCCATTTCAACCTGCATTCCCCATTCCGTAAACTTATGGGCTACCCATTCTGCTGCATTCTCAAAGGCATCCGAACCGATAGGCCTGCCACCAAAACGATTGCATAAAACATCGAGATGATTCATCGTCTGATTATCAGTCTTCCCAATTTCGATGATCTTGTCAACAACTCTATCAGATTGTCCATTTCCTGAAATGCTGATAGCAATTAAAATGATAAGAATAAAAAGTCTCATAAAATACCTCCCTCCAAAAAAATAAAACCATTAGGTCAAAATAATTACCAAAAATAAGTTTTACAATTGGAATTTGGAAGATGAAATCCAAAATCCAGTATATTTCGAGTATATAAATTTCTTTTCGAACCTATAAAATCTCCTGTTTAATGGCTGGATAAGCAGTAAATGCCTTTATTGGAGAGAGCTTCTTAATTGCAAAGGTGGTTGAAACTGTATTGGCTGGATTTCGAAACCTAAAAAAAAAGCCCTCAAAACTGAGAGCTATGGCGGTCCGGACGAGACTCGAACTCGCGACCTCCTGCGTGACAGGCAGGCATTCTAACCAACTGAACTACCGGACCAACTTTATTTAAGAACAATGTTTCATTTGAAACGGTGTGCAAAAATACACTATTTTTTGATTTAGCAATATTTTTTATAAAATTTTTTGGCTAAAATTTTCAGCCCTGACTTTACAGGGCTTTACGCCAGGCTCCGTTCGTTTTTACATCATAGAAATCAATGCCGGATTCTTTGCATTCTTCTTTCCACTTGTTGACCATCCATAAGGAATTTGAAGCATCGAAAACTATTTTATCAAAAACAAAACAAGCATTCAATTCTTCTATTTTCAGAAATGGACTTCCGGAAAGGATAATGTAGTCAACCCTCATTTTTTGAGGGAATGCAATCACCGGGAAATCCCTGTTAATAAGTATAAGCCGTTTGTCGTGGAACTGAATAAAATTGTTCAATTTAAAAAAAACAGAAGAGGTTCTGATACTGTCCATAAGTTCAAATCTGCTATGATTCCTTACTTTTTGTGCAGTCCAAAAATTGTTAATATGGTATTCCATTTTATTTGGAGTTAACAATGAATCAGCTAACAAAAAATCACTCTTCTGGCTTATAAAATCAATTGCAGAAGTCTTGCTAATGTTATAAATCACAATGCTTTTTTGATTCAGGCTTGTATAATTTCTATAGGTAAATGAAATCAAAAGGAGGCTTGCACATACAAGAAGGGGAAAAACATACTTCTTCTTACCCTGAAGGGAAACTATTAGCAGGCTTATTCCAATCCCAAAAATAATGATCATTTCCATCCCATTGATATAAATATTTTTTGACACAGAAAAAGTCAAGCCTTCGATCCGGTTTACCATAAAATTTAAAATCCAAATGATCCCTGCTAAAATTTTGGCAACCAAACCAGAAAGAATTGGCAATGGTGAAAAAATCAAAACCAATATCCCGGTATAAATAATCAACATAGAAGCCGGAATAGCAACTAGGTTTGTTAACAGAAACAAATTTGGAAACTGATGAAAATAGAATAGGCTCAAAGGAAAAGTTGCCAGTGTGGCCGCTATTGATACAACGGAAATTTGCCATATCCAACGAACCACCATGTTGCCAGGTATAAAAAGGTTTACAATAGGTTTATACAACATAACAATACCAAAAACGGCCAGATAAGATAACTGGAAACCAACCTGAGTAATGATGAATGGATTAAAAATCATCAATACAAATGCAGAAGCAGATAAGGAATTATAAATATTCGCCTTTCGCTTCATGGAGTTTCCTATGATGATAAAAGAGAACATGGTTGAAGCACGCAATACTGATGGCGAAAGGCCTGTAATGAGCGCATAGGTCCAGATGAGCAAAAGCAATAAAACCACCTTTGTGATCCGTAGAAGTCTTTTCCGGTTCAAAAACAAAAGGAGATTATTCAGGATCACATAAATGATCCCCACATGCAAGCCCGATACACATAGAATATGCATGGCTCCGGCTCCGGCAAATTCCTTCCCTATGGTCCGAATCAAGGTATTCATCATATCCAAGCAGGATGGCTGATGCAACAGCAAACTCTTTTCCCTTAATTCCATTTTCATCAAGGATGCCTGAAAACTTTTCTCTCAACTCATATCCCAATGCATAGATGGGGTTGCCTGCACCCTCTCTTAATCTACCCCATTCCATGCTTCGTACATAGCCTTGAGAATAAATTCCCTTATTCGAAAGGTATTTTTAGTAATTGAATTCATTTAGGATTTTGAGGCGGGCTTATCGGGTTTAAATGGGTTTGAACAATTAAGCGGTCGCCGTATTTCAGTTCTTTAACAGTTGAATCCTTTTCAAAATACAAAACAAGTTTTCCTGAAGTCTGCTGCCAAATTAAACTATCCTTAATTCCAATTGTACGAACTACTATTTTGTAGGAATTTGGTTTTTCTGCAACCGGTTCTGTTAACTGAACAATTAATTGCAATTGCCGGCCTGAGAAATGGATGATATTGTTATCATTAAATTTGGGTGTGTTCAAATTTGTATTAACATAGCCGGCAACAAACAAAAACAGGCCAATTGAAATTCCGGGTAGCCACCTGTTAGAATATTGAATATTCATTCTTGTAACAATGATTATTGTTCCAAACAATGAAAGTATGATCAATATAATTGACAAAACATCCGGAAAAGGCCTGTCAATTTGCATAGCTGCTATAATCCTGCCAGCAACGGAACCACTAACCTTATAAAGGATATTGATGCCAGATTTTCATATAGGTTCAGATCAATAGAAAGTTTTGCTAAATTTACAAAAAATTCAAAACAATTCAATTTTTACAATTTATTCAGATTACAAAAAATATCCAATAACACAAATAAAACATTCCTTATGAAAAACGGAGAGAAAACTAATCTTACTATTGCTCACTATACTTTCTATGGAAGCAATACAGGCACAAAAAGACACCGAAATAGAATACATTTTGAAAGGAGGAGGCGAACCAGTTGAAATTAGTTTTTACGGTGGCCCGATAATCACTTTTTCAACGGTTTACAATCAGTTTGCATATTTAATGGGTGGTGAAATTGGCATGAGCCTTAATAATACCCTGGTACTTGGTGGATATACCGAGCACTATTTATCGAACTATGAGCAAACGATCATCAACATGCTCGATGAAAACAATAATTATTTGGGAATTATTGACTTGCGGCTTCGGTTTAATCAAGTTGGAGGAATGATAGGCTATCTGTATAAAGCCTCCAAACCTGTGCATATTGGTTTGAGCTCCAGATTCGGATGGGGCGGACTCAGATGGAAACCAATTGGAGATGTCGAACCTGATGAGAAATTAACAGACAACACGTTTGTTATTACACCCAGGCTTAATGTGGAAATGAACCTGACACCTGGTCAAAATTATTTGTTTCGGGCGGATACCGTTTTGTAGTGGGTATAGATGAAACTTTTAATTAGAAGTTGTTTAAAGTTGACGTAATAAAATAACGCAAAAAAGCTAATAAATTCAATCCTTTCCAATGAATTTTATTTGTTTCAAAACGGATCAAAATAGCTTTAAAAGCATCTAGCCATGCATTGGTCCGTTCCACAACAAACCTGCATTTGTACAGTAAACTGTCAAAAAGGTGCTCACTTTCAAGCCGTTTCTTTTATTTTTATCAATATTATCTATTATATCATTCCTGTAACAGAAAGCACGAAAGGCTCTCTACGTCAAACCCCTGCATCGGCATTTAAGAACAACCAGTCTGTTCTTATGTTTGAGGATCGTAGGTCTTGAAGCATTTTGTCCACGGACTGCTCAAGTTGATATGCATCATTATGGTTTCCTGAAACAGGCTTCACTACAGGCCAATGGGATACCCTGATTATCTGTTAGGATAAGCATGTTGCTGGTCTTGCTTTTTTCCTGCCTTGGTAGCCACTGCCTGTCCGCCCCTTTTGGTGGGTGTATGTGTGCCATCAAGTTTGAACACTTGACATGTCCAGCAAATCCTTGTACTTTTCCAGAACATACTTCCAAACTTGTTCCCAGCTACCATCTTTGCACCATTTCTGAAAGTGATAATAAACGCTCTGCCAATGGTATTTTACCCTGAAAAATTGTTTCATGGGCAGTTGCCTCCATTGGCATCCTGTTTTAGCCGATATAGTATCGATTCTACCACTTGATATACTTTAACCTTGGTATTGTCCATCGAATTTCCGAACTTTAAATGTGGACAAATCTCTTTTTTATTATACTTTTGTTCAACATGAAGTTTTTGAACGAATGATACAACTTATTGAAATCAATTTCTGTGTATCGTTCGTTCTTTTTAACATTCAACTTTTGACAACTTCTTATAGAAGGGCAGGCCAGACTAACATCTATGAAGAAAAACTTTTGATTCAGGAGGCTTTTGATGGTTTCGTTGTCAACTTTGGTTTTTACTTTGGTATTTTTGACTAATCCAAAAGGTGTGTCCTAAACAAAAAGATTACCAACTTATGAGTGGTTGGCAATCCTTACCGACTATAAACCTTCAACCACTCTTTCCAGTTTTTCAGTAACCTCTCCGGCAACTTTGCCCAATTCGTCATTTCCCAACATCTACATCAAAACTGAAGGATTTACGGAAACCACTTCAACCGTATTTTCATCCAACTGTTTAATGACCATTTTGCACGGAAGAAATATCCCAATATTTTCTTCAATTTGTAAAGTCTGATAGGCATATTTAGCATTGCAAACTCCAAGAATACGATAGGGCTGTATATCAACATCAATTTTCTCTTTGAGGGTTTTATCCATGTCAATTTCTGTAATTACGCTAAAGCTCTCCTCTTTTAAACTTTCTTTCACTTGTGCAGTAACCGATTCAAGAGTTCCCTTTACAGTTTTACTGAAATAATAACTGTCATTGCTTTTTGAGCTATCTCCCTGTTGAGCATTTGAAATGAAAACAGAAAATAATAATCCGGCCAGTAGAATATGTACTTTTTTCATGATAATTTATTTTTATTGTTTCAAGATGATAATCAAAAACAAATCCAAACATATATGTATGTCAATATGTCTTACGTTTACAAGCTTCAGTAACTTAAAATGTCAGTACTTTATCACATTCAACAGTCCATTTTGCAAACTCCACCATATTGCTCAATTGAACCCCTTTAACAAATGGAAGTTCATCAATTCCACGGGCCTTGCAACAGCCACCACATGACTTTACCTCTCCGCCCTTTTGGATTACCGATTTTAACATCCTTTCGATGTTATAAAATCCATCTGGAGTCTTTTGGTCTGGGAGTCCGCAAAAGACTGCATCCGCCAGCAAAAATATATTCACGTCGACTTTTTCATGTTCTTTTTGCAGTGTCATTGCCATTCTTAAAGCGTTATAAGCTTTTTCAGTCCCATAAGGGGCATCATTAATGATGATCAATATTTTTTGCATAATTTTTTTATTAAAGGGCTGCCAACCTTTGGCAAGCAGGCAACCCATATGAAACCTAAAAATATTTTTGTTTAAACCAAAGAGCAACATTCACAAGGGCTATTAATACCGGCACCTCAACCAAAGGGCCAATTACGGCTGCAAAAGCTTCTCCTGAGTTGATTCCAAAAACCGCAACAGCGACTGCTATTGCAAGTTCAAAATTATTACTGGCCGCCGTAAAGGCAATGGTTGTGGTTTTTGAATAATCTGCCCCCGTCTTTTTACCCATGTAAAAACTTACAAGGAACATTATAATAAAATAGATGATCAGTGGAATTGCAATCCTGACAACATCAAAAGGTAACTGAACAATGTATTCACCTTTTAATGAAAACATAACCAGGATTGTAAAAAGCAAGGCAATTAAGGTTATCGGACTGATTCTGGGAACGAACTTTGTATGGTACCATTCCTTACTTTTCAGGCGGATCAAAATCAATCGGGTTAAAAAGCCAGCGATAAATGGAATTCCAAGATAAATAAAAACACTTTCTGCTATTTGGCCCATCGTGATCCCTTTAACCACATCGGTGGTTTCGACACCAAACCAACCGGGTAGAATGGCTATAAATACCCAGGCATAAACAGCAAAGAACAACACCTGGAATATGGAATTGAAAGCTACCAAGCCAGCGGCGTACTCTGTGTTTCCTTTAGCCAGATCATTCCAGACAATAACCATGGCAATACAACGGGCCAGGCCGATCAGTATCAGGCCATACATATAATGAGGATAATCCTGAAGAAATAATATGGCAAGAAAAAACATTAGAACCGGCCCGATCAGCCAGTTTTGAACCAGGCTCAATAGAAGGATTTTATAGTTCCTGAAAACCTTGGGCAATTCTTCGTAGCGGACTTTTGCTAGCGGTGGGTACATCATTAGGATTAGCCCGATGGCAATCGGGATGTTGGTTGTGCCCACACTCATTTTCTCCCAGAAACCAGCAATGGCTGGAAAAACATAACCCGACAGCACCCCAACCAGCATGGCCAGGAATATCCAGAATGTCAGGTAGCGATCTAAAAAGGATAATTTTTTGGTTAATTTATTCATAAACAACATAATTACAATCCGTCATTGCGAGCATCAGAAGTGGATTAGTGCGAAAGAGCGAAGCAATCCCAAAAAAAGAAAACCCTAACCTATCTAAATCAGTTTGCTTCACTCCAGCCCTAGACCCCACACCTTAGTTCGCAATGACGCTTCCATTTTGTATTAGCTTTTTTATTACTTCTTGGCAAAAACAGTTATACTAAAAATACCGGTAGGACTATCCTTAAATTCCTTCAAATACTTTCTTGTGATAAATAGTTCTTGAGTATTTCATCAAGGAAGGATGATTTCTTTTTTCTTTTCTGATTTCAATATTCTTAATTGCAGCCTTTTGGATTATTTCCAAATAATCCACCTTTTGGATTGCTCCAGCAACACAACCTGCATACATTTCTGCATCCTTCACCAAAGCGTCAGGTAAGTCGCCTGACAAAACAATATCCGACACACAAAAATGGCCTCTGTCTTAATTACACGAAACATTTCATTGAATGCCCTTTCTTTATCAGGTACCAGGTTAAGCACACAATTGCTCACAATCACATCCGCAATATCGTCTTTAAACGGCATATTTTCAATATCCCCTTTCAAAAACTCAACGTTGACAAATCCTAATTTTTTCGCATTCTTCCTGGCTTTGTTAAGCATGGCCCCTGCAAAGTCTAATCCATAAACCCTGCCATTATCGCCAACAATTGACCGCGCAACAAAAGCATCGTTTCCTGCACCCGACCCCAGGTCAATAACGGTATCCCCTTCTGAAATTTCTGCAAATTCGGTGGGCAATCCACAACCAAGACCAAGATCTGCATCTTTGCTATAACCTTCAAGTTTGGAATAATCATCGCTCATGATAGTATAGTCCATATTATCACAACAACCTGTACTTCCGCAACATGAGGATTGGTTTGCTCCTTGCTTTGCAAGGCTATCTGGTTGTATTTGGTTCTTACAATATCTTTTAGTCGTTTGTTCATAAAAATCACTTTATGAGGTCACATTGAGCCTTGTCGAAGTGCGACCGATGAATAAATTTATCGGGTCTATCCTTCGAGAACCTCAGGATGACCTATATTTCGTTTAATTTTAGATTGCTATAAAACTCATAAAACTGCGCTTTAATCTGATCCCTTACCTTTCTGTAAACAGGTAAAACCTCTTCTTCAGTTCCCCTTGCTTTTGCAGGATCATCAAAGCCTATATGCAATCGGTTCTTCACATTACCTGTAAAAACTGGACATATCTCTTTTGCCCCATCACACACAGTGATCACATAATCGAAATCCTTATGCAGATATTCCTCAACTGATTCAGGGATTTGATCGCTGATGTTAATTCCAAGTTCTAACATCGCTTTTACAGCATAAGGATTCACTTTCCCTTCAGCAACAGTCCCCGCAGAAAAAACTTCCAATTTTGAATTAAAAGATTTTAAAAAGCCTTCTGCCATCTGGCTTCGGCAGGTATTTCCAGTGCAAATAATCAATATTTTCATTTAACAACAATTTGAATCTTTATAGGTCTTTATTACACCAACAAACTTTTCCATTACGAGTTTCAATTCATCAATTTTATCAGGATTTAAGCAATAATTGGTTTTTATCCCGGAAATATGCCCTTGCACCAATCCCGATTTTTTCAATTCATCCAAATGCTGATTGACAGTTGAGCGGCCCAAGGGCAATATACTTGAGATATCTCCGGTAAAACAACTATCGGATTCAGCAAGGAATTCCAATATCATTAGTCGGGCCGGATGTCCAAGTGCCTTAAAATAAACTGCACTTTGTTGCAATTCGGTTTCAAAAAGTTCAACCTTTGCTGATGGCATAATTTCAATTTTTTATTATCGACGTAAAAGTACGTCAAATATTTTAAACTTGACGTATTTTTACGTTAATTTTATCAATTTATTTCAACCTCCTCCAGAATCTTCTTTTTGAAATCAATCCGGTAAGACAAACGAGCTGAAATTGCGAATTTATTGGCCAATTGAATGCCATTGTAATATTTGTAAAACGGAATGTCAGAATTTATAGCTACAAACCACTTCTCAGCAAAAGCATAACTCACATGCGGAACAGCATAGAAAATAAGGTATCCAGATGATTCAACAATCTGATCATCCCCCCTTGTTGCTTTGCTCCTGTTCTCATTCCTAACTTCAAATCCCAGTGTGAGATTATCCGTTAAATAGTACGATCCCACTAAAGAAAACAGATACATATTCCCATATTTATAATAAAAATTATCGGAGTCTATCAATTGTGGAAACTCAGCAGAACCAAAGAACCCAAGGTTGAATTTGGTACCTTTAAATGATTTGCTCATGTAAAGATTTACCAAATACTTAAAACTTCCAGACGAAGGTTGAACAGTAATCGGTAGTTTTACATGATCAAATTCCTGATCAAAAACGCCAATCGGAAACTTTATACCCACGGAGGGAATGATGGAAAACTTCCTAACAAAACTTTTATAAGCAAGATACTTGACTGTTAATCCCGCATCACCTATACCATAACCATTTATTGTTTTCCAGCTTTCTGTTTTATACTGTTCAGTTCTATTTACAAAATAGCCTATGTCAGTTTGAATACTTAATTTTCGGGTAATGCCATAAATAAGTTGAAGGTTCAGATAATTAAAATAGGCCTTATCAATAAAATCAATATCCACCTTACCATCTCCGCTATAATACTGATCAGAGAGGCTGTATTTATAACCGGTTATTATTTGTAGCTGTTTATGGCCAATATTTGCCTGCTCGCCATAAAAAAAAGGATTTCCTGCTGAGCAGCATTGGGCGTGGCTTAAGCTATATGAAAAGATAAAAAAACCAAAACACAAAAGAAGGTTGCGGGCCATTTTATTTTCCTCCACCGTAATAGGATGTAACTTCTATTTGAACATCCTTTGAAACCTGGCCCAGATGATTTGAAACCGTGCAGGTGATCTTATTCAATCCAACACAACATTCTCCGGCAGCATATTTAATCTGGGTTCCGCTTCCATTAAAATTGCCATGATCGCATTCCCACGCATAAATAAGGTCTATTCCCATTGCGTAACAAATAATCGTAGTGGTATCCCAGGCTTTAACAGTATAAAGTGAGGCTGTCAAGCTATCAATGGATATCTCATCCGTTGTATTAACATTATTATCATCCTTTTCTTTGTCTTTTTCACAAGCATATATGAAAAATGTGAGGATCACTAGGATAATTAAATATTGTTTTCATTCTTTAAGTCACTTTTAAAATCTATTACAAAATGCTAATCAATAATAAACCTCACTCCTCCATTAATAGACCTGCCAATAACCGGCCCCCAAACCATAGAGCTGTCAAAATACTGACCAAATGGATCATCAGAAGAAAGAATCGGATTTTCCTGTTTGTAATTGGTCAGGTTTTCAGCCCCTACATAAACCTCCCATTTACTCCATTTTCTCAAAACCTGTGCATGAAGAATAAAATAGGCCGGCGAAGTTTCATCCAATTGATATTGTACCGGATTGCTCTTTGTATCAGGGATATTGCTTGTTCCATTGTACTGGGTGGTAAAGGTGAAATTCCATTTTTCGTACTTGGTAGAATAATGAAGCGAGAGCAAACCTTTATGCGGGCTTACCAATGGTTTTCGGATCAATTCATCACTCATAGTGATTTTTACATCGTTGTAACGATAAGCAAGAGAGATTTCAAGTCCGGTAAAAACATCAACTATTACATCGGTTTGAAAACTATTGGAAAACGACTCTCCTTTCAAATTATAAAAATAGACAGAACCGGGGTCGCGGTTAACATCTACAACTATCTGATTTTGAAAAACAGTACGGTAAAAATCCACATTCACAGTTAACATCCTAAGGTCATCCAGCCGAAACTTTTGTATGATATTGCCTCCATAATTCCAGGCCTTTTCCAATTGGAACTCCTCTTCAAATTCAAACCTCCTCGAGCTTGCCAACAGCCCAATATTTTCAGGCAATACGTAAGCTGATCTTAACCCCCTGCCAACCGAAGCTTTAATGGAACCATTTTCATTCAATTTAATTTTAAGATGCAAACGGGGTACAACTTCAAATCCATAAGCATTATGATTATCACCTCTTAATCCGGCAATAACAACAAACCGCTGACCCGAATATGTGTACTCGGCAAACAAACCGGTCACCAATTCATTTCTGGTCATTGCAGTATCACTTAACGTTTCTTTTACATTGTCATAAACGAGGCTGAGTCCACCCATCATTTTATGGTAGTCACTTTTCAATTCCGTTTGATACACCATCCTTGCATTGATGCTATTTTGAATGGCATCGTACTTTCTAACCCCAAAGTATGAATTCATGGAATGATAAACATAGTTGGCATTAAGGGCTAAACTTCCATTGTTTTTACCATCAAGAAGAAAGCCTGTATTCTCATAAACATTATATCTTTCAGAGTTAACAGGAATCCCGTAAATAGCATTGCCCCCTTCGTCATTTTCAGAGATAAATGAAACTTGCCCACCTACACGGTTTTCATTTAGCACTTCAAACCCAAAACGTCCTTTTATCTTATTTTCATGATTGAAGTGGTAGCGATTTGAAAGCATTAATAAATAACCTGTTGGCAAATCCAAAAACCCATCGCCGTTATTATCTACTTTATTCTTTAGTCCGGAAGCATGCATAAGAACTACTGATTGAAGTTTTTTACTAATTCTGAATGAAGTGTTGGCATTAAATTCCATACGCTGATGTTCGTTCACAAACAAATCCAGATAAAGCTTTTATCGCCTTCTGGTTCTTTCAGGTCAATATTAATCTGGCCGGTAATGCTTTCATAACCCTGAACAACGGAAGATGTCCCTTTGGAGATACTGATTGATTTTAACCAGGGGCCGGGAACATAATTTAACCCATAAGTGGATGCCAGAATTCGTATGGATGCTTGATTTTCAGTCAGGATTTGGCTATAGATCCCGGCAAGGCCCAACATTTGTATTTGTTTGGCTCGGTCACTGCATCGGTATATCCGACATCAACCGTGGCAGTGGTTTCAAAACTTTCGGCCAGGCTGCAACAAGCAAGGCGCTGGAGGCCATCGCTGCTAATCACTTCTACATTTAAAGGATTGATGACCGAAATGGAACGTGGGTCCTGTTTACCAGTTACGACAACCTCATCAAGATCCAGAGAACGATTAAGGATGATCTCAAGATTGTTAATATTTGGCTTCACACGCACTGTATCAGTCTTATATCCTACAAAACTTACAACAAGATCCCGAAAGGAATCATTTTGTTTTTCAATTTCAAAATATCCCGATGCATCGGCTACCACGCCAATGTCCGTATTAAGCCAGTGTATATTGGCAAATGGAAGAAACTCATTTTTATTATCGCTGATTGCGCCTTTTACGTAACCCTTTATCATTGGTGTTTGTGCAAACAGTTGAAAAACAATCAAAAGAGGAAGAATAGTAAATATTGGTCTTATGCATTTCATTTAGTTGCAACTAATTGTTTTGTGTCCTGAAATAAGAGCCGAAAAGCAATCTATCTGAGCAATTCATTAATCTTATCTCGTAACCCTTTTTTGAAATTATCGGCATTGTGCAGTGAGTTATCAAAGGCAAAATCGGTCAGGTTTTTATTTATTTCTTTTCCCTTTTTAACTTTGGTCAGATAGAGGGCCGGCCCATCAACTTCATATTTTTGCACAACCTTCCTTGTCCGAATCATCTTCATAACAAATACTGTAAAAACTGACGGTACCATCCTTCATCTCATCAGCAAAATACAGATCCAGGGTGCTTTTGGTATTATCTTCGATGGAAAGGCAGTTGGCACAGCGGTCAGTCCGGTGAAAATAATAAACATCAACATGCGCTTTATTGGAAATGGTATTTTCTCCTGAGCGAAAGTCATTACAGATACCAATACTGCGAAAAATAACAAACTTGATTTTTTCATCTGTTTATTTTTTAAATTTTTTATTAAATCGGTCAGATGGAATGCCCCTAAATAAACATTTACAATTTGTATGAACAATGTTCTTATGGGCATTTCATGATAAAAAAAATTGAATAAAGATGTGTTAATACAATTCCTTAATAACAAAATATTGTTCGTATAATTGCGAACAAAGATGGGCAAAAAAAAATTATCTTCCAAGAAAATCCGTAAAAAGTTTTTGGGCTTCACCCCAATTTTCGCGATTCAGGCAATATTTAATTTTAGGCGGTTCCGTTTCGCCCTGAATCAGTCCAGATTTTTTCAATTCCTTAAGATGTTGTGAAAGGGTCGACTTGGCGATAGGTAATACTTCGCTCAGATCACCGCTATAACAACACGATTGCTTCGACAAAAGCTCAAGGATGTAAACCCGGATGGGATGTCCCATGGCTTTTGCATAACGGGCGGTTTTTTTCTGTATTTCAGTTACAGTGTGCATTTTCTATATAATTTTGGAGCAAAACTAATCATTAAGATTTGATAATTGCTGTTAAAAAAATCCAATTTTGCAAGTAAATTTATACTTTTGACGATCCTAAACACAGGTTGGATTAATCAAATGAAAATTTTAATACGTTTTTCTATACTTGTTGGTATTGTTTTGAATTTGTATTCGTGCGATCATCATCAAACATCAATTGAATCCTTTAATGGTGATTATTCTGAGGGTGACACAGCCTTCATCAATATTATTCTTCATCAGATTTCGGAAGGTGAATTTAGCAATTCGGATAGTGCTTATAAATATCTAAGCCTGGCAACAGAGCTCTCGGAGAATTGCAATTACATGAACGGAATGGCAACAGCTCTTTTTCTTCAGGGAAATATGTTATATCGCGAAAATAAATACGAAGAAGCATTGAATTGCTATTCATCCGCATTGAACTTAACAGAAAAAATGGATAGCCCATTGTTAAAAGCCAAATGCCTCGAACGCATGGCTTCAGTGAACCTTACCCTGGGCGACGACCACCTGTCACTTAAGCTTTATTATGAATCACTGGCTTTGTTTGAGCAAGCCAATGACAAAGAAGGGATTGCCAAAGTTTACAATATTATAGGGGTGAGCAAATCCAGCCAGGGAGAATACGATACGGCAATTCAATACTTTCAGAAAGCCATCGAATTGAATGAGGAGGTAGGTAATCAAACCGGTCTAATACACAATAATGGGAACCTTGCTTTCATGTATCACAAGATGGGAAATACAGAAAAAGCAAAAGCCATCTATCTCAATCTTGTTCCAAAATTAAATGAAATGGCTGATAGCATTAACCTCGCTGTTGTATATTACCACCTTTCCATATTTTCCGAAACTGCTTCGCAAACTGATTCAACACTTTTCTATCTGCGTAAGGCAATGTTGGTTTCTACACAATTAGCCGACACTTCAATACTCACAACCCTTTATGGTAAAATCGGAGAAATTCATCTAAACCATCAACAATATGATTCAGCATCATACCTGCTCACAATATCAGCAAAAATGGCACATGCTATAGATGATTATGTAACGGAAAAGATGGCTATCAAACTCTTGTTAACCATTGACACATTAAATGGAAACTACAAGAAAGCCACAGAAAGGTATGCCCAATTAATTGCACTGAATGATTCGGTTTATAATCAAAGGCTCCGAAATAACCTTGAAGCTTCGGAGCTCAGGTACGTGAACCAGAAAAAAAGCAACCTCATTGAAATTCAAAAAATTGATTTAGCATCAGCAAAAAGGCAAAAACAATTCCTGATATTCCTTTTCTTACTTTTAGCATTGACCTCCGTTATGTTGGTATTGCTGATTATTTTGGTTAAAAGAAACAACAAAAGAAAACAGGAACTTCTTTCGGAAAAGCTAAGAATAAATAAAATGCAGCTTGAAAATGCCAGGAAAACAGAGGAGATCAGTAAGCTCAAAATAGAAAAGATAGAAAAGGAGATAAAGATCAAAGAGAAGGAGCAGGTCAGTGATGCTTTAGCATTGGAGCAGAAAAACGATTTGCTCGCTCTGGTAAATAAAAAGTTCCGTGATGCAATGGAGGAAAACGGATCAATCAGTTTAGCAGAACTGAATGGTTTGGTTTCGGCGATAAAAACCCAAATCAGTGAAAGTACTGATAGCGATCTTTTTAATCAAAAATTCAACTTGCTTCATACTAATTTCTTTGATAAACTAAAAAAAACCCATCCTGATCTAACCAAATCGGAATTAAAATTCTGTGCTTACCTGAAACTAAACCTGACTGGAAGCCAAATTGCTAAAATTGCCAATGTAACAACTGAGGCAATCCGCAAAACCAGACATCGGATTCGGAAAAAGATAAATTTATCAACAAAAGATTCTCTTGAAGATTACATTTCAGAGTTTTAGCCCAATATCCAATTTTTATCTGTTTTTCATTGTCCGCATTTTGTCCGCATTATATAATTGCAGAGAAATATCCTTTTGGTCTACATTTGCTGAAGATTATTTGGTACAAAATCAAAAAAACAATATTTATCATGACAAAATTTACATCACTATCAGCACTACTATTAGTTTTCACAACTATGGTTTTTGGTCAGGTTAATCAAAGACTTCAATTCACCGATGAAGAATTAAGAAATAATCTTCACTGGATAGAACTGATGCAGCAAGAGAATCCCAATTTTTTTGAAGTTAAAAGAGCCTATGATCTTTACTTTGAAAACCATGAAAAAGTGAAGGGTTCGGGATGGAAACAATTTGAAAGATGGGCATGGTTAATTGAAGGTGATGTACAACCAGATGGTAGTCTGCGGAAACCGGATGCAGTATTTAATGCTTACCATGTAATTACAAACAGGAACAACAGTTAAAGTGACCCTCTTCCAACCCTTTAAACTGGACTGAAATAGGGCCTCAAAACTTATCCAGTTAATGGAACTGGCCAGGAAACAGGAACTGGAAGGGTGAATGCTTTGGCATTTCATCCAACGAATCCTGATAAATTCTGGGTAGGCGCACCCTCGGGTGGATTATGGGTAACCGAAGATGGAGGAAGTACCTATACATCAAATACCGATCAAATGCCAACTCTTGGCGTATCCAGTATTATAGTAGATCCTGTTAACCCCAATATCATGTATATTGGAACAGGAGACCGCGATGCGGGTGATGCTCCGGGTCTTGGGGTTTTCAAGTCGACAGATGGAGGAGTTAATTGGACACCTTCCAACACCGGAATGGGTTCATTAACGGTTGGTTGCATGATTATGTATCCCGGGAATACAAATTTCATTTTAGCAGCTACCAGCGGCGGAATATACAGAACCACCGATGCCGCTGCCAACTGGACCCTGGTTTCTTCAAATTCAGCCAATTATAAAGACATTATTTTTCATCCTACCGACCCATCCTTTGTTTTTGCGACAGCATTAGGAAACTTCTACAGGTCGGCTGATGCAGGGCAAAGCTGGACACAGATTACTTCCGGGCTGATCTCCAATCAACGCATGGTTTTGGGTGCCAGCCCCGATGAACCCGATGCAGTTTTTTGTCTGCTGACAGGAGGTTCGCAAACTTTTCAGGGGATTTTCAAATCAACCGATAAGGGATTAAATTTTACCAGGATCACTTCAGCCTCTCACCCTAATATCCTTGGATATGTTGATGGAGATGGAAATTCCCAGGCGACTTATGATTTATGCATGATTGTCAACCCGAATGATGCTGATATGATTTTAGTGGGATCAATTTGTATTCACAGGTCGGATGATGGTGGGGCAACTTTCACTAAAAAAGCTCACTGGGTTACTGACGTACATGCAGATCAGCATGTGGTTGCACGAAATCCATTGAACGGTAGGATTTATGAAGGTCATGATGGGGGATTACATTATTCGGATGATTATTTTGAGACCTGGACGAATATAAGCAGCGGATTAAAAATTGCCCAAACATACAGGATCGGGCAGGCTGCTCAACGCAGGGATTTGGTTATGAATGGTTACCAGGACAATGGTACTGCTAATTATGATGCAGGTACCTTCACAACAATCAAGGGTGGAGATGGCATGAATTGTTTGGTTGATTATCAGGATGCAAAGTATGCTTATGCCACATATATTAGCAAAATAAGCAGATCCACAAATGGGGGTTATGGAAGCTGGTCTGAGATAGCCGGTGAGGGAATAAACGGAATTAATGAAAGCGGAGCATGGGTAACTCCCTATTCATTACATCACAATGACCCGAATACCATGCTGCTCGGATATAAAAATATCTGGAGAAGCAATAATGTGCGAAACAATCCTCCGACCTGGACCAAAATATCAGACAATTTAGGAGGTAGCAATTCAAGTAATTACCGCGCAATTGCGCAATCAATGGCAGACAATGATATCTTTTATGGTGTGCGAAGTGATAACAATTTCTTTAGAAGTGACAATGTAAATGATGCCACGCCATCATGGACAGATTTGACCTCCGGTTTACCTGAAGGATCAGTGTATATTGCTGACGTTACCTGCCACCCAACAGATCCTGAAATCGTATATTTAATCCAATCTGATAAAGTATATAAATCAGTGGACAAAGGAAATAGCTGGACAGACATTAGCGGCACACTCCCTGCTGTTAGCTTTAATTGTATGATTTATGATAAATATTCAAATGAAGGAATTTATATTGGCACTAAAACGGGTGTCTTCTTCAAAAATGCAGATATGTCAGACTGGATTTTATATGATGGTGGATTACCTGTGGTTGATGTCAGGGAACTTGAAATATATTATGGGGGTACAGATAGCAGGTTGCGTGCAGCAACCTATGGCAGAGGCCTGTGGGAAACCCCTTTGTATCATGATGCATCGGCACCTCCGGTGGCTAATTTTAAAGCAAATAAAACCACTGGTTTAGTAGGCGAAACCCTTTTATTAGAGGATTTATCAGCTAATACACCAAATTCGTGGGACTGGACCATTACACCAACAAGTTTTACTTATACAGGCGGAACCAATGCCAATTCGCAACACCCTCAGGTAATTTTTAATACAGAAGGTGTTTACAACGTTTCCTTGCTAGTCGGTAATACAAATGGAAATGATACAAGATCTATCAATTCATATATTACAGTGTACAATGTTGTTTCTCCGACCTGTACACCGGCTACACAAAATTTAGGCGGTTTTGGTATGGGGATTTACCATGTTCAACTCAATACAATTAATAAAAACTCGGGGCAGCCTCATCAGGATAATCCGACAAACGGATATTTGGATTTAATAACTTCTGACTATACAATTTTAAATCCCGGTGCAAGCTATGATTTAACCGTGGAGCTTGGTACAGGATACTCCGAATACTGGAATGTTTACATTGACTATAACAATGACGGGGATTTTCTTGATACCGATGAGGTAGTCTATGTTGCCCCTTCACAGGTATCAGGAGAGCACACCATTAGTATTACCATACCACCACATCCAACTCTCAATCAATTGCTGCGAATGCGGATTCTTTGTGATTTTTACTCCATCCCATGGGCCTTGTTATGACCCAGCCTACGGCCAGGCTGAAGATTATGGTGTGATCATAAAGGATTTACCGCAACTCATAACGACAGTAGTAAGCAATATTGGAAGTGATGCCGCTCAGAGTGGAGGAAACATCACCAGCCAGGGCGGATCGTCTGTTAGTGTCAGGGGTATTGTTTGGGGGCTATACAATAATCCAACCCTTGATAATAATTGGGGGTTTTCTGAAGATGGAATCGGTACAGGAAGTTTTGTCAGCCAGATGAATGATTTGAAACCCAATCAAAATTACTATGTAAGGGCTTATGCCATTAATGATGGCGGAATTGCGTATGGCCAGAATGAAACCTTTACTTCATTAAGTGAGGTTCCGGTAATGGTTACGGACGATATAACAAACATTTCTTATTTCTCAGCCACAAGTGGAGGTAACATAACAGATGACGGTGGACAGGCCATTCAATCCCGCGGAATTGTTTGGGATACCGTTTCCATGCCAACATTTAGCAGGAATGTTGGCAAAACAGATGAAGGTACAGGAGCAGGAACTTTTTCCAGTGACCTAACCGGATTATTCACCGACAAAACATATTATGTAAGAGCATATGGTAGAAACAGTTATTCCATTGCATATGGTGCAGAGAAAGTGTTTACAACGCTTCCACCCGATGCTGATCAGGCAAGGGACATTCATTTTGATAATGTAACCACAAACAAAATGGATGTCTTATGGACAAACGGTACAGGTTCAAAAAGGATTGTTAAAATCAATACGAGCTCTACCTTTACCCCACCTGTCAATGGTAATGATCCGACAGCAAATCCTGTTTATGGAGGAGGTGAACAGGTAATTTATAATGGAACTGGCAGTATGGTCACGATAACAAATCTGGATCCATCAACAATATATTATTTCTTTGTTTATGATTATACAGGTTCAGGTACAGCAACTGTTTATAATAGTGCACCTGGATATGATAATCCAAATTATTGCAGCACTTTCTGCTTACCTGAATATACCTCTGGAGATGTAGGAACACATTTCAAAAGGTTTATTTTGAATACAATTGATAACTCCAGTGGTTCAAGTCATTATTCAGACTATAGCTCAATTTCAACAGCTTTATTACCAGGTAGTACGTATGATGTAAGTTTTGAAATGTCATATAACCAGGAACGGGTCAGCCTTTGGATTGACTTGAATGATAATCATGAATTCGAAGACTCGGAGAAGTTGCTTTCTGATTTAAGCTGTCCTGCAAATGAAATAACCACCAGCCATATTTCGCTTCCTTCAGTGAGTAACTATGGTAATCGATCCTTGCGAATCAGGGCATCATGGGGTACCTGGGCTGGTCCCTGTTCAACGGAAACCTACGGAGAAGTAGAGGACTATACTGTTGATATCAGAGATGGTATTACATGGACAGGTACAAGCTCAACAGATTGGAATGATAATTCAGATTGGGATGTTGGGAAAACACCGCTTGTTGGTAACAATGTTACTATTCCTTCATCACCAGCTGGCGGCAATTATCCCGAAACAAACACTGGCACTGGAGCGGTTTGCAATAACCTCACCATTGAAGCGGGTGCACATTTGCATATCCCTTATGGCAAAACCCTAACAGTAAACGGAGTTTTATCAAATTTTGCTGGGACCAATGGGCTAGTTTTAAAAACTAACGATACTGGAATCTCTTCTTTGCTGCACAACACAAATAATGTGGATGCAACAGTAGAGAGTTACATTACTGAAAACAAATGGCATATAGTTTCCGCTCCAATATCTGATGCCAAATCCAATGTTTTTACAGACTTATACCTCATGTATTTTGACGAAACCGATTATTCCTGGCATTATATTACAAATTTAAATCATGATCTTACCGAGGGCAGGGGATTTATGGCCTGGTCAACAAGCGGAACCACCGGAAATGCAACAGTCGATTATACGGGCATTTTAAATAATGGGGATGTTGCCGTAAACGGATTGAGCTACACTCCTTCACAACCCCTACTTGACAGAGGTTGGAATATGGTTGGGAATCCCTATCCATCGGCTATTCATTGGAGTATTGCATGGGGAAGGACAAACCTGGATGCTACAATATATGTTTACGATGCTGGTACTTCGGGCAATTATTTAACTTATAATACTACTGGAATAGGTACTCATCCAACAGGCGATGTTGCTCCAGGACAAGGCTTCTGGGTGAAAGCAAATAATTCAGGTGCTTCACTTGCTATCCCGCAAAGTGAAAGAAAACATAGCAACCAGGCTTTTTATAAATCAGGAAATGAAATTGGGAATATGATTACCCTAACTGCAGTTGGAAATGAATATAGTGATAAAACCATCATTTATTTTAATGAGGATGCAAGCCCGAATTTTGATAATGATTACGATGCTTGGAAGATAAAGGGTTTGAGTGAAGCACCTCAAATTTATTCCTTTAATCAATCAGAAGAACTGGCTGTCAACACGCTGCCTTTCGATAACCAAAACATGATCATTCCATTGGGATTTGAAGTTGGTGTTGAAAATATTTATACAATTTCAATTTTAGATTTGGAAAACCTGGAGGAGAGTATTGAAGTATATCTCGAAGATCAGAAAGAAAACAACATAACTGACTTGAGGAAGCAAAGTTCCTATACTTTCGCGGCCTATCCAAATGAAGACCCAAAAAGGTTTTTCCTTCATTTTAACTATTCAGCTTCTAGCATGGAAGAAAATGCATTGATTGATCACAATATATATTCAAATGGTAAAAATATTTTTGTTCGGGTTTCCGAATTTACTATGGGCGATATTATGGTTTATAATATGATGGGCCATGAGATGGCTCACAAAAACTTCTCAGGAAATGAGTTAGTTCAGATAACCCTTCAGGCAAAACCCGGATTTTACCTCGTTAAAGTACAAACTGAAAGAGGGGTTATTACCGAAAAAGTCTTTATCAAATAGGGGAAACTAAATAATGATGAGGCGCAGGCGCAGGTTAGCAAATTGATTATATCAATACGGGCCTGATGCCTTGTTTTTAGCTATCGAAAACAAATACAGAATGAAAGAGAGCTGAAGTTTTGACAAAGCTTTTTTTCAGCAATAAAGAATCACCCTCATACTCCATTTCTATGAGGTTAAAGTATTCCAGGTACTTTTCGAAAGTCCTTATACTAAAACACCTTGTAAAATCTCTTTCAACATCACCATACTTATAAAAGCTGTTAATAAGGAAATCATCCAAAAGAGCAGGAAAGGCGATCATGTATTTATCCGAATAAAAACCACTCTTCCTAAACTCATTCCCATATTTATTTAGCATTAGCAATGTAAAACCAACTCCAAACTGGCCAGTGCGGCTATTTCCATAACCATCAAGGCTTGCCCAGTTAAACCGCAGGGCAAATGTAGCCAATATTACACGAAGCAGTTCAACCCGGTCTGACTTGGTTTTTATCCCCTTTTGTGTTAATGACAATTTATTGTTGCGCCTTTTAAGCAATCCGGCAAATTTTAAGATAAGATGGCTTATGTTAATGGTAATTGAATCTTCTTCTTTATGCAATTTATAGAATCCTTCTTCTATCATAGGTTCCCTAATGAACTTTTGCTCGTAAAGGTGTTTTACCAGTTTTACCGGAAGGTTACCAAATTTTGTGAGTTTTACTTCTCCTGTCTTAGCTACAGTGTCCAGTAAATATTCAGACAATCTAAAAAAGGGTAACTGGTCCAGAATCCTACCCGGTATGTCTTTGCGGACGCGCACAGGACTTTTTTCACTAAAAATACTATACAAGGCTGCTTGGATTTCCGCCTTTGTATATCCCTCATATTCATCAACTGGAATGCTTTGGTCCAAATCGTAGGATACTTGATCGAAGTTAAAGTCCTCATCAAAATATTCTAAAAAATCCATGATTATATTTAAAATACAATTTGATGTTCAAAATTACTTTTTAAATTGCTAATTTCACAAATTCAAATCGCTAAATTATAAGAAATGGTGAAAGGAAATTTAATTATCACTGCATTAGCCTTTGTGTTGATCATCTCTTGTAAATCAGAAAAAAAACAAAGCACAAGTTACTCCATAAACCCCGTTCCATTTACTGAAGTGAAATTAAACGATACTTTCTGGTTGCCAAGGATCATAAAAAATGCGGAGGTTACAATCCCCATTGCTTTCCATCATTGCGAAGTTACTGACCGGATCAATAATTTCGCTGTTGCCGGAGGGGTGGTGAATGGAGAACACGTTGGGAAAAGATACAACGATTCGGATGTTTTTAAAATCATGGAGGGGGCTGCCTATTCATTAAGTGAATCTTATAGCCCGGAATTGGATTCCTATTTGGACAGCCTGATTACGCTCATTGGATTGGCCCAGGAAGAGGATGGCTATTTATATACTGTACGCACAATTAACCCTGATAAAGTTCCTGAATATTCGGGAACCGAACGGTGGTCTTATCTCGAACAAAGCCACGAACTTTATAATGTGGGCCATATGTACGAAGCAGCCGTTGCCCATTTTCAGGCTACTGGGAAAAGAACTTTTCTGAATATCGCCATTAAAAATGCTGATCTGATCGATAAAGAATTTGGCTGGGGGAAAATTGAAATGTATCCCGGCCATCAGGAAATTGAGATTGGGCTTGTTAAACTCTATAGAATTACGGGTGAAAAAAAATATCTTGACCTGGCAAAATTTTTTCTCGATGTTCGAGGCCCGGATGGTTCTGAATACATGCAGTCACATCAAAAGGTAATTGAACAATCGGAAGCAGTAGGACATGCCGTGCGCGCCCTTTATATGTACTCAGGCATGGCCGATGTGGCTACACTGACAGGTAATAATGATTATATTTCAGCCATCGAATCCATTTGGATAAATGTAGTCAATAAAAAAATGTATGTCACCGGAGGTTTAGGGCAAACAGGAGAAAATGAAGGGTTTGGATTTGATTATGAACTACCCAATTCTACAGCCTACTGCGAAACTTGTGCTTCCATTGCAAATGTGTTCTGGAACCAGAGGATGTTTCTTTTAACTGGCGAGGCAAAATACATTGACGTTATGGAACGTACCATGTACAATGCTTTGCTATCAGGTGTTTCACTTTCCGGTGATTTGTTCTTTTATTCCAACCCATTGGAATCAGATGGTAGCCATGAAAGGCAGGAGTGGTTTGGCTGTGCCTGCTGTCCTTCTAATATATGCAGGTTCCTGCCATCTGTAACGGGATATATTTATGCATCGAAAGGGGATGATATATTCATTAACCTATTCATTGAAAGTGAAACTACGATGGAAACCCCAACAGGAAATATAAAAATAACTCAACAAAGCCAATACCCCTGGGACGGGAAGATATCCATTGGCATCCTTCCTGAGCAATCCTGTAAAAGGGCAATTTTTATCAGGATACCGGGCTGGTCGAGGAATGAACCTGTAACGGAGATTTGTACCATTTTAAAACACCCCTTGACAGACAGGTTGTGATCAATGTGAATGGAATTGAGATTGATTTCAAAATTCGGGATGGATATGCTGTGCTAAATCGTGAATGGGTTGAGAATGACAAGATTGAAGTTTATTTACCAATGCCTGTTCAAGAAGTTATTGCAAATAAAAATGTTATAGAAGATGAAAGTCGTTTTGCCCTTCAGTGCGGGCCATTGATTTATTGTATTGAGGAAATTGACCATGGGATCTGGATAGTATAAAAAATATAGTATCTGCACATTCGACGGGTTTTACAACCAATTTTGAAGCAGATTTATTAAACGGAGTCAAAACCATTGAATTCACGGCTCATAGGGTACAAGAAGAACCAGATGGATCATTGAATATGGACCGGACGAACAGAAAAATAAAAGCAATACCTTATTGTGTATGGGCCAATCGGGGACCAGGGAGAAATGATGATATGGATTCCGTATAAAAAAAATGCCATTACATTAGCTGAGTAAGGCCTGTCTTGAATATTTATGTTACCCGGTCTCGCTAATTCGTTTCAGGCGGTTATAATCAACAATTTTAAAGTTTTTGCCCTCCATTTTTATAATTCCATCTTCACCAAATTTTTTTCAACATTCTAATGACGGTTTCTGGAGCCTCATACCTGACAACTCACCAAGGTCCTTACGAGAAAGGGGCAAATCAAATTGAGACTGCTTAAAAATCCTGTCAGAAAGGCAAAGCAAAATATCTGCAAGCCTGCCAAAAGCCTGTTTGTGCGTCAGGCAGAAAAACCGGCCATATACTCCGCACACTATTTGCACTAAGAATTTCAATTACTTCTTTCGAAAAATTTGCATTCTGTTGCATAATTGCCTGAATACTTTAATGTCGATCTGACGGATTTCTGAATCAATATAAGCCATGGCAGAATACTGAAACGTATTGTGCTCTTCCGAAACAGATGACAACCCCAACAAATTACCATCAGGTATTATTTTAAGAACCAGAGAATTGGCTCCATTATCCAAAAATACTTTAGCAAGGCCTTTTTCCATAAACATTACATGAGAGACAAAACTGCCCTGTTTACAGATAATCTCCCGTTTCTTGTACTTGATAATTACAGAATTGGCTTCCAGATATTCCATCTCTTCAGCTGTGAGTTTTTCAAAACACCTGCAATGATGCGAACTGATTGTACAACCAGAAATATGCGATTCATTTCCCATTCAGTCATTTTATTTTAGTTTGCAAAGTTAATAAATTATCACACAAAAACATGACTCACATCAGCTAAATAAATGGTGCATAACAATTCAGGATGGTACTTATGCCATATATAATTTCTTTCATATGTCGTTCAAATCAACAATCTTTGCTGTGAATTAATTAACAATGATTTTGTGGATTTAATCATTCAGTAGTATTTTAAAATTTAATAAATTATGACTACACTAAAGTATTACACAACAGGACTGGTGTTGATCACTGCCTTCATGGCATTGGTGGTTACAAGCTTGTTCGAAAGATGAAGGTGATTCCGATGATGGAACAGTGACTAAAAGTTATGCTTCGTGTGAAGGATGCCATACAAACTATGCACATCTTCAAGAAGTTTATTCACCAGATACAGCAGCACCCGCCGGTGGTTGTGGTGGCGAAGCACCTCACTACGAACCTTATGACAGGGTTTACATGGGCGGTTCCGGATTTGATGCCTATAAACAATCGGGTCACTATGATATAGGTTGTGTAGGTTGTCATTATGGAGTAGACAATACGGAAGACAAATATGAAGCGCATTCCGGCAACTTCATTTCTCATCCATCCGTTTTTGCAGAAGAAAAGTGTGCATCATGTCACCAAACCATTGTTGACAATTTTTCAACAAGCTTACACCATGGCACAGGACAGAAAAGAAAAGTGGCCATCAGAAGCGGCTTGAGTGGTCCACAGGATTTCGACCAACTACCTCAACATCAAATTGCAGGTTACAATGCAAACTGTGCAACTTGCCATGCAGGTTGTGGAGAATGCCATGTAATTCGACCAAAGATAGGAGGCGGTGGCCTGATAAGTGGCCATAATTTTAACAAAACTCCCGACATGCTAAATGTATGTGTCACGTGCCATGTTTCCCGTGGTGGCCATGCCTATTTGGGTGTTGCTACAGGAACTGAGCCCGATCTTCATTTAACTCAGTTGGGTTATAAATGTGTTGATTGCCACAGTGCAGATGATTTGCACGGTGATGGCCAGGTTGTCGAGCAGCGTTATGCTTATTCCAAACTTCCAAAATGTGAGAATTGCCATTCCGATCTTAAATCCAAAAACACATTTCATTCCATGCACATGGATGATTTCAACTGCCAGGTTTGCCATTCACAGGTTTACAATAATTGTGGAAGTTGCCACATTCATGGAGATGGTGCAAGAATTCCATCATACATGGACTTTAAAATTGCCGGAAATCCAATTCCAGATATTAAAACCGGCTTTGACCTGACCTTGGTTCGCAGAACTTTGGCTGCTCCGGATAATTGGGAAAAATATGGAGTTCCAGAATATGCCAACTTTGATGCATTCCCTACCTATAACTATACATCACCTCACAACTTATTGAGGTGGACCGACAGAACACAAGTTGGAAACAACAAAGCATGTTTCGAAAACTGCCACATCCGTAACGAAGGTGGTGTATTGATCAATAAAGAATTATACCTGTTCCAGGAAAACCTGCTTGAATGGGAGCAAACTGCATCTCAAGATATCGTTGTAGATGGAAAACTTCCTGAATCCTGGTTTGAAGAAAAATAAACACATTATTATAAATTAATTTATGTATAACTTTAAAATTATTTCTATGAAAAACACAAAATTATTATGGTATTTTATTACCTTTTCAATTCTCTTCTTTGCTGCTTGTAGCGATGATGATGATGAAACTCCAGCGCCTACACCAGTAAACGAATCCCAGGTCCTGGCTTCATATCTCGAATCGACTTCTTCACCTTATGGTAAATATTATGTGAATACGGATATGCCATCCATTATTAAGGCTGAAGCAGTACACAACGATATAGTAGCCGGTACAGCAATGACTATGATCGATATCAGATCAGATGTTGACTTTGCTAATGGACATATTGATGGTGCTGTAAATGTTGCTGCTGGTGCAGTACTTGACTACATTGAAACTGAAGGGTTAGCCATGGATGCAAAAATAATCGTAATTTGCTACACAGGCCAAACTGCTGGTTGGGTAACTTCAATTTTAAGACTTAATGGTTACACAAATGCATTTGACATGAAGTGGGGCATGAGTTCATGGCATTCAGATTTTGCTGCAAAATGGTCAACCAATGTTTCCAATATGTACTCAACACAATTTGAAGGTGATGCTGTAGCGAAAGGTGCTGTTGGATCAATGCCAACTTTATCAACTGGTAAAACAACAGGTCAGGAAATTTTTAGTGCCCGTGTAACCGATATTCTGACTGAGGGATTTGGTGCGGCGAAAATTAGCAGTGCTGAAGTGTTTGCTAATACAGGCAATTATTACATTGTAAATTACTGGGCTGAGTCTGATTATACTCTTTACGGACATATTCCGGGAGCAATGCAATACACCCCAAAAATGTCCATCTCGACAACTGCTGATTTGAAAACATTGCCAACAGACAAAACGATTGTCGTGTATTGCTGGACAGGCCAAACAAGTGCTTTCTTAACCACTTACCTGAGACTATTAGGGTATGATGCAAAATCACTTCTTTTTGGAGCAAACGGAATGATTTATGACGAACTTGATGCCAGTCACCAATGGAGCGATGTCGAAGTTATGGATTATGATTATGTAAATTAATCTGCATTTTAAATCTTTAAAAGGCCATCCTGACAGGATGGCTTTTTTTTTGCTTCTAAAATTCATTCCAATCTTATTTAATCTATACTATTTCATTTCTCATTTAGCTTCTTCTTAATTTTGCCAGATAATTTCTTTATATGACCTGGTTTGAGATTCTATTATTAATAGTATCCGGGATATTGGTTGGGTTTATTAATACCCTGGCCGGTGGAGGTACAATTATTTCCCTTTCGCTTTTTATGTTTATGGGATTGCCAGCAAACATTGCCAATGGAACTAACCGAATTGCTGTGGTTTTACAAAATATAACTTCCGTGCGGGAGTTCGGGAAAAGGAAAATGCTTGATTGGCGAAAAGGAAGCATCCTCGCATTGCCAACTATTGCAGGAGCTGTTCTTGGTGCGCAAATCGCTACTGATATTGATGAAAGCATTTTTGAAAAAGCGGTGGCTGTGGTCATGATCATCATGCTGTTTTTCATCCTTACCAAACCTTCAAAATGGTTAAACGGACAGCAAGACTTGATGGATAAAAAAGTATCATGGCTGCAAATCCTTATCTTTTTCCTGATTGGTATTTATGGTGGATTTGTGCAGGTTGGAGTAGGATATTTTCTTTTGGCAGGCATCGTTTTGGGGGCAGGATACGATCTCGTTAAAGCCAATGCCATCAAAGTTTGGATTGTTTTATTATATACACCATTTGCCCTGCTGGTTTTCATTATCAACGACCAGGTCAGGTGGGATTATGGGCTGGTCCATGCAATCGGTAATATTATCGGGGCATATATCGCCTCACATTTTGCAGTGGACTGGGGAGCTAATTTTGTGCGGTGGGTGATGATCGTGATTATAGCTGTTACCGTATTTCACTTACTTGGATTAATAGATTTTAAAGCATTAATTAAGATATAGCATCCTTAGAGATTCAAAACTGTTTTAAATTTAATATTTTTAGTGCTGGCCATTTAAAACATCCAGCAATATTTTACTCCGCCAGCTTCTCAAACAACTGGAGCAATTCATCCCGTTTGCGCGAAGCCACCGGTATTTCTTACATCGTTGGTTAATACAATGTAGCCGCCATCCTGCCGTTCGAAACGCTTTATATGCAAAAGGTTGATAAGGTAGGATTTATGAAACTGTAAAAACCACATTCAGCCAGCAAATCTTCATAATCCTTCAGGGTTTTTGAAACCAGTATCTTATCTCCTTCCGAGGTATTAATAGTCGTGTAAGAGTTATCCGATTCGCAACTTATTATGTTTTTCAAATCAAGAAGGTGGATGTTCTCTGTTGTTTTAATGATGATCTTTTTGTGTTGCTTGTTCACCGCTTTCAGGTTATCTTGGGGCTTTCATCTGGAGATTGAAATGTTCCTGTATCATCATTCCTGCTCTATTTACAGCTTCGGCAAGATGCTCCGGGTTGACCGGTTTCAAAAGGTAATCGACAGCACTGCACCGGAAGCCTGCAGGGCAAATTGATCATGGGCTGTAACGAAGATCACCTTGAAGTCGATGGAAGGCAGGCTATAAAGCAGGTCAAAACCTGTTCCGTCCCTCATTTGAATATCGAGTAAAACAAGATCGGGGTGAAATTCATTGATGGCTGTTTTACCAGTAACCACACCTGATGCCTGACCAACCACCTGTACATCCGGGCAATGGATTTCAGCGACTCTGATGAGCGTATCGCGCATATGGTCTTCATCGTCAATGATCAGGGCGCGTAACATGAAATTGATTTTAAAAAGTTGCTAAAGTTACGTTTATTTATGACCAATCAGACGTCAGATTGAAAAATTAAAATCAACCAATAAATGAAAAACCGGAATTGCAAGGAATTTTGAAATGTCAGAGGAAAGCATTGAAGTAATCTGCATTGGGTTGTTTATACAGATTGTTTTCTCTGCCCGCCTGATATAACGGGGAGGCTCGCGTTGACGATTTAATAAAAATCAGAAACCAAATTCCCGGATATTCTCTTCCAATGCCTCCAAACAAAGGTCAAAATCTTTAACTTCCAATTCCTCAACCAGTTTTATTGCTTCAATTAGCTCCATCGGATTAAACGGTTTTGAAGGAACGCAACACTGCTGAGTCTAAATGCCTGAACAGTTTTTTTATCAAAACGGAAATGAAAATCACTTTAAAAACCGATAGGTTGCAGAGCATGAAGCAGTTCATATCCCGTCCCATCTTTCAGGTTGATATCAGGAAAACAAGGTCAGGATGGGATTCTATGATTTTGTTGATACCAACCGACACACTGGATGCTTCCCCTACAATATTGACCTGGGGGCAGCACAGCATAAGCAATTTTGTAAGCGTATCCCTAATGTGGGCTTCGTCGTCGATGATGAGGGTCCGTAACATAACTTTTAGTTTAAGGTTCGTCCAAAGAACTCCTTTGGACGAAATTTGAAGTTGGAAGTTAGCAGCCTGGTTTGCAGACTGCCAACCGCCAACCACAGATTTCATTTAACCAAAACCATTTTACCTGTTTCAATAATATTTCCCACACTGATGCGATAATAGTAAACACCAGCGGGAAGTTCAAATGCATTCCATTGCACCTGTTGTATACCTTTGCCTTTTTGTTCATTTAAGAGTAAACCAATCACCTGTCCTGAATAATTAAAGATAGATAGGGTAACCCATGAATTTTCTTTTAGCTCATATTCAAAAGTTGTGGATTCCGAAAATGGATTCGGGAAACATCGAACTTTAAACTCCAAACTTCGAACTGGAACAATGGGTTTATCTATTCCTACCTGAGTTGCCCCGAATTCATATGCACCCATATCCACACTGGCAATTCCATTCCCGTCGCCATCCCAAATGCGCTTGTTTCCTATGATATCAGTATTGGGCAAATTCAATCCAGTTGTATCTGGTGAGCCCATGTCAATGCAGGGTGATCCATCCAGCAAGGCATAGGGGTGTCCTCCGCTTTCAACAAACAATGGGTCTTCATCCATATTGCCTTCCAGCCAGTTGATGGTTCCAGCGCCCGAAATCCAGATCCCTTCTTCCCCGCCCATAATATCGGAGTACGATATTTCAACTGCATTCAAAGAATAAACCCCCTGCAGCATGATCTGGTGCGGCTGATTTTCCCACATGACTGAGTTGATGATTGTTGCCAGGGAACCAGCCCCACAATAGATGCCTCCTGCAAAACTAGCCGTATTTACCGTGAGGGTTGAATTGATTATGATCGGATTAGAATTGTAGCAATAAATACCGCCACCTTTTGAAGCATGGTTTTCATAAATGCTTAAATTTATCAAAGAAGGATTAGAGTTTTCCAAATACAGGCCCCCTCCATATCCATTGGTACCATCATTATTCCTTACGACCAGATTTTTAATTATGGGATTAGAGTCCTTACAATAAATTCCGCTCCCTTCATTATTAAAAATGACTGAATTTTCAATTACAGGATTGGAATTGCTCAGATGAATTCCTTCAACTAAGTTATTGGTAAGGATAAGGTTTTGCAAATGAGGACTTGAACTCTCGCAATAAATCCCTCCGCTTAAATTAAACGGAAAGCCGACTGTTCCCCCTCCTTTTATGGTCATTCGGTAAATCAGTGAATGATCATTTTCGATCAGGCACAGCACAGCGTTTCCCTCACCATCAAGAATTACCGATGAATCGGCAGCACCAACCAAATTGCAATATTCTGCAATAAATACCGGGAAATATTCGCCTGTGACCGAAGGACTGTAAATCCCTTCTGCCAGGTGAATGGTGTGCGGATTAAGGCTGTCGGTGACCAATATTGATGAGGCATAACGAATTGTTTTCAGCGGATCATCGGGTGTCAGTCCGCTGTTGGAATTACTTCCCTGGGGCGAAACATACAAATCGGCATTAACAAGTTGCAAATCTATTTTCCCATGCCAGATATCAAAGCTGAAATTGTTAAGAGGATAAACAAAATACAAATTGGGATTTAAAACAGTGAAGGTATCTACAACTACTTCCACTAAGGATTGGGCAAATAAATCGCCGCCTGTAATGGCATTGTTGAGGTAAATGTTACAACGATTAACCGAATCCCATGCAGGCGAAGAATATTCAAAATAAATTCCACCCCCGATATCTGCCGAATTATTAATAATATTTGCATTCTTCATGACAGGTTCAGAATCATAGCAGTAAATTCCTCCCCCTTGCCCTGCATGATTACCAGAAACGACACTGTTTTGAATGATCGGATTTGAACCTGTGAAGTTCATTCCTCCCCCTTTGTAATTTGCGGAATTATCCATTATAACACTGTTTTCCAGTACCGGACCTGCCCCATATTCAACACTTAATCCCCCGCCATAAGCAGCATCATTATTGAGAATACTGACATTTTGCAGGATGGGCTCCGAATTGTTCTCGCAATATATTCCGCCACCCGAACCTGCATGATTGCCTGTTACCGTTACATTCAATACCTGCGGACTAAAGGTTGAACAGTTAATTCCACCTCCGTATGAGGAATTCCCGCCTGTAACGGTAATATTTGAAATAACATTATACGGGTTAGTGATTAAGATCACGCCCGATGTCGCTTCTGCATCCAGGATTACCGTGCTTTCTGATACTCCAGCTAAACCTACGTATTCTGGTAAGCTGACAGGAAATGTTTCCTCGTTGGTCGAATTGCTGTAAGTGCCCTCCAGTAGCTGTATTGTATAAAAATTGATACTATCCTGCGAAATTAGGGACAAGGCATAATTAATAGTTTTTACAGGCTCTTCTATGGTCAATCCGCTGTTGGTATTATCACCATCGGGTGAAGCATAAAGGTTAAAATTTGACTGTGGGATCAAGCCATGGAGGATATCGAAACTAAAATCGGATAATGGAGAGGCCTGAAAGGATCGGGGAATCAAAACAGTGAATGTGTCTACAATCACCTCAATGACTGGATTAAAATAGTATGAATATATATACAGGTCATCACCCGCACCAGCATCATTCAGATATATACTACAGCGATTGACACTATCAAAAACAGGAGTTGAATTATGAAAATAAATTCCACCACCCATATTGATGGCAGAGTTACCAAAAATACTCATATCACACAGCACTGGGCTGGAAGCGTAATTGAAATAAATTCCTCCGCCGGTATACGCATGATTATTTGAAATGATTATGTTTTGTGAGAATGGATTCGAGTAACTATAATAAATACCACCACCGTTATAAACGGCCGAATTATTGGCAATGGTCAGATTTTCCAGGACAGGATTTGAACTCTCGAAAAATAATCCCCCGCCCGAACTTGCATTATTATTGGTTATGGTGACATTTTGTATTGTTGGGTTGAATCCTGAGCAGTATATACCTCCCCCATTGTATGAAGCCGAACCACCGGTGATGGTAAGGTTCGAAATAGAAATATATTGACCGTTGATTTCAATCACACCCGACTGTCCTTCTGCATCCAGGATAACACCGATCTCTGAGGCTCCTTCCAAATTCAGATATTCCGGCAATCCTATGGGGAAAACCTCTTCATTAGTCGAAGGGCTGTAAGTTCCATTGAGCAGGTGCATTGTATAGTAATTTATGCTGTCCTGGGCAATAAGTGATAAGCCATATTGAATCGTTTTAAGGGGGTCATTCAAAGTTAAGCCACTGTTGGTATTATCGCCATCCGGTGAGGCATACAGCGCAATATTTAACTGCGGGATTAGGCCATGCAGGATATCAAAACTAAAATTGGTTAATGGATATGCCTGGAACGACCGGGGATTCAAAACAGTAAATGTGTCAACGATCACATCAATGGTCGGGTAAGGGTAGTTTGAATAACCATACAGGTCATCACCGGTTGAGGCGTTGTTTAGGTATATATTGCAGCGATTGATACTGTCAAATACAGGATTTGCGTATTCAAAGTAAAAACCACCACCGTTATAGTCGGCTGAATTATAGGCAACCGTGACGTTCTCAAAGGCCGGGCTTGAGTATTCACCGCAAAATATTCCTCCACCTGAACCAGCATGATTGTTAGTAATAATAACATTTTTAATCACAGGATTGGAATTATAATCGCAATATATTCCACCACACGAACCATCATAATTGACGGTAAGAATGACTTTTT